>NZ_CP027561.1:3017223-3318945 GCF_012974785.1 Pseudomonas fluorescens | reverse complement strand
TTCTGGCCGACCAGTGCGCCTTCAGTCACCAGGGCACGCCCGACGCGCCCGGAGATCGGCGCGGTGACGGTGGCGTAACCGAGATTCAGTTTGGCGCGCTCGACGGCAGCCTTGTTGGCGGCCACGTCGGCGGCGGTCTGCCGGGCGTTGGCGCGGGCGTTGTCGTAGTCCTGAGCGCTGATGGCCTTGTCGTCGATCAACTGGGCGTAGCGCTGCTCCTGCAACTTCGCCTGGAACGCGTTGGCCTCGGCCTTGCGCAGGGCCGCTTCGGCGCTATCGAGGTCAGCCTTGAACGGTGCCGGATCGATGCGGAACAGCACGTCGCCTTTTTTCACGTCGCTGCCTTCGCGGTAGGTGCGTTGCAGCACCACGCCGGCGACCCGGGCGCGGACTTCGGCGATGCGCGGGGCGGCAATCCGCCCGCTCAGTTCGCTGCTGATCGACAGGGGGCGCGCCTCAAGGGTTTCGATCCGCACGGTGGCCGGCGGCGCCTGTTCCTCGGCGTTCGAGGATTTATCACAGGCACTCAGCGTCAGCGCTAATGCGATCAGGCCGAGCCCGGCCAGCAGATTCTTCGACATGTACAACCCCCAATATTGATCTGCGCATCCTACGGACAGTCGCAGAGGGTAGCGGTGAAGCTTTGTAGGTGCTGTGTGAAATTGTGTAAGGGTTTTGCTCAGGGACGAGTGAGGGCGTATATCCTTTACGCCTTGAAATTTATTGCGACAGATATGCCGCCTTCGCGGGCAAGCCAGTCGCCACAGCACTTTCTGGATCATCAATGCCCAACATCCTCCTGGTCGAAGACGACACCGCCCTCGCCGAACTGATCTCCAGCTATCTCGAGCGCAACGGCTATTCCGTCAGCGTGATCGGCCGAGGCGACCATGTGCGCGAACGGGCGCGGCTCAATCCGCCGGACCTGGTGATTCTCGACCTGATGCTGCCGGGCCTCGACGGCTTGCAGGTCTGTCGCCTGCTGCGCGCAGACTCGGCGACGCTGCCGATTTTGATGCTGACCGCCCGCGACGACAGCCACGATCAGGTGCTGGGCCTGGAAATGGGCGCCGACGATTACGTGACCAAACCCTGCGAACCACGGGTTTTGCTGGCGCGGGTACGCACCTTGCTGCGTCGCAGCAGCCTCGGCGAGCCGATGACCGCCAACGACCGCATCCTGATGGGCAACCTGTGCATCGACCTGTCGGAGCGCACGGTGACCTGGCGCGATCAGCCGGTTGAACTGTCCAGCGGCGAATACAACCTGCTGGTGGTGCTGGCCCGTCATGCCGGTGAAGTGCTGAGTCGCGACCAGATTCTGCAACGCCTGCGCGGCATAGAGTTCAACGGCACCGACCGCTCGGTGGATGTGGCGATTTCCAAGCTGCGACGCAAGTTCGACGACCACGCGGGCGAAGCGCGCAAGATCAAGACCGTGTGGGGCAAGGGTTATCTGTTCAGCCGTTCCGAGTGGGAATGCTGATTCGATGTTCAGAATCCTGTTTCGCCTCTATCTGGTGACGATCGTTTCCTACAGCGCGGCGATCTATCTGGTGCCGGATCTGGTGGTGATGGCGTTCAAGCAGCGGTTCGTCACCTACAACCTCGATTATTCCCGTGGCCTGCAATCGCTGATCACCAAGCAGTTTCGCGCCGTGCCGCAGGATCAGTGGCCGGCGGTTGCGGCGTCGATGGACAAGGATTTCCAGCCGCTGCACATCGTCCTCGCCCGTATCGATAACGCCGATTTCACCCCGATCGAACAAGAGCGCCTGCGTCGTGGCGAAAACGTGGTGCGCATCGGCGACTGGGGCTGGCGTACGCTGGCGGTGACGCCGCTGAACGACCAGGTGGCCGTGCAAATGGTGGTCCCGCCGGATCCGATGGACGTGAACCTGTTGTACTGGAGCATCAACGTGCTGATCGGCGCGAGTCTGCTGGCGTGCCTGTTGCTCTGGTTTCGTCCGCACTGGCGCGACCTGGAACGCCTCAAGGGCACGGCCGAACGTTTCGGCAAGGGCCATTTGAGCGAGCGCACGCAGATTGGCCCGAGCTCCAACATCGGCAGCCTGGCCAACGTGTTCGACACCATGGCCGGCGACATCGAAAACCTGCTCAACCAGCAGCGGGACTTGCTCAACGCCGTGTCCCACGAATTGCGCACGCCGCTGACCCGCCTGGACTTCGGCCTGGCGCTGGCGCTGTCCGATGACTTGCCGCAAGCCAGCCGCGAACGCCTGCAAGGGCTGGTCGCGCACATCCGCGAACTGGATGAGCTGGTGCTGGAGTTGCTGTCCTACAGCCGCCTGCAGAATCCGGCGAAGTTGCCGGAGCAGGTCGAAGTGTCGCTGGACGAGTTCATCGACAGCATTCTGGGCAGCGTCGACGAAGAGCTGGAATCACCGGAAATCGTCATCGATGTGCTGCTGCATAATCAGCTGGAACGTTTTTCCCTTGATCCACGCCTGACCGCCCGTGCAATTCAGAACCTGTTGCGTAACGCCATGCGTTACTGCGAAAAGCGCATTCAGATCGGTGTGCAGGTTTGCCCGAAGGGCTGTGAGATCTGGGTGGATGACGACGGGATCGGCATTCCGGAAGACGAGCGGGAGCGGATATTCGAGCCATTCTATCGGCTGGATCGCAGCCGGGATCGGGCGACCGGCGGGTTTGGACTGGGGTTGGCAATCAGCCGTCGGGCGCTGGAAGCCCAGGGCGGGACGTTGACGGTGGAAGGTTCGCCGTTGGGCGGGGCGCGGTTCAGGCTGTGGCTACCAACCCCCGTTTAGCGCTCGTTGATGATCGTTCCCACGCAAAAGGTTCGAGGCCTCGACGTGGGAACGATTAGTGCACAGCGATCAGCGTGAGATAACAGGCGTCAGTCAAAGCAGTTCAGTGGAATGGATCAGGCCGACCCCCGCCACTTGCATCCGCTCGATCGCCGCCGTCAGCGAGCCGTTCAGATCAATCGCCCGGCATGCATCCAGCACCACAAACGCATTGAACCCCGCGGCCCGTGCATCCAGCGCGGAGAACATCACGCAGAAATCCAGCGCCAGGCCGACCATGTACACCGTGTCGATGCCGCGCTCCTTCAGATAACCCGCCAGACCTGTGGTTGTGACGCGGTCCGCTTCCAGAAACGCCGAATAGCTGTCGATGTCCGGGTTGCAGCCCTTGCGGATGATCAGTTGCGCATGGGGCAGGTTCAATTCCGGGTGGAGTTCGGCACCCCGGGTGGCCTGCACGCAATGATCCGGCCACAGGGTCTGTTCGCCGTAGGGCAGTTGAATCACGTCGTAGGGCTTGTGGCCGGGGTGACTGGAGGCGAACGACGCATGGCCGGCAGGGTGCCAGTCCTGTGCGATCACGACCTGTTTGAACTGGCGGGCGAGATCGTTGACCAACGGCACTATCCGATCTCCCTCGGGCACCGGCAATTGGCCGCCGGGAATGAAGTCGTTCTGTACATCGATGACCAGCAATGCACTACGAGGCGTGATAGACATCGGTAATCCTTACTTGGAAAGTCACTGGTCCAGCATAGTACAGCCTGCCTCGTGCGCCTGATCGGGCGAGCGCAATTCAACAGCAATTCTTGATCATTTTCTTCGAGAAAACACCTGTCAGATATGACAGTTGTGGCCTTCGCTGCATGGGTATCTGATGGCAGGCAACGCGATCCTGCAGTGATCAATCCCTTTCGATCCGCTGGCAAAGGACTGAAGACGATGGCCGTCCCTACACTCGTTCAACCTCGTATTCCCGGTATGAAACAACCGGTGTCCGCGCCGCAACCGGTCGATGCCGGACTGCCGTTGGCGCTGACTTATCTCTATCCCGAGGGGGTCAAGGTTTTCATCGAGCCTTCGGCGGGTATGGTTGCGGATGACAGGCTTGTCTTACGACTTGACGGTGTTGTAGTGGCAACTAAACCGATTCCCGTCGGAGAGGAAAACCAACGAGCGGACCTGTATGTTCCGGTGAAATTTTTGAAGGTCGGGCTTAACACGCTGGACTACAGCCTGGAACGAGGCGGCGTCGAGATTGAAACTTCATACCCGTTGCAGGTCTGGTTCCATGACAAACGTCCGGGGCTGGTGGATCGTTTTCCCGAGAAGGAGGGGCATTCGGAGCTGAAGCTGAAAGTCGAGCAAGTGGTCCTCGATGAAGGCGTCAATCCCGAACGGGCACGGGAAGGCGTTGCTGTCACGCTTTCCTATCCGCTGATGAGAGCTTTCGACAAAGTGCAACTTGATTGCAACGGCGTGATCCTGACGCGGCTTGTGACCCAGGCCGACGTCGATAGCGGAGAGCCTTTGGTGATCAGGATCCAGGAAGCGACGTTCATCGAAGCGGGCGACGCGGCGGATTTTCCGTTGAAGTACACGGTGACCGATTGTGTTGGCAACGGTCCGGACACCGACAATCCGTACTCGGTCGCATTGCCTTTGTACGTCAATCTTTTGGGGCAATGGTACGACCCGCCGATTGTCAGTGAAGACCCTGCCGACGCCGAAGATGACCCCGATACGATCGACCTCGACAAGCTTGCCGGCGGGCCCGCGACTGCGCAGGTGTACGTGTCACGCGACTGGATGAAAGGTGACGACATTCACCTGTACTGCCGCTTTCAGGATGCGATCGGTGACGTGCAGTCATTGACGTTGGTCGAGACGGTCAAGAACATTCCGTTCATGTACACGTTCTCGGTACCGAACAATTATCTCACTGCCGCCGCGGACGGCACGGCTAAATTCCGGTATACCCGGGTAAGTGGTGGTGTACCGCTGGATCGTTCCGAGACGTTGACCGTCCGCATCATTGGCGGCGCCACCAGTGATCTGTTGCCTCCAACCCTCGTCGGGACTGGCGATCAGTTTGATCCATTGGACTTTCCCGAGGGTCTGACCGTTCGTGTCGAGCACCTTGAGGCCCAGGACGGCGATCAGGCTCGTCTGCTGGTCAAAGGGGCTCCAGGGCTTGGCTCACCGGTGTTCAAGGCGGTCAACTTCAACAAGAATCACCGTGCCAATTTTGTACTCAGGCCTGAAGTGCTTGCGGCCAATCACGGCCGAACGATGACACTGGGTTGGGAGTTGCTGCAGGCAGGAGGCTCGCAGCCATCGGGCGAGCGGGAGGTCACCGTCCACAGGATCGAAGACGCCGATCGGCGCTTGCCAACCCCGGGGTTGCCACAGGCTCTGGATGAAGTGCTCGAACTGGGCGCATTCAAAGGGCACGCTCAGGCAACCTGCAAACCGTGGCCAGGGATGGCTGTGGGGCAGTTACGCTGGTTTCGTCTATGCGGTGTCGGACACGATGACAAGGACCATGAGATCACGATTGCCAACGGCGCTCCGGTCACGGAGCCAGAAACAAAGGCCGGTCTGGACAATGCGCTGATGCGGGATCTATTGCTGAAATTCAAGCCGGAAACCAAGGTGGTCCTGGAGCTGAAGGTGGCATTTGACGGTCATCACGACGAGCGCTCCGCCGTGGTTTTCAAAACCCGCGAGTATAAGGTTCTGAACCTGCCGGCCATGGTATTGGAGGACTTCACGCAGGCACCCGCGCAAGTGGTGACGAAGGGGGGCATCATGGAAACCGCCAACCTGCTTATCAATTTTGTGTCGGGTAGTGGCGAGTGCGCGATCATGCCACGTGCCGATATCGGCCAATCGTTCGCCGGGCGGGTTGAAGGACAGGTGTTGAGTATCGGTCGCGACAGTAATACTCCGGAGCCGGTGATCGTCGAGCTGGAGTTGAAAGATGCCTGTTCCTGCGCCAGTTTCTGGCATTTAAGCAGTAACTATGAAGACAGTTTCGTGGAGTATCTGTCTGCGCACGGAACCCTGCTTGCAAGCAAGTCTCTCGGCACGTCCTACAGCACGCCACAAAGCGTCTTGCATGAGGCATCGGGGATAAAGTTCATCCGGATTGTCTGTCCGAAGGCAGACTGGTTCTCCCTCGACACGATCAAAGTTGAATATTGATCAGGGTTCGGGCGAAACCATGAAGCTCGGATGTCGGGTTGTATCCGATCAACATCCATGCATGTTCGTGAACGGTCCAGTACACCACATTCATTTTGTGTCGACGCTCCTGCTCCACGGGAAGACTGCCACTGTTCGAGCGCGTCACGCATAGCGCAAGCGGGCCGTATCTGGCGTCCTGATAAACGATTTGCGCAATGGGTACGCCGTCGTATTCGAGTATTTGTGCACGCTTGAACACGGCGCCGGGCAATTTCAGTTTCGCGGGCGACAGGCTCACGCCCAGGCGCGCATCGACGGTTCGCAACTGCGCCAGTTGCGAGGCTTCATCGGTGGGCAAGTGTTCGAGAGTCTGCGGCACGTACAACGCCATGTAATCGCCCACCAGTTCGCGCCAGTTGTGCGATTGCTGCGCTTGCCAGGCCAGGAACAAGCGGTCCGCCGCGACACCTGCGAGCGCCACGCCCGCTGCCGCTGCGCCGATGAACCAGCGTCGGCTGAAACCCGGCTTCTGCGGTGACGGCGCGGCATCGAGGCGGGCCTGCAAGCGATCGAGCGGCGCCTGTTGCGCCAGTTCGTCATAGGCGGTCTTGAACGGCAGGTTGCTGCGGCTCAGCCATTGCACCCGTAGGCTCAGGAGCGGATCGTCGGCGATGAGACTGTCGAGGTGGCTGCGCTGTTCGCGGTCCAGTTCATCGTCCAGATACGCCACCAGTTGCTCGTCGGAAGGCGTATTCATTGCCGGTCTCCTGCGGGGGTGTTCAGTACCGCTTGCAGCGGCGGGTATTCGGCCAGTTTCAGGCGTGCGGTGGCCAGGCGGCTCATGACCGTGCCGATCGGTACTTGCAGAATCTCGGCGACTTCGCGGTAGGACAGGCCCTCGACGTACGCCAGATAAACCGTCTCGCGCTGGGTTTCGGGCAACGCATCGACCCGGCGGATCACCTGCGCCGCCATGACGTGGGTCTGCGCGGCGTATTCGCCATCGAATGTCAGCTGGCTGTCGGCGTCTGCCACGCCCTGGCCCTGGCGCACCCGGCGGGCGCGCACTTCGTTGAGCCAGATCGAATGCAGGATACTCAGCAGCCAGCGATCCATGCGCGTGCCGGCCACGTACTGGCCGGCACGCTCCAGTGCCCGCACGCAGGTGGCTTGCACCAGATCCTCGGCCACGTGCCGATTGCGCGACAGCAGCAAGCCGTAACGCCACAGGCGCGCCAGGTGTTGCCCGAGTTCGGCTCTGAAGGCCTGATCGCTGAAAATGTTCGCCTCCGCGTGTCGTGTCAGGTTTTCGATGAATCGTTGATGGCTTCGGCCAGGTCTCGGTATTCCTCGCAGGTTGTGCCGCAAATCTTCTGGATGTGCTGCAACTGTTCCTGCGCCAGATCGACGCGACCCTTGATGACATAAGCCTCGCCCAGGTACTCGCGGACTTGCGCGTACTGCGGATCAAGCCTCACCGATTGCAGGTAATAGCCGATGCCTTCGTCGGTGCGCCCCAGTTTGCGCGTGGCATAACCGCGATAGTTGAGGGCCTTGGCGGTGTTCGGTTGTTCCAGCGTATCGAGCAGGGCCAGGGCTTCTTCATAACGGCCGGCCTTGGCCAGACGGTAGGCGTAATCGGTCCGGTCGGCGTCGGGCACCAGATGGCTGGTCTGCATCACGCACTTCTGCGTTTTGGTGTCGAACACCTGGCCTTTGGGGCAGTTGGGTTTCTGAACGGGCGCCTCTTCATCGCCATTGGCGAAGGCGAGGGGGCTCACGAAAACGGCGGCCACCAGCAACGGGGCGGCGAACATAACGGAACGGATAGTCATGGGCAAGGCTCCACAGGGGGTCATGTTTCACTTTGAACACCGCAGGGTGAACATTTATTCATTGCTTTGTCAGGCTTTGTTAAAGGAAAGCCCTTTTTCCGGCGCTATGCTGGTCAGCGTTCGTCGTCGATCTGCAGTTCTACCATGGGAGTTTGGCCATGAAAGATCAGGTTCACCATTCGGCCGCCAGCGGCTACAAAACCGCCGCCGACACCTACGTCAAAGGCCGGCCCGACTATCCGCCTGCCGTTACCGAATGGCTGACGGGCACACTGGGCCTCGATGGCCACAAGACCGTTATCGACCTCGGCGCCGGCACCGGCAAGTTCACCGGACGATTGGTGGCGACCGGTGCTCAGGTGATTGCCGTTGAGCCGGTGGCGCAGATGCTGGAGAAGCTGTCGCTGGCCTGGCCGCAGGTGTTGGCCGTCAGCGGTACGGCAAGGGATTTGCCGCTGCCCGATGCCTCGGTGGATGCCGTCGTCTGCGCGCAGGCCTTTCACTGGTTCGCCAGCACCGAGGCGCTGGATGAAATCGCCCGGGTGCTCAAGCCGGGCGGCAAACTGGGCCTGATCTGGAACCTGCGCGACACCCGGATCGACTGGGTGCCCAAGCTGGACGCCATCGTCAATGCGTTGGAAGGCGACACGCCGCGCTTCTACACCGGCGAATGGCGCAAGGCCTTTCCACACCCGGCGTTCGGGCCGTTGCAGGCTCAGCACTTTCAGCATGGTCATACCGGCTCGCCGGAAGATGTGATTTTCAACCGGGTGCGATCCACCAGTTTCATTGCCGCGTTGAACGATCAACAGCGCGCGAAGATCGACGAGCAGATTGCTCAACTGATTGCCGGCGAGCCGCAGCTGCGGGGCAGGGAGGTGGTGACGGTGCCTTACGAGACCGCCGCTTTCGTCGCGGTGAAGAACGGCTAAAGTCCCGCATTTGGCCGAACCGCCGTGCTGATGCCTTGTTATAGTTCGGGCCTCATTTTCAGCCCGGTAAAGGATTTCTGCCATGACTCAATACACCGCCTTCAGCGTCGAACTGGCCGACAACATCGCCCATGTGCAGATCAACCGTCCGGAAAAAATCAACTCGATGAACGCCGCGTTCTGGAGCGAAATCGTCGAGGTGTTTCAGTGGATCGACGACACCGACGAAGTGCGGGTGGTGGTGCTCAGTGGTGCCGGCAAACACTTTTCCTCGGGTATCGACCTGATGATGCTGGCCGGCGTCGCCAACGAGCTGGGCAAGGACGTCGGCCGCAACGCACGCCTGCTGCGCAAAAAGATTCTGACCCTGCAAGCCTCGTTCAACGCTGTCGACAATTGCCGCAAACCGGTGCTGGCGGCGATTCAGGGTTATTGCCTGGGCGGCGCCATCGATCTGATCGCGGCCTGCGACATGCGCTACGCCGCCGAAGATGCACAATTCTCCATTAAAGAAATCGATATCGGCATGGCGGCCGATGTAGGCACTTTGCAACGGTTGCCACGGATCATCGGTGACGGCATGCTGCGGGAACTGGCTTACACCGGTCGCACCTTTGGCGCCGAAGAAGCGCGCAGCATCGGCCTGGTCAACCGCGTCTACAGCGACAAGGACAGCCTGATCGAAGGCGTGATGGACATTGCCCGGGACATCGCCGGCAAGTCGCCGATCGCGGTCACCGGCACCAAGGAAATGATCAGCTACATGCGCGACCATCGTATCGACGATGGTCTGGAGTACGTTGCCACCTGGAACGCCGCCATGTTGCAATCCACCGACTTGCGCGTGGCCATGGCCGCCCATATGAGCAAACAGAAACCCGAATTTCTGGATTGAGAAACCATGACATCTCGCTGGACCACCGCAGTACTGGACACCGATCAACCCGGCGGCTGGGCCGTCGCGCGCAGCCCCGAGGGTTTTCTGTTCGATGACAACGGCGCGCTGTTCCCCCGGGAATGGCTCAAGCGCCAGGACTTGTCGATCCTTGCCGAGCACGGCATCGGCCACCTCGATGGCGAGCCGGTCTACCTGCTGGAATTGCGCAACACCAGCGAGGTGTCGGGTTGTAACTGGAAGGGGCTGCGGGCGTTCATGCTCGACGGCGATCACACGATCTACAAAGTGCTGGGCTATGCTGCACAGATCGGCACCTGGGCCCGTGAACACCGGTTCTGCGGCAACTGCGGTCAGGCCATGACTCAGGTGCCACGGGAGCGGGCGATGTATTGTCAGCCGTGCGAGCTGCGCAGTTATCCGCGCATTTCGCCGAGCATGATCGTGCTGGTGACCCGTGGCGATGAAGTCCTGCTGGCGCGCTCACCGCGTTTCGTCACCGGGGTCTACAGCACGCTGGCCGGGTTCGCGGAGCCTGGGGAATCCGCCGAGGATTGCCTGATCCGCGAAGTACGCGAAGAGGTCAGCATCGAAGTGAAGAACATCCAGTACATGGGCAGCCAGTGCTGGCCATTCCCACACTCGATGATGCTCGGCTTCCATGCCGAATACGCCGGTGGCGAGATTGTCTGTCAGGAAGACGAGATCGAAGACGCCCAGTGGTTCAACGTACACGATCTGCCGCCGTTGCCGGCGTCAAAATCGATTGCCCGTTACCTGATCGACGTCTATGTAGCGCGGCGTTTAGGCCATGCTGAACCAGTGCTGCCAGGCTAGACGCACGGTCAACCCCAGCACCACGGTGATGAACACCGGACGAATGAACTTGGCGCCGCCGCTGATCGCGGTGCGCGCCCCGAAGAAGGCGCCGACCATCACCGACAGGCCCATGCTCAGGCCGATGATCCAGTCCACCTGCCCGGAAAACACGAACACCGACAGCGCCGCAATGTTGCTGACGAAGTTCATGCTGCGCGCCACGCCGCTGGCCTTGACCAGATCGATCGGGTACAGCAGCAGACTGCTGACGGTCCAGAACGCGCCAGTGCCGGGACCCGCCACGCCGTCGTAGAAGCCGAGGCTGAAGCCCTGGGTCGATTGCCACTTTTTCTTGATCGGTGCGTCGCTGTCCAGCGGCGCTTTCGGCGTGCCGCCAAACAACAGGTACAGGCCGCAGGCGAAGACGATTACCGGCAGCATCTTGTTCAGCCATTCCGCCGGCAGATAGTGGGCGACGATGGCGCCGGTCAGGGCGCCGACCAGCGTGCCAATGATGGCGTGCATCCATTGCCTTGGGTGGAACAGCTTGCGCCGGTAGAAAGTAAAACTGGCGGTGGCCGAACCGAAGGTCGAACTCAACTTGTTGGTGCCCAGCACCAGGTGCGGCGGCAGGCCGGCGGTGAGCAGCGCAGGCGTGGTCAACAGACCGCCACCGCCGGCGATGGCGTCGATGAATCCGGCAATGAAAGCGACAAGGGCCAGAACGGCCAGGGTAGTGAGGTCAACGCTGAGATCGAAAGGCATGGAATCGGCTTATTTCGGCAGGGCAGGAGCGGGCGGTCATCATAGCCGTAACACCCGGTCATCGCGACTTGGATCCTCATCGATAAAGTGGAGCTCGGACGGAAGTCGCTACACGACCGAGAACCAGACTTTGCTGATGAGGTAATGCCCTTTGTTTCCAAAGGGATCGTTGGGAATGGCGAAGTGAACACTTAACCACTCGTAACCGGGCCGGATAGTGCCTTTGAGCGTCAGCGTTCTTGTTTGCGGATCGACATAGCGTACTTCGGGCCATACTTCATGCTCACCAGTGTTGCGATTGGTCGTCCAGAGCGTGCAGTAGATGTGCGCGTGAAACATTGGATTGGGGGTTTTGCCGAGGACCGGGATGTGAATTCGTCGATCCTTGGTGTCTTGCAACGGGGCGGCATTGGGAGCCTGGATCCGGGAACTGAAAGCGAACACTCCCGGTTGAATGTGAAAGGTCTTTGTTGCAAGACTCTGCCCCTGGTTTCTACCACCGACCAAGCGTGCGGCATAGCTACCGTTGTGGCGTTCGACGGACATCGGTGTGTCGTAACCTTGTGGAATCCATTCGCTGAAATCACCTGTGCTGAAATCACCATTTGGAACCATGTTTTTCTGGGTCATATCAGTCGCTCACTGTCATGGTCGATAGAGAGGCCGTTAATTCGGCCAAATATGGCTGCATGACAATGATTTGATGAATTTGCTGTTGTCGCTACTGTCATTACTGACAGTCCATAAGTACCTTTTGCGATAAAAACAATGGGCTATTGTTGTTTTGGGGAAAGCACGAAATGGAAGCATCCCTGCTTCCATCGTGAGTGGCGGGCTCCGTGATTACAGACCCAGCTCGGACAACCCCGGATGATCATCCGGGCGTCGGCCCAGCGGCCAGTGGAACTTGCGTTCGCTTTCCTTGATCGGCATGTCGTTGATGCAGGCGTAACGCTGGAACATCAGGCCGTGCTCGTCGAATTCCCAGTTCTCGTTGCCGTAGGAGCGGAACCAGTTGCCCGAGTCGTCGTGCCATTCGTAGGCGTAACGCACGGCGATGCGGGTGTCGGAATAAGCCCAGAGCTCCTTGATCAGACGGTAATCCAGTTCCTTGGCCCATTTGCGGGTCAGGAACCCTTTGGCTTCTTCGCGGTTGTTGGCGAATTCGGCGCGGTTGCGCCATTTGGTGTCCAGGGTGTAGGCCAGCGACACGCGCTCCGGGTCGCGGGAGTTCCAGCCATCTTCGGCCAGACGAACTTTTTCAATGGCCGATTCACGGTTGAACGGTGGCAATGGCGGACGAACTTCGGCTGCAGTAGACATGTTTGTCTCCCGATCTATTAACAGTTAAACAACTTGTCAGGCTTATTAAGGCGTTACAGGTCCAATAACTTTCGCGCCATGCATTGCGCATTATCGGCGGCACTGTGATCACCCATCACAAGCGCTACGGTAATGGCGCCGTCAATCAGGATCAGCAGCTGCTTGGCCAACAGCTGCGGGTCCTCGGCACCATGTTCGGTACACAGCTCGCACAGGTAGTCGAGCAGCTTTTGTTTGTGGTCTTTGGCGACCAGGCGCACCGGATCCTCGGGATCGCCGGTTTCGCCACTGGTATTGATGAAGGCACAGCCCCGAAAGCCTTCCGAGGCGAACCAGCCCTTGAGTACGGTAAACAGGTTGAGCAGGCGGTCGGCCGGGGTTTCGGCCTGATCGACGGCGCTTCTGTACCAGTGCATCCAGCGCACGTCGCGGCGTTGCAGGGCGGCGACGGTCAACTCCTCCTTGTTGGCGAAGTAGCGGTAGATACTCTTTCTGGAGACACCGGCGGTTTTCACCAGAAGATCCATGCCGGTGGCCGCGATGCCACTTTTGTAGATCAACTTTTCGGTGACATCCAGAATGATGTCTCGGGTCGTGTCGTTGCTTGTGATTTCGTTCATGTGATGAACAGTAGAACGATCGTTCTCCTTGGTCAAGAAATTATTTTACGATCGTTCCCGCGCTCTGCATTCCCACGCAGAACGTAGGAACGATCAATCAGGCGTGAAGACCCGAAGGAGTTGATGGTGTAAGCTCTCGGGTTCTTCGGATTCGACCCATTGCGAGCCCTATGCCGTTGCTTTTCAAACGCTCTCTGCTGCCCAAGTTGCGCAGCTTTCCGCTGACCGCCGAGGCCGTGACCATTCTGTCCGGTGCCGCCGAGTTCCGCCGTTGCCTGCTGGAGAAAATCGCCCAGGCGACCCAGCGCATCTACCTCGTCGCGCTCTATCTGCAAAACGATGAGGCCGGCCAGGAAATTCTCGAGGCCTTGCACGCCGCCAAACTCAAGCGTCCCGAGCTTGAAATTGTTGTGGTCGTCGACTGGCTGCGCGCCCAGCGCGGCTTGATCGGTGCCGGCAAGCAACCGGGCAACGCCGCCTGGTATCAGGAGATGACCCGCACCCACCAGAGCGTGGTGCCGGTTTATGGCGTGCCGGTGCAGACCCGCGAGCTGTTCGGCGTGCTGCACCTGAAGGGCTTCGTGATCGACGATTGCGTGGTCTACAGCGGCGCCAGCCTGAACAACGTCTACCTGCACAAGTTCGACAAGTATCGCTTTGACCGTTATCACGTGTTGCAGAACCGTGAATTGGCGGACTCCATGCACCACCTGGTCAAGCACGGCCTGATCGAATCCAAAGCGGTGCATCGCCTCGACCTGCCGAACCTGCCGACCACCCGCAGCCTGCGCAACGACATCGGCGACCTGCGCAGCCGTCTCAAATACGCCGCGTATGACACCAGTGCCGGCAGCACGGCGCATGCCGGCCTGACGGTCAGCCCGTTGCTCGGTGTGGGCAAGAACAATCCGCTGAACCGGGTGATTCTGGAACTGATTGCCAGCGCCCAGAAGCAACTGACCATCTGCACACCGTACTTCAACCTGCCGCTGGGGGTGATCCGCGAGATCAACCGGGCGCTGGCCCGTGGTGTGAAGATCGATATCGTTGTCGGCGACAAGACCGCCAACGACTTCTACATTCCGCCGACCGAGCCATTCAAGGTGATCGCCGCGCTGCCGTATCTCTACGAGATCAGCCTGCGCCGTTTCGCCAAGCGCCATCAGCGCAACATCGACAGCGGCCAGTTGAACCTGCATCTGTGGCGTGAGGGCGACAACAGCTATCACCTCAAGGGCATGTGGATCGACCAGCGCTACACGCTGCTGACCGGCAACAACCTCAACCCGCGGGCGTTCCGTCTCGACCTGGAAAACGCGTTGTTGATCGATGACCCGAAAGGCGAGTGGCTGGAACCGCGCCGCCTTGAGCTGGAAAACATCTTCGAACACACCACGCGGATCGAGCGATTCCAGGACTTGGAAGCCTTGGCGGACTACCCGGCCGGGGTGGCCAAGTTCCTCAAGCGCGTGAGCCGGGTGCGGGTCGAGCGGTTGCTCTATCGCATCCTCTAACGCACAGAGTTTTCAGCGTCGCTAAAAATGTCTTCGCGAGCAAGCCCGCTCCCACACTGATCTTCGCTGAGCACAATTTTGTGTTCAACAAAGACCCTGTGTGGGAGCGGGCTTGCTCGCGAAGGCGGCAGAACAGGCGCTACACGTCTCAGTTCAGACCGAGCTTGCCACGCAACGTCGACAGGTCTTCCGCCAGGGTATTGACCGGGCCCACCAGCGCCTTGCGGTCGTTGTCCTTCACCTTGTCGTAAGTCTCGAAACCACCGTCCCTGGTCTTGTACTTGGCCAGGATCTTGTCCACGGTGGCGAAGTTCTTGTCGACTTTGGCCGCAAACGCCTTGTCCTGCTTCTCGATCTGCGGACGGAACAGGTCGACGATTTTCTTCGCGCCGTCGATGTTGCCCTGGAAGTCATAGAGATCGGTGTGGCTGTAACGGTCTTCCTCACCGGAGATCTTGGTGGCGGCGACTTCTTCCAGCAGTGCGGCAGCACCGCCGACGACTTTCTCGGGCGGGAAGGTCAGGCCGGCGACGCGGGTCTGCAGGTCCTGGACGTCTTTATCCAGCTTGTCGGCCAGATCGTTCAGGCCCTGGGTGCTTTTTTCCGAGAACAACGAGTACTCGAGGCGGTGAAAACCGGTGAAGTCTTCAGCCTTCACGCCTTTTTCGTGGTCGTCGACGCGGGAGTCGATGGATGCATCGAGGTCACTGAACAGCTCGGCAATCGGCTCGATCGACTCGTAGTAGACGCGTGTTGGCGCATAGAGCTTTTGTGCGGTGGCCAGGTCGCCCTTTTTCACGGCATCGGTGAATTGCCTGGTGTGGGTGCCCAGTTGGTCCAGTTGCTCGGTGACGTAGATCTTGTAGTCCGAAACCGGCCCGACCAGATCCAGCGGCGCGGTCGCCGCGAACGCCGACAGCGGGGTGTTGAGTAGACCAAGGGTCAGCAATAACGCGATGGGCGTCTTTTTCATGGGGGCGGCTCCTGTTGAATGCTATGCAGTTGTTTTTGGTTGGGTAGCGTTGAGCAGCGAGCGACCGATGAAATCCTTGTCGCCCGTCACACCCGGCAGGGTGAAGAAGTAACCGCCGCCGACCGGCTTGAGGTATTCCTCCAGCGGCTCGCCGTTGAGGCGGGTCTGAACGGTGATGAAGCCTTTTTCCAGATCGGCCTGGTAGCAGATGAACAACAGGCCCATGTCGAGCTGGCCGTTCTTGTTCACGCCGTTGGAATAGTTGAACGGCCGGCGCAGGATCAGATTGGCCTGGGTCGCGGCGGTGCGCGGGTTGGCCAGACGGATGTGCGCGTCGAGCTTGGTCAGCTTGCCTTCCGGGTCCTTGCTGTAGTCCGGGACTTCGGTTTCATGGCTGGCGCCCATTGGCGCGCCGGTGGTTTTCACCCGGCCGATGATGCTTTCCTGCTCCTGTAACGGCGTGCGGTCCCAGCGTTCGACGAAGTTGCGGATGATCCGCACCGCCTGATAACTGCCGTGGACGGCCCAGGCCGGTTCGTCGCTGCCCGGTTGCACCCAGACGATACGGTCCATGGCCTTGTCGTCGTTGGAATCCGGGTTGGCCGAGCCGTCGCGAAAACCCAGGAAGTTACGCGCCGATTGCGCCGGCACACCGGGTTTGGCCGGGGCTTGCGGCGGCACGCTGCCTTCCTGTTTCCAGCGCACCAGCAGCAGGTCCGGCAGGTTTTTCACGATGTCGCGCAGGGCGTGAATGTTGGTGTCGGCGGTGTTGGAGCAGAACTGCAGGCTCAAGTCGCCGTGACAGCAATCGGCTTCCAGCGCATCGTTGGGGAAGCCGACCATGCGGATCAGGCGCTTGGGCTTGGCAGCGGCGAGGCCGAAACGCTCGTCGAACAGCGATTCGCCTACCGACACGGTGATGGTCAGGTTGTCCGGGGTGACCACCGGGCCGAGGATGCCGGAATCCGGCGGCGGCAGCTTCGGATCGATCTGCGCCACCGGCCCGCCCTTCATCAGGAACGCGATGCGCTCGTTGAGGGTGCGGAACAGGCGTTCGAGGTCTTCACGGTCGCTGGCCAGTACATCGAATGACACCAGCATGCCGGACGCCGGACGCGGGGTGACAATGCCGGTCTGGTGTACGCCATGAAAGTCGTGATGATCCTGGGTCTTGTCGCTGCTCGGTGCTTCGGTGACTTGCGCGGGTACGGCGGCCATGGCCGGGCAGCTCAGGGCGGTGCCGGCCAGTGCGACGCCGGCGGCGCCCATCCCCATCAGTACGCGACGGCGTTGCAGGTTGAAGTGTTCGGAATCGTTCATCGGTATTCGTCTTCTATTTACAGGCCGGAGAGGCCGAGGGCGGGATCGATGCCGTCGAGGGCGTCGGCCAGGGTCTTGGCCTTGTCGGCGATCTGTTTGCGTTGTTCACCGCTGACGGTGTCGTAACTGGCGTAGCCATCCTTGACCTTGAAGCCGTTCAGGGTGTTGTCGAAATCAGTCAGCGCGCTGTCGATTTTCGGCAGCAGTTCGGCGGCGGATTTGCTCAGCAGCGGCCGCAGCAGTTCGACGACTTTGTGCGCGGTCTCCAGATTGGCTGCGAAACCGTTGAGATCGCTGTGGCTGTAGCGTTCCTCTTCGCCGCTGGCGGCGCGCCCGTCGGCCAGGGTGTTGAGGTTGCGCACGAGGATTTCCACCAGTTGCTCCGGCGGCAGCGATTGGGCCAGCAACTGTTGTTTCAGCGTGTTGACGTCGCCCAACAGGCGTTCGGCAACCGGCGACAGGCCGTCGAGACTGCGTTGCTGGAACAGCGCGTATTCGATGCGATGGAAACCGACAAAGGCCGGATCCTGCTCGCGTTTTTCGAAGTAATCGGCGCGGGCGTTGATGCTGTTGTCCAGTTCCGCCAGGCGTTGTGCGGCCGGGGCCAGACGCTGATACGCGGCACGGGCCGGCAAATACGCCGCTTGGGCCTGGGCCAGATCACCGCGGGTGATTGCCTGGTTGAGCGCCGTGACAGCTCTGATCAGCGCGCTGCCCTGAGTGGCCAGATAAACCCGGAACTCCGACAGCGGCCCGACGAAAGCGACCATCGACGGCTTGGCCTTGGCGGCGGCGTCGGAAGCGGCGGTCGGCGTGACATGCAGCACGCCGCGCGGATTGCTCAGCAACCCGCAGGTGATGGCGTAGTCGCCGGGTTGCAGGTTGGCGTTGATCACCTGGCTCAGGCCCGGCGCGATGTTCTCGCGTTCCTCGATCACCAGCACGCCGTCGAGGATTTCCCATTCCACCGCCCGGTCGGAGCGGTTGACGATGCGGAAACTGGCGCGCCCGGCGGGTACGCTCAGCTCGTTCGGCTCGCAACTGCCGGGGTGGATGTTGACCACCACTTCGTCATGATTGTGCTGACGTTTGGCCGCGGCCATTTTCGAGGCGTAGTAGAACAGGCCGCCGGCGGCGATCATCACGACCACCGAACCGGCCACCGCCCAGCGCAAGGCGCGGGGAGGCGAGGCCTGAGGGATATTAGGCTTTGACATGGAGGCCCTTATTGGCTGGACACGGAATTCGAGGCGGCGGCTTTGGGTGCAGGGGCGGGAGCCGGATAGAAGAACATCACCAGCGCCACTACCAGATAGATCAGATACGCACCGAGGGTGCTGACGGTCGGGGCATCCTGATAACCGAACATGCCGGCCAGCACCGAGCCCAGCGGGCCGTCCATCGGCAACGTCGCGCTGAAGTCGAAGAGCACGGTTTGCAGGTGATTCCAGACCCCGGCTTCGTGCAGCGCCTGCACCGAGTTGGAGAGAATCCCGGCAGCGACCACCAGGATGAACAGTCCGGTCCAGCGGAAGAACGCCGACAGGTTCAGGCGCATGCTGCCGCTGTAGATCAGGAAGCCGACGACGATGGCCAGGATCAGGCCGAGCAGGGCGCCAATCGGTGCGCCCGGGCCTTCGCTCTGCTGGAACACGGCGAGCAGGAAGAACACCGTTTCCAGTCCTTCCCGGGCGACGGCGAAAAACACCATGGCGATCAGGGCGATGACCTGATGCTTCGACGAAGTCAGTGCGTGATCGAGAGAGGCTTGCAGCGAATGTTTGATCGAGCGCGCCACCTTGCGCATCCAGAACACCATGGAACTGAGAATCCCCACGGCGACAAGGCCGACCACGCCTTCAAAGAGTTCCTGCTGTTTTTGCGGGAATTCGGCGCTGACCAGTTCCAGGCCACCGCCGACCAGCAACGCCAGCGCAGCGGCGAGAAACACGCCGATCCATACCGCCGGCATCCACTGGCCACGACCAGTCTGTTGCAGGTAGCTGGCGATAATGCCAACGATCAGCGCGGCTTCAATGCCTTCACGCAGCATGATCAGAAAGGGAACGAGCATTCGGCATCCACTGTGTAACGAAATGAGGTTACAAGTTGTAACATAATGAAAGTCATTCTCACATGCCACTCATTGACATTTACCTGAACGATAGCTGAACAGGCCTGAAGAACAATCATTCTCATGTCAGCCAAAAGCATTTCAGAGCGTGAGCGAGCTGTGTCTCGATGGCTGCGTTAAGATGCCAGCCACTCGAACAACAACAGGATTTGCCTCGATCCATGTCGGAAAAAGACACCATCGCCATTCAACTGGTGCGTGAAGCACTGCAGCAAAGTTGTGCGCCGGGCGTGGCCACGGAGGAAGTCTTGAACAAGGTCGGCATCGATCCGGCGCTGCTGGGCACCGATGACGCCCGCGTGCCGGCCGGTCAATATGCGCGGTTGTGGCGGCTGCTGGCGCGGCGGGGAGACGACGAGTTCTTTGGCATGGACCCGCGCAAGCTGAAGTCCGGCAGCCTGGAATTTCTCTGCCGCAGCGCGATGGCCCAACCGAATCTGGCGGCCGGGCTGAGCAGCGGTTTGAGTTTCCTGTCGCTGATGCTTGAACGCCTGCCGGCACAACTCGTGCACCAGCAAAGCCTGGCGGAGATCGTCCTGCTGGAGGACGACCCCAAGCCGCGCCGCGCCTTCACCTATTTCACTTACTGGATGATCGTCCACGGCGTGGCGTGCTGGCTGGCGGGGCGGCGGATTCCGATCCTGGCCATCGAGTTGCGCTGCCCGGCGCCGGATTTCTGTGATGACTATCGGGTGATGTTCTCCGAGAACCTGCGTTTCGACCGGCCGCGCACGCGGATGATTTTCGCCGCCGACGTGCTGGATCTGCCGATCAAGCGCAGTGCCGAGGAGTTAAAGCGTTTTCTGGCCCATGCCCCGGCGAACATTCTGGTGAAGTACCGCGACCCGGAAAGCCTTGCCAGCCGGATCAAGCAGGATCTGCGGCAGTTGCCCGCCGAACAGTGGCCGGAAACCGAAGCCCTGGCCCAGCAACTGTGCATGTCGGCCTCGACCCTGCGTCGGCGTCTGGCGGAAGAGGGGCAGACGTATCAAGGCCTCAAGGACAGCGTGCGCAAGGAATTGGCGATTACCTGGCTGGCAGAGCCTGCGATCAGTTTTGCCGAGATCGCCACGCGGCTGGGGTTTGCCGATGCGAGCTCGTTCTACAAGGCGTTTCGCAAGTGGTCGGGAACCAATCCGGGGCACTATCGCAGCTTGATATTGAATGAGGCCGTCTGATCCGGCCCATCGCCAGCAGGCTGGCTCCCACATTTGAAACGCGCTCTCCTGTGGGAGCCAGCCTGCTGGCGATAGGGCCAGTCAAGGCAACACACCCTTTGAACCTTGGCCAAACCAGTCATCCACTTTGAGGGCTTTGACCATTGCCGCAACCGGCGTGCGGCGCGAGTATTCCTCTGTTGTTTACGGTTCCCCAACCTAATAAGAACAGAGGGATTCTGGCAATGCGCGATTACTTGTCTGCCACCGCACAGTTTGATTATCAGCACACCGTGGACGCCGCACTCAGCGGCTCGCTCGAGGCGCTCAACGCCTGCGTCGAATGTTGTGACCGTCACGCCTTGCCGGGGCGCATCGCGCTGTTCTGGGAAGGTCGCGACGGCGCCAGTGCGACGTACACCTTCAGCGACCTGCAGGACAAAGCCGCGCGCTTCGCCAATTTCCTTCTCGCCCAGGGCGTGCAGAAGGGCGACAAGGTCGCCGGCCTGCTGCCGCGCAATATCGAATTGCTGATCACCGTGTTCGCCACCTGGCGCATCGGCGCGGTGTATCAACCGCTGTTCACCGCGTTCGGCCCCAAAGCCCTCGAACATCGCCTGAACAGTTCCGGCGCCAAAGTCGTGGTCACCGATGCCGTCAACCGGCCCAAGCTCAGTGAAGTCGCCGATTGCCCGACGCTGGTTACCGTCGGCGGCCCGAAAGGCCAGGGCATCGTCCGAGGCGATTTCAGTTTCTGGGCCGAGTTGCCCAACCATTCCAGTGTCTGCGAACCGGTGATGCTGACCGGCGAAGACCCGTTCCTGCTGATGTTCACTTCGGGCACCACCGGTCCGTCGAAAGCACTGTCGGTGCCGCTCAAGGCCATCGTCGCGTTCCAGAGCTACACCCGCGACGCCGTGGATCTGCGCCCGGAAGATGCGTTCTGGAACGTCGCCGATCCGGGCTGGGCCTACGGCATTTATTTTGGCGTGACCGGCCCGTTGTCGATGGGCCATCCGATCACGTTCTACGATGGCCCCTTCACCCTCGAAAGCACTTGCCGGGTGATCAACAAGTACGGGATCACCAACCTCACCGGTTCGCCCACGGCGTATCGTCTGCTGATTGCCGGCGGCGATGAGTTTGCCAAATCGATCAAGGGCAAGTTGCGCATCGTCAGCAGTGCCGGCGAGCCGTTGAACCCGGAAGTGATCCGCTGGTTCGCCGACAACCTCGGCGTGGTCATTCACGACCACTACGGCCAGACCGAACTGGGCATGGTGCTGTGCAACCACCACGGCCTCGAACACCCGATCCACCTCGGCGCTGCCGGTTTCGCCTCGCCGGGCCATCGCATCGTGGTGCTCGATGATCAGTACAACGAGCTCGGCGTCGGTCAGCCCGGCATCCTTGCCATCGACCGCACACAGTCGCCGATGTGCTGGTTCGCCGGTTACGAAGGTGCACCGACCAAGGCCTTCGTCGGCAATTACTACCTGAGCGGCGACACCGTGGAGTGGAACCCGGACGGCAGCATCAGCTTCGTTGGCCGCAGCGATGACGTGATCACCACGTCCGGCTACCGGGTCGGCCCGTTCGACGTTGAAAGCGCCCTGATCGAGCACCCGGCCGTCGTTGAAGCCGCAGTGGTCGGCAAGCCCGACCCCGAGCGCACCGAACTGGTCAAAGCCTTCGTCGTGCTCAACCCGCAATACCGCGCCGAACCGGCGCTGGCCGAAGAACTGCGCCAGCACGTGCGCAAGCGCCTGGCCGCGCACTCGTACCCCCGTGAAATCGAATTTGTCAGCGAGTTGCCGAAAACCCCGAGCGGCAAATTGCAGCGCTTTATCTTGCGCAACCAGGAAATCGCCAAGGCTCAAGAGGCCGCGGCGCACAACGTTTCAGCTTGAATCAGGAAGTCAGTCATGCAGATCGAGAACAAGGTTTTTATCGTCACCGGCGGCGCATCCGGCCTGGGTGCCGCCACCGCTGAGTTGCTGGTGAGCGCCGGCGCCAAAGTGATGCTGGTGGACATGAACGCCGAAGCCGTCGCCGCCCAGGCCCAACGCCTCGGCGCGCAAAGTGTGGTGGCCGACATCAGCAACGAAGCCGCCGCCGAAGCCGCCGTGCAGGCCACGGTAAAAGCCTTCGGCAGCCTCAATGGCCTGGTGAACTGCGCCGGCATTGTTCGTGGCGAGAAGATCCTCGGCAAGAACGGTCCGCATGCGTTGGCGAGCTTCGCCCAGGTGATCAACGTCAACCTGATCGGCAGTTTCAACATGCTGCGTCTGGCGGCAGCCGCGATTGCCGAAAGCGAAGCCAACGCCGACGGCGAGCGCGGCGTGATCATCAACACCGCATCCGTCGCGGCGTTCGACGGCCAGATCGGCCAGGCGGCGTATTCCGCGTCCAAAGGCGCCATCGCCAGCCTGACTCTGCCTGCCGCCCGTGAACTGGCGCGCTTCGGCATCCGCGTGATGACCATCGCCCCGGGCATTTTCGAAACCCCGATGATGGCCGGCATGACCCCGGAAGTGCGCGACTCGCTGGCCGCCGGCGTACCGTTCCCGCCACGCCTGGGCAAACCTGCCGAGTACGCCGCGCTGGTGCGGCATATCATTGAAAACAGCATGCTCAACGGCGAGGTGATCCGTCTCGACGGTGCCTTGCGCATGGCCGCCAAGTAAGGAGGATTTTTTCATGACCATCTCCAACGATCCGATTGTCATCGTCAGCGCCGTCCGCACCCCGATGGGCGGTTTTCAGGGCGAACTGAAAAGCCTGACCGCGCCGCAACTGGGCGCCGCTGCAATCAAGGCGGCGGTTGAGCGTGCCGGTGTGGCCGCCGATGCGGTCGATGAAGTGTTGTTCGGCTGCGTACTGCCGGCCGGGCTCGGCCAGGCGCCTGCGCGTCAGGCTGCGCTGGGCGCCGGGCTGGATAAATCCACTCGCTGCACCACCGTCAACAAGATGTGCGGCTCGGGCATGGAAACCACCATTCTGGCTCACGACATGTTGATGGCCGGCAGCGCCGATGTGGTGATCGCCGGCGGCATGGAAAGCATGTCCAACGCGCCGTACCTGCTGGACCGCGCCCGTGCCGGTTATCGCATGGGCCACGGCCGGGTGCTGGACTCGATGTTCCTCGACGGCCTCGAAGACGCTTACGACAAGGGCCGCCTGATGGGCACCTTCGCCGAGGATTGCGCCGAAACCAACGACTTCAGCCGCGAGGCTCAGGACGCTTTCGCCATCGCTTCGACCACCCGTGCCCAGCAGGCAATCAAGGACGGCAGCTTCAAGGCCGAGATCGTTCCGCTGACCGTGACCGTCGGCAAAGAACAGGTTGTGATCAGCAACGACGAGCAGCCGCCAAAAGCCAAGCTGGACAAGATCGCGTCACTGAAACCGGCGTTCCGCGAGGGCGGCACTGTGACCGCCGCCAATTCCAGCTCGATCTCCGACGGCGCCGCCGCACTGGTGCTGATGCGCCAGTCGCAAGCGCAGAAGCAAGGTCTGAAACTATTGGCGGTGATTCACGGCCACGCCGCGTTTGCCGACACTCCGGGCCTGTTCCCGGTGGCACCGATTGGCGCGATCAAGAAGCTGATGAAGAAGACCGGCTGGTCGCTGGATCAGGTCGATCTGTTTGAAGTCAACGAAGCCTTCGCCGTGGTCGGCATGGCGGCGATGACCCACCTGGAAATTCCTCACGACAAGCTCAACATCCACGGTGGCGCCTGCGCCCTGGGCCATCCGATCGGTGCCTCCGGTGCGCGGATTCTGGTGACCTTGCTCTCGGCCCTGCGCCAGAAAGGCCTGAAACGCGGCGTTGCGGCAATCTGCATCGGCGGCGGCGAAGCCACGGCGATGGCTGTCGAGTGCCTCTACTAAAGCTCGCGCATCTCGAATTGTGGGAGCGGGCTTGCTCGCGAAAGCGTCCTGTCAGCCAACACTCACTGTGCTGATCCACCGCTTTCGCGAGCAAGCCCGCTCCCACAGGGGATAGACGGTGCCAATGAATAAGGATTTGCCATGATTCCCAATGACGACCAACAACAAATCCGCGACATGGCCCGGCAGTTTGCCGAGGAACGGCTCAAACCGTTTGCCGCCGAGTGGGATCGCGAACACCGCTTCCCGAAAGAAGCCATCGGCGAAATGGCCGGGCTGGGCTTCTTCGGCATGCTGGTGCCGGAGCAGTGGGGCGGTTGCGACACCGGTTATCTGGCCTACGCCATGGCGCTGGAAGAAATCGCCGCCGGCGACGGCGCCTGCTCGACGATCATGAGCGTGCACAACTCGGTGGGTTGTGTGCCGATCCTCAAGTTCGGCAACGACGACCAGCGTGAACGTTTCCTCAAACCGCTGGCCAGCGGCGAGATGCTCGGTGCCTTCGCGCTGACCGAACCCCAGGCCGGCTCCGACGCCAGCAGCCTGAAAACCCGTGCGCGGCTGGAAGGCGATCACTACGTGCTCAACGGCTGCAAACAGTTCATCACCTCCGGGCAGAACGCCGGGGTTGTGATCGTGTTTGCGGTCACCGATCCGAGTGCCGGCAAGCGCGGGATCAGCGCCTTTATCGTGCCGACCGCCTCGCCGGGCTACAAAGTCGCTCGCGTCGAAGACAAGCTCGGCCAGCACGCCTCGGACACCTGCCAGATTCTGTTTGAAGACGTGAAAGTGCCGGTGGCCAACCGGTTGGGCGAGGAGGGCGAGGGCTACAGGATTGCTCTGGCCAACCTCGAAGGCGGACGCGTCGGCATCGCTTCGCAATCGGTGGGCATGGCCCGTGCCGCGTTCGAAGCCGCCCGTGATTACGCCCGCGAGCGTGACACCTTCGGCAAGCCGATCATCGAGCATCAAGCCGTGGCGTTCCGTCTGGCGGACATGGCCACTCAGATCGCCGTGGCGCGGCAGATGGTGCATTACGCCGCCGCCCTGCGTGACAGCGGTCAGCCGGCGCTGGTCGAGGCGTCGATGGCCAAGTTGTTCGCCTCGGAAATGGCCGAGAAGGTCTGCTCCATGGCCTTGCAAACCCTGGGCGGTTACGGTTACCTCAACGACTTCCCGCTGGAGCGCATCTACCGCGACGTGCGGGTTTGCCAGATCTACGAAGGCACCAGCGACATTCAGCGCATGGTCATTTCGCGCAATCTTTGAGAAGGAATCTGCACATGAGTTACGAAACGATTTTGCTGGAAACCCACGGCCGCGTCGGCCTGATCACCCTCAATCGCCCGCAGGCGCTCAATGCCCTCAACGCGCAACTGGTCAGCGAAGTGAACCGCGCCCTCGATGGCCTGGAAGCCGATGCGAACATCGGCTGCATCGTCATCACCGGTTCGAAAAAAGCCTTCGCCGCCGGCGCCGACATCAAGGAAATGGCCGAACTGACCTATCCGCAGATCTACATGGACGATCTGTTCAGTGACAGCGACCGCGTGGCCAACCGCCGCAAGCCGATCATCGCGGCGGTCAACGGTTTTGCCCTCGGCGGTGGCTGCGAACTGGCGCTGATGTGCGACTTCATCCTGGCCGGCGACAACGCCAAATTCGGCCAGCCGGAAATCAACCTCGGTGTGCTGCCGGGCATGGGCGGCACCCAGCGCCTGACCCGCGCCGTGGGCAAGGCCAAAGCCATGGAAATGTGCCTGAGCGGGCGTTTGATCGACGCGGTGGAAGCCGAACGCTGCGGCATCGTCGCTCGGATCGTGCCGAGTGATGAACTGCTGGACGAAGCGCTGAAAGTCGCGGCGGTGATCGCCAGCAAATCGCTGCCGATTGCGATGATGGTCAAGGAAAGCGTCAACCGCGCGTTCGAAGTGAACCTGACCGAAGGCGTGCGCTTCGAGCGCCGGGTGTTCCATGCGGCGTTTGCGACGCAGGATCAGAAGGAAGGGATGGCGGCGTTTGTGGCCAAACGGCCTGCCGAGTTCCAGGGCAAATAACGCGGCGCCCTCAAGAGCCCCCTCACCCTAACCCTCCCGAAACGTCGGACCGCCCGGAGGGAGAGGGGACTGACCGGGTTGTACTCGGGAGTTACGCCGACCTGAATTACCGAGTCGAACTCAGGCTGTAAAAAGCATGTAGTCCGCTATCCATAATCGACGCGATCTTTCAGGTCGATGTATGACGCCAGACACCTCGGTCAGCTCCCTCTCCTGGGGGAGAGGGCTGGGGTGAGGGGGCAGGCGTTACTCGGTTACAACTGATAGTTCTTCAACTCCCGAGCAATCACCATCCGCTGTATCTCGCTCGACCCCTCATAAATCTGGGTAATCCGTGCATCCCGGTAGTACTTCTCAACCGGATAATCCTCCAGATACCCATACCCGCCATGAATCTGAATCGCTGACGAACACACCTTCTCGGCCATTTCCGAAGCAAACAGCTTGGCCTGCGAAGCCTCCGACAGACAGGGTTTGCCCGCCGTGCGCAGCCGCGCCGCGTGCAGGATCATCAAGCGCGCCGCGTTGATCTGCATCTGCATGTCCGCCAGCAGGTTGGCGATGCTCTGGTGCTCGACGATGGCTTTGCCGAACTGCACCCGATCACGGGCGTAACCCAGCGCCGCTTCGAACGCTGCACGGGCGATGCCCAAGGCTTGCGCCGCGATGCCGATGCGTCCGCCTTCCAGGTTGGAGAGGGCGATCGCCAGGCCTTTGCCGCGTTCGCCCAGCAGGTTCGCTTCAGGAATGCTGCAGTTGTTCAGCGTTACGGCACAGGTGTCGGAAGCGCGGATGCCCATCTTGTGTTCGGTACGGTCAACGATGAAGCCCGGCGTATCGGTCGGCACGAGAAACGCCGAGATCCCACGCTTGCCCAGATCCGGATCGGTCACCGCAAACACGATCGCCAGTTTCGCCCGCTTGCCGTTGCTGACAAATTGCTTGGCGCCGTTGATCACCCATTGCCCGTCGCGCAGTTCGGCGCGGGTGCGCAGGTTGTGCGCTTCGGAGCCGGCCTGGGGTTCGGTCAGGCAGAAGCAGCCGATTACTGCGCCGGTAGCCAGATCCGCCAGCCAGGTCTGTTTCTGTTCTTCGCTGCCGTAATTGAGCACCGGCCCGCAGCCCACCGAGTTGTGGATGCTCATGAAGGCGCCGGTGGCGCCGTCGCCGGCGGAAATCTCTTCCACCGCCAGCGCATAGGCTACGTAGTCGACATAGGTGCCGCCCCATTCCTCCGGTACCACCATGCCCAGCAGGCCAAGTTCGCCCATCTTCGCCACAAGACCGTCATCGATCCAGCCGGCCTTTTCCCAGGCTTGCGCGTGGGGGGCGATTTCGCCACGGGCAAAGTCCCGGGCCATGTCGCGGATCATGACCTGGTCTTCAGTCAATTCGAGATCGTGCATGACTCAGCTCCCGCTCTCTTCGAAACCGTGGAAGAAACTCGCGACCTGCTCGGCGTGCAACGCGGCGAGGGTCGGCGGGTTCCAGCGTGGTGATTTGTCTTTGTCGATCAGCAAGGCGCGCACGCCTTCGATCAGGTCGCCGCGCTCGAACCACTGGCGATCCAGATGCAGTTCGAGGGCGAAGCAGTGTTCCAGTGTCAGGTGCCGGCCGCGACGCAGCATCTCCAGGGTCACACCCATGGCCAATGGCGAGCGGGTTTCCAGCAGGTCGGCCGTGGTGGTCGCCCATTCGTGGCTGTCGGCAACCGTCACGGCGCGCAGTTGCTCGACGATGCTCGGCACGTCAGGCAAGGCGAAGAAGTGGTCGATGGCCGGGCGCAAGGCTTCCAGCGGCGCATCCGGCAGGGTTTGCACGGCGTGACGGGCCAACAGGCTTTGCAGATCCTTCAATGGCGTGTCGTGCCACTCCAACTGATCGAGCTGTTCATCGAGGGTGCCGAGTTTGCTGCTGTCCAGATACCAGTCGGCCAGCCCGCAATACAGCGCATCCGCCGCACGAATCTGCACGCCGCTGACGCCCAGGTAAATCCCCAGCTCGCCAGGAATGCGCGGCAGGAAATAACTGCCGCCGACATCCGGGAAATACCCGATCGCCACCTCCGGCATCGCCAGACGACTCTTTTCGGTGACCACCCGCAAATCGGCGCCTTGCACCAGGCCCATGCCGCCGCCGAGAACGAAACCGTCCATCAGCGCCAGCACGGGTTTGCGGTAGCGGTGGATCGTCAGGTCGAGGGCGTATTCCTCGACGAAGAAATCTTCGTGCAGCGTGTCGCCGCTTTTGTGGCTGTCGTACAGCGATCGAATGTCGCCACCGGCACAGAAGGCTTTCTCGCCGGCACCGCGCAGCGCGACCGCGTGGATATCGGCATCGGCGGCCCAGGCGTCCAGGTGTTGCTGGAGCTGGCGCACCATGTCGAGGGTCAGGGCATTGAGGCCGGCGGGGCGGTTGAGGGTCAGATGACCGATGTGATTGCGAACCTCGGCCAGCACTTCGTGTGGCGTGGCATCCATGGACGAAGTCCGCGGGGATGAAGCCTGAGCAGTCATCACTAACTCCCTGCTTTTATTGTCTTTATTCGAGAAGCCCGCGCGCGGGCGTTAGCGGATCGTAACAGTGCAAATTTGCCGTGTACAACGGGGATATGTGCATGGGGTGTCTGCATTTTTACCTTAACCACGAAATGAAAAATTGTGGCCGAAGCGCTAGCTACTGCTAGGCTGCGCGGCGGTTGCGGCGAACCCGCAAACAGACCCTCGCTTCATTAGCGTCTGTAGCAGAAACACGGCGTTTTTTCTCGCCGGAACCCAACGCGCAGTGGAGGCGCAGAATGGCAAAAACAAGGTATTCAACAGGCAGACTGATCGTTGTTTTGCTACTGCTGCTGACGGTTATCAATGTCGCAGCGCTGGCGTTTGTCCTGCGTGGCGGGCTTTCCAGAACGTATGGCATGGCGATGGTCAGGACCAAAGCACCTTTGCTGATCGCGGGGAGTGGCGATGATGAAAGCTATTACGTGCTGCCCGCCAGCACGACGCTTTACTACGACAAAAGCTACCCCGAAGGTTTTAGTCGCTACATGGTCTTTTTCAATCACAAGGGTGTTATCGCTGGCGACCCAGTGCCGATGAAACCAGAGTATGGAGGATCATTGATTGATCCTCGCTGGTTGTCGAATGTCGATACCGACACGTTGAAAGACATGTTCAAACGTTTTCCGCTCTCCAAAGAAGACATCGCGGCGGCTATCAAGGCCAATGAAATCACCAAAGAGGATCTGACGGACATCATCCGGTCGATGCCGGATTGATCCGTTTTCAAGCCGTTGCAACAGGACGCCTTTGTCAGCTGAACACCTGGCCAATGCTCCGCCGTTTGGCATGCAGTTCACTGGCATGAATCAACTGTTCCAGATCCTCCGGCGTGACATCAATGAACGCCTCCATGTCCGCCAGTGCCAATTTCAGATCCTCGGCCGTGATTGCCTGAAAATCGACCGGCGCCAGGGCGGGCGCCGGTTCGGCGGGGCGTTTCGGGTAGCGAATGCGGGTCAGATTGTTGTAGGCCAGTGCGGCCAGCAGCAGGCACGCGGCGCTGAGCATCACCGGTTCCAGGGCTTTCCAGTCCATGGCGATGGTCATCGGATCGGCCAGCACCATGGTCAACGCGACGGCGCCGGCCGGCGGGTGCAGGCAACGCAGCCAGCACATCAGGATCAGCGCCATGCCTGCGGCGAGGCAGGCGCTGCCGAGGGTTCGACCGAGCACGTGGGCCACCAGCAACGCGACGACGCCCGCGCACAGGTAGCCGCCGATGATCGACCATGGCTGGGCGAGGGCGCCGGAGGACACGGCGAACAGCAGCACCGCCGAGGCGCCTAGCGGGCCGATCAGGTGGTAGGCCACTTCGATGTCGAACACCTGACTGCATACCCACACACTGAACAACGTGCCCAGCGCCATGCCGATAGCGGCGCGGCTCCATTCGGTGGGGCGGGTGTTGATGGCAGCGGGCAACCAGCGAGCGAGCATGAAGAACCGTTCCTTTGAAGAAAACCGAAGGCAAAAAAAAGGACTTGTCCGTCAACCCGGAAAGTCCTTCGAAGCGTTCCAACTATTGGGGGAGGAACGCGCACAGTGTGCCAAGCAATCTCGATGCTGACAAATTCATATAAATGCAGTTTCAATGCATTATTTGTGAAGTAAAGCCACTCGCCGACCGCTCATGAAGCACAGGAACCCGCCCATCGCGGTCAGTGCGCTGAGGGCGTAGAACATGGTCGGCGCCGGCGTATGCATCAACAGGAAGCCGCAGATCACCGGGCTCAGTGCGCCACCCAGGGCTGCGAGGTTCTGTGCGCCGTAATAACTGCCGCGCAGCTCTTCGGGGGCCAGGGTGTCGACGAACAGGAATTCCGATGGATAAATGATCATCTCGCCGAGGGTGAAGATGAACATCGCGATGCACCACGTCAGCAGGCTGTCGGCCAGGCTGAAACCGATCAGGCCGAGGATGAACAGGCTGGTGCCGGCGGCGATCCAGTAGCGCAGCTTTTCCCGGTTGAGGAAGCGACCGATCTGGTATTGCAACAGGATCACCGCGATGGCGTTGCAAGCGAGCAGGGCGGCCATGGTTTGCAGCGCACGTTGCGAGTCTTCGACCACCAGCAGGTATTGCGACAGGTACAGCGTGAAACGTCCGTGAACGACGGTGCTGAGCAGGCAACCGCAGGTGAACATGATCAGCGTGCGGTCGTTTTTCAGGGTCACCAGGGTCTTCAGGAATCTTTGTGGCTGGCCGATGGCGGCGATCGGGCTGGCGTCCCTGGGAATCCCGACCATCAGGAAGATGCTGCCGAAGGCGATGCCAGCGGCAATCAGGAATGGCGCAATCGGGTACACCCCGGCGATCACTACACCGAGCATAGGTCCGGTGGCGTAGCCGATGTTGGTCAGGGTATAGCGCAGGGAAAACGCCTTGGCCCGCTGACCCATGGGCAGATTTTCGCTGAGGATCGCCTTGGAACCGATCAGGAACAGCGCCGAGGCGGTTTCGGTGATGACCAGCGTTGCCGTGGTCAGGTAGAGGTTCTGCGCGAACGTCAGCAGCACGAAACCAATGGCGCTGGAAAGCATGGCGAGGATCAGTAACCGGCGTTTTTCCAGCCGGTCGATGATGTAGCCGCCGTACAACGCAAGCAGGGTGGCGATGAACACCGCGATGCCCAGTAACAGCCCGACGTCCTGTTGGTTGAGGCCCAGCTTTTTACTCAAAAACAGGGTGAGCAAAGGACTGGTGATGGCGCGGCTGACAACGATGGTCAGCGAAACGATCATCAGGCGGCGGATAACGAGCGAGTAGGTGGCCACGGAAAATCAAATGTCCTTATTCGGTTAACAGGTGCCCGAGATCGCGCACGCAAGCCAGCGTTTGCAGTTGTCGCAACTGCGCCAATAACGGCTCGGCCTTGACCGGTGAAATGACCCGCAACGCCAGACTGAAAAATTTCTCCTCCAGCGCCGCTTCACTCAGCGGATTGCCCGGCGCGCCCAGCGGCACCTCGACACACAGGCTCGCCTGACGCCCGTCGCGGGTTCGGACAATGACCACCGGCTCGCCATCCTCCGACAGTCGCTCATCCACTTCAAGGCGAATGCGCGTCAGCCATTGAACAATGCGCGGATCGTTGCGCGGCTGTTCGTCGTAAGCCTCCAATCGGCAATGACCGTGCACCAGTCGCGCGGCGAGGGCGTAAGGCAGACTCATCTGCGCGGCGGCCAGACTGCGGGTGTCGCGGCCGCCGCACATGTCGAGCAGAAAACCGCACAGGTTGACCTGCACGTCCTCCACCTGATCTGCGCCGATCTGCAATTGCTCCAGCAACAACCCGAGTGCATCGATGGCCGAGTGGGTGCCACGACATGCGGCATAGGGTTTGATCGAACAGCGCGCGAGTTTCCACACCTGGCCCAATTCAGCATCCAGCGCATCCGGTTGCGCGCTGCCCGGTGCCAGGGTCTTGAGAAAACCACCCCAGACATCCTCGAACAACACCGACGGCCCGCTGACACCTTCGCGAGCAAAACGCGCCGCGAGCAAACCACCCTCGGCAGCGCGTCCGCTGTGCAGTTTCTTGCTTTGCGAACCGTCATGAATGAACGCCCACAACCCGCCGCTGAAACTGCCGGCGATGCCCAGTGCCGACACGGTTTGCGCTGCATCCAGGGCAAAGATCCGCGCACAGGCCGCCGCCGCGCCGAACACGCCGCAGGTGGCGGTGGAATGCCAGCCGGCGCCGTTATGCGCCGAATAACTGCCGCAGGCTTCCAGCACCCGCCGGCCGATTTCGTAGCCGATCACCACGGCGGTGATGAACTCGCGACCGTCCACCGGTCGATCCACCAATGACAGCGCCGCCATCACTGCCGGCAGCACCACCGCACCGGAGTGATCGCACCCGCCGGTGTCGTCCAGTTCCAGCGCATGGGCGGCGATGCCGTTGAGCAACGCCGCGTGCCCCGCACCGACGTGCAAGGACGAACCCCAGACCAGCGCGTTGCCCGGCTCGGCGCCGAACACCTGCCGCGCCTTAAGCGCCACCGCACTGTCGGCCCCGGCCAGCGCTGCGCCGAAGGTGTCGAGAATGTGTCGCTTGGCCTGTTCGACCAACGCCGGGGGCAGATCTTCAAACCGCGTTTCGACGCAAAACCGCGCCAGCCGCTGCATGCGTTCCGTCATACGAGGTAGTCCCGATAATGGCGTTCATACACCGAGGCCGGATGATCCTGCGCGACCGGCGATGCGGTTTGCATCCACCACTGCGCGACGTCGGCGCCGGTGGTGATCCACACGTCGTCATGCTGCTGAATGCCTTGCAGCAACTCACGCAGTACGCCGATACGCCCCGGCGTGGCGATGATTTCCGGGTGCAGGCGCAGCACGTAGCACAGGCCGAAACGGTGGAATCCGGCGAAGTCCATTTGCAGGTTGCCGAGGGTGTGGCTGTAGGAGGCGATCCGTGATTGCGCCGGCGGCACGGCCGGGCTCAGGTTGAAGGCGAAATAGGGTTCGTCTTCCAGTTCGTAATGCAGCGGCAACTCGACCACTTCAGGGGCGGTCGGGTGCAAGAACGGCAGATCATCGCCGCGCCATGACGAAGACCAGTGAATGCCGTGATCTTTCAAGGCTTCGATGAATCCCGGCGCGCCGTTACCCGCAGGAATCCGGAAACCGGTCGGGCGCACGCCAGTCAATACTTCCAGCGCTGCACAACCCTTGGCGACTTCCGCACTTTGCGCCGCCAGATCCAGCGTGTCGTAATCCTGATGGCGGTAACCGGCGCAGGCGATCTCATGGCCGTCAGCCAGAATCGCGGCGATGTGCTGCGGGTTTTCCTCGGCAACGATGCCGGGCACGAACCAGCTGCTGCGCACCCCGAATTCCGTGAACAGACCGAGCAAACGCTCGACACCCCGTTGCGTGCCGTAGCGCCACACCGACAGTGTCTTGTCGCGTCCGGCGACTTCCGGGGCCTGAGTGAGGATGCCGTGAATGTCGTTGTAATCGACAGTCAGCACCACCGCGCAGCGTTTGCCGGCGGGCCAGAGAGTGCTGGAGTCAGCCATGGTGATGCTCCTTCAGCCACCAGCGGGCGACGTCACGGCAGGTGGCGAACCACACGTCATCGCGCTGGCGCATGTGTTCGAAGAGTTTCTCCAGCAACAGGATACGCCCCGGTTTGCCGGTGATTTTCGGGTGGAACAGCGTGGTCAGGCACAGGCCTTCGTCCATCGCGCCGTCGTACTCGCGTTGCCAGTTGTCGAGGGTCAGCTCGTAGCTGGCGGTGCGGTCGAGGCCGGACGGGAAGTTCGGTGCGCGGGTGTAGGCGAGGGACGCGTAGTCGTCCATTTCCCAGCGCCCCGGGATCTCCACCAGCGGCGTGTCGTGGCCGGGGACGTTGACCAGATACGGGCGGTCGTCGCCACGCATGCTGCTGGAATAGATGACGCCGTTGTCGGCCAGCATCGCCGGCGTCCGGGCGCGCCAGTCACCGGACGGGGTGCGAAAACCCTCGGCGCGGATGTGCAGGTATTGCCAGAAAACGTCGCGTGACTTGTTCATCACGGCCTGCTGCTGGTCCAGCGTCAGGGCGTAGAAGGATTCGTGTTTGTAGCCGTGGTAGGCGACTTCATGGCCGCGTTCGACGATGGCCTGGCACTGTTTCGGCCAGTTTTCCACGACCCAGGCGGGGACGAAGAAGGTGGTCGGGATCTTGAAGGTGTCGAGCAGATCCAGCAGGCGTGGCAGGGCGCGGTAGGGGCCGTAGCCGCCGAAGCCGAAGTACTCGGGTTTGTGCCAGATCGAGCCGTTGAGCATGGCGTCGCCAGTCGGGCCGTCGAGGTCGAAGGCCAGGGCGAGGCAGGCTTTGTGCTGGTCGGGCCAGGTGGGTTGCAAGGAGGACATCAAGGGTGCTCCAACTGTCTGAAGATGGGCACCTGACCTGTGGGAGCGAGCCTGCTCGCGATGACGGTATGACTGGCAGCATCAATGTTGAATGTGCCGGCCTCATCGCGAGCAGGCTCGCTCCCACATAGGGTCGCGGTGCCTGCAGCTTTACTTGCCGGCGTTGACGGTCACCGTCTTAATTGCACCCAACTCCAGATCCCACTTCTTCAGAATCGCGTTATAGCTGCCGTCATCCACCATGCTCTGCAACGCCACCTTCACCGCCTCACTCAGCTCAGGCTTCTTCTTGCTCACACCCAACCCGGTGAACTGTACGGAGATCGGCTGGCCGACCGTCTTGTACATGTCCTTTTCCTGGGTCTTGAGGTACGACAGGGTTTCGCTGCCCTGCATCGCCGCATCAATTCGGCTCTGGCGCAGTTGCGCACGGGCGTCGGCCGAGCCTTCGGTGCCGATCACGTTGATTGCGGGCTTGCTCGCGGCTTCACAGTGTTCCTTGCTCCACGCGGCGATTTCTGCCGGGAATGTGGTGCGGCGGCTGGTGCCGACTTTCTTGCCGCACAGGTCGATGATCTCGTTGGTCGCCGTGTTCTTCTGCAAGGTGTAGAACTGCGGGCCGCTGGTGAAGTAGTCGACGAAGGTCACGCTGGCCTGGCGCTCGGCGGTGTCGGTCATGCCCGACAGGACCATGTCCACGCGGTCGGTGGTCAGGGCGTTGATCATTTGCTCGAAGCCGGTTTCCTGCCACTTGATCTTGATCCCGAGGCGCTCGGCCAGGGCGTTGCCCAAGTCGTAGTCCAGGCCGGTGAGCTTGTTGGTGGCCGGATCCTTGAAGTCCATCGGCGGATAGTTGGGCATGATCGCGACGACGATCTCGCCTTTCTCCTTGATGCTCGCCGGCAATTCGGCGGCCATGGCGAAACCGCAAGACATGAGGGAGGTGAGTACTGCTGGAATGACGAAGTTCTTCATGGACGTTCTCTTATGAGTGTTGTGAAGGCCAAAGGGGCCTCAGGTTCGAACGGCAGAAATGAAGCTTTGGGTGCGCGGGTTTTGCGGACTTATTAGTATTTCTTCGGGGCTTCCAGCCTCCACGATCTGCCCGCCGTCCATGAACACCATGCGGTTGGAAACCTCCCGGGCGAAGCCCAGTTCATGGGTGACGACGATCATGGTCATGCCGGTCTGCGCCAGATCGCGCATCACCGACAGCACCTCACCGACCAGTTCCGGGTCGAGTGCCGAAGTGGGTTCATCGAACAGCATCAGCTTGGGGCGCATGGCCAGGGCCCGGGCAATGGCTACCCGTTGCTGCTGACCGCCCGACAGTTCGATCGGGTAACTGTCGCGCTTGTCAGCCAGACCGACCCGGGCCAGCAGTTCCAGGGCTTCTTCGTGCGCCTCCTTGGGCGAACGCTTGAGCACCTGGCACGGGCCCTCGATGATGTTTTGCAGCACAGTCATGTGCGGAAACAGATTGAAACGCTGGAACACCATGCCGGTGGCCAGGCGCTGGCGGGCGATCTGTGACTCGTTGAGTTCGTGCAGTTTGTGCCCGATCACGCGGTAGCCCACCAGTTCGCCGTCGACCCAGAGGCCGCCCTTGTCGATCTTTTCCAGCTGATTGACGCAGCGCAGCAGGGTGCTCTTGCCCGAGCCGGACGGGCCGATGATGCACAGCACTTCGCCTTGCTCGACCTCGATGTTGATGTCCTTGAGCGCGTGGTACTGGTCGTAATATTTGTTCAGGCTCACGGCCTTGACGATGCTTCTCATGACGGATTCCTCAAGAACGCTTGCCGGCGCCGCGAGCGAAACGACGCTCCAGACGGCTTTGACCAAAGGACAGGACGGTGACGGTGGCCAGGTACCAGATACCGGCGACGATCAGCAGCTCCATGACCCGGGCGTTGGCGTAGTAGATGTTCTGGGCGTTGTAGAGCAGTTCCGAGTACTGGATCACGCTCGCCAGCGAGGTCATTTTCACCATGCCGATGAATTCGTTGCCTACCGGCGGGATGATGATGCGCATGGCCTGGGGCAGGATGATCCGGCGCAGCGCTTGCAGGCGCGGCATGCCGATCGACTTGGCGGCTTCGTACTGGCCGGTGTCCACCGACAGCAGGCCGGCGCGCACCACTTCAGCGGTGTAGGCGCCCTGGTTGATGCTCAAGCCGAGCAGGGCGGCCACGAACGGCGTCATCAGGCTGACGGTGTCGAGTTCGAACAGGCCGGGAATGCCGATGGTGGGGAAGATCAGCGCCAGGTTGAACCACAACAGCAGTTGCAGAATCAGCGGCGTACCGCGAAACAGCCAGGTGTAGGTCAGCGCCACGTAGCGCAGGATCGGGTTGGCCGACATGCGCATGATCGCGGTGATCACCCCGAACACGATGCCCAGCGCCATGGCCAGAACGGCCATGATGATCGTGTTGAGCAGGCCCCACATGATCGCTTCGGAAGTCAGGAACTGGCCGATGTACGACCATTCGATCTTGCCTTCGGCGAAGGCCCGCACCAGGCCGATGATGGCGATGACGATCACGGTGGCGAAGAAGATCCGCCCGTAATAGCGCCGTGGCACGTGCTGGTACTGGGTAATGTCGAACTGGTTTTCCGCCAGTTTGCGCTCCGCCTGGAGTCGTTCTGCCTGAGTCTGGCTCATGGTGTTTCTCCGAACTGTACTTTCAAATCCACCGCATTCCACTGTGGGAGCGAGCCTGCTCGCGATTGCGGCAGCACGCTCGACATCTCTGCTCGCTGATCCATCGCCATCGCGAGCAGGCTCGCTCCTACAGGGTTTGCGTATTGGCCGTTAGAGGCGGAAGCCCTGGTAGTTTTCGGTCCACTGTTGCTGCGCGGCGAGGGCGGTTTTCAGGCGGCCGATCTGCTCGCGCACTTGTTGCGGCGCGGTGCCGCCCCAGCCGCTGCGGGCAGCGATGGCGGCTTCTAGGGTCAGGCTGTCACGCACATCTGCCGTCAGGCGCGGGTCGATCTCGGCCAGCAGCGCCGGCGAGGCTTCCCACAATTCGAGGTCGTGTTTTTCGCAGGCCTGCACCAGTGCGCCGGTGATTTCGTGGGCTTCCTTGAACGGCACGCCGCGCACCGCCAGCCAGTCGGCGACTTCGGTGGCGAGGGTGAAACCCAGCGGTGCCTGACGCCGCAGTTCCTCGACGTTGACGGTCATGGTCGCGACCATCCCGGCCATCGCTGGCAGCACCAGCAACAGGGTGTCGACGCTGTCGAGCACGCCGTTCTTGTCTTCGCTCAGGTCGCGGTTGTACGACAGCGGCAGGGATTTGAGCGTCGACAGCAGACCGGTCAGGTTGCCGATCAGGCGTCCAGCCTTGCCCCGGGCCAGTTCGGCGATGTCCGGGTTTTTCTTCTGCGGCATGATCGAACTGCCGGTGGCGTAGGCGTCGTCCAGATCGACCCAGCGGAACTGACGCGACGACCACAGGCAAAACTCTTCGGCCAGACGCGAGATGTTGATCCCGAGCATGCTGGCGATGAACAGGAATTCGGCGACGTGATCGCGGCTGGCCACGGCGTCGATAGAGTTTTCACAGACCCCGGCGTAACCCATTTCCTTGGCCGATTGCTGCGGCTGGCGAGCAATGGCGGAACCGGCCATGGCTGCGGCACCGAGGGGCGACAGCGAAGTGCGTGCGTCCCAATCCACCAGACGTTGCACGTCACGCAGCATCGATTGCGCGTGGGCCAACAGGTGATGGGCAAACACGATCGGTTGCGCCTGCTGCAAGTGAGTGAAGCCCGGGCAGATGCTCTCGACGTGTTGCTCGGCCTGATCCACCAGCGCCGTTTGCAGGGCCAGCACTTCCACGGCCAGGGTGCGGACGTGGTCACGCAGGAACAGGCGCAGATCATTGGCGGTCTGGTCGTTGCGTGAGCGGCCGGCGCGCAGTTTGCCGCCCAGTGCGCCGAGGCGCTCGGTCAACAGGCGCTCGATGAAGGTGTGAACGTCTTCGTCGTCCAGCGTCGGGGCGATGCGCCCGGCAGCGAAATCGGCACCGATGCCGTCCAGGGCTTCGATCATCGTGCGGGTTTCCTGCTCGTCCAGCAGGCCGGCACGTTGCAGTTCCCCGGCGTGGGCCTTGGAGCCGGCCAGATCGTACGGCGTCAGGCGGAAATAGCGCTCGGGGCAACGGGACAGGGCCGCCAGGGCTGCGGACGGGCCGCTTTTGAAACGGGCACCCCAGAGACGGTCGGTGGTTTGAGACATTTGTTGTTTTCCTCGTCGGTAACGCGAACTGAAATCGGTGTGCCGGGCCCTGAAAATCACGCTGAAGAGTTAGCGGACAGAGTCAGGCCAAAGCAGTTTTCAAGAGGGCAGTTGCAAAGAGACAAGAGCTGATCGAAGTGTCAGCTTTTCATGTTTGGCGATCAGTGAGTTGGCACTGATGTTCGAGGTTTTTTGGCGGTTGCCAAGGCCTGTTTTCTGTGATCATTATTATTAGTCGGCGATGTTTTTGTTGTTGGACACAGATTGTTGAACATTGCGCCAGAGGTAAATCAGCATTATGGAAACCCCACTTTCCAATTCCGGAAACCCGCCGCTGAAAACGGCTCACCGAGCACCGCTGGCCCTCAGCGGACTGGATTTCAAACTGCTCAAGGTGTTCAAGGCCGTGGTCGAGGCAGGTGGCTTCAGCGCCGCGCAGAACGAGCTGAACGTGGGCCTTGCGGCCATCAGCAAGCAGATCTCCGACCTGGAAATCCGTATCGGCATGCGCCTGTGTACCCGAGGTCGCGAGGGGTTTCACCTGACCGAAGAGGGGCGTCTGGTTTATCAGGCGTCGATTGATCTGTTTGCGTCGGTTGACAACTTTCGCGACCGGCTTAGTTCGGCGCAGAATGAACTTGTTGGTGACCTTGGTGTGGGGGTTATTGATAATACGATCACGGATGAAAGTTCACCGTTAGTTGCGGCGCTTAAAAGAATCAATGAGGAATCGCCGAAGGTAAGGTTTCAACTTCAATCCACGCAACTGGATGAGGTTGAAAGAGGCGTCGTAGAGGGGCGTCTGGTGGCCGGGATAGTACCTGTATATCAAAAGCGCGAAGAGTTCGATTACTACCCGTTATATGAAGAACGCTCGGAGGTTTACTGCGCTGTCGGCCATCCATTGTTCGACATGCCGGAGTCGCAGATGAACAGCACTGTGCTGCAGGATTACGAGTGCATCAACCACCGCTACGCGATCCATCGTGACAAGCTGAACTTTGCCCGCTACGACAGTTTTTCCGCTTCGGCGACCCAGGTCGAAGCCGTGGCGCTGCTGATCAAGACCGGGCGTTTCGTTGGCTTCCTGCCCCGGCATTACGCGGCCACGCTGGTGGCGGCAGGGCAGTTTCGTGCGGTGCTGCCGGAGCGCATCAACATTGCCACGCCGTTCAATCTGATCCTGCGTCACAACACCGTGCGCAGTCCGTTGGTGAAGGCGTTTGCCCGGGCGTTGGGTGTTGATCTGAAAGCGTCGGTGTGACGTCAATCCAGCGTAAAACGCATTGCACAGCGTCGTGCGCTGGGCAGGCCGTGGGAGATTTCGTCGTTGAGTACCTCGATCAAACGGGGTCCGGCGTCCACTTCGTTCAATGGCACAAAACCCATGCGTTGATAGAACGGCGCATTCCACGGCAGGTCGCGAAAAGTGGTCAGCGTGACGGCTTCAAGTTGCTGCCGTCGTGCGTGTTCAATCACGCCCGACAGTAACTTGCGGCCGATGCCCTGGCCCTGAAAGTGTTGGCCGACGGACAGTTCCTCGATATGCAACTGGCTGTCGGTTTCAACCGCCCTTAAAAAACCGGCAAGTTGTCCGACAGTATGCTCTGCAACCCATACACGTCCCTGTTCGATGGCCTGCAAATGTTGCGTCTCGTCAGGTACATCGCTGTCGGCCAGCCAGGCCAGCGCAGGGTCGAGGCGAAACAGTTCAGCGGCCGAGCGTTCGATGGCGGGGAGGGCGGCCGCGTCTGCGGGTCGGGCGGGGCGAATGAGGAGTGTCATGCAGGAACTGCCGATGGCTGCGATCTTGGGAAGCTCTGCAAGATCGCAGCCTTCAGCGAGGTCTACAAGGGTTTCAGGTACAACAACACGTAATCGTTCTTGTCGAAGCGACCGCTCAGTACCGGTTGCAGGCTGGCCAGCGGCGTACCTAGCAGTGACTGCATATCCTTGCTGTCCATGATCAGCCAGGCCGGCCCCTTTAGTGCCTCCAGTTGCTGAACGGTCTCGGTGAACTGCGGTTGCAGGTCCTGCTCGACGTTGACCATGAACTTGATCGCCTTGGCGTCTTTGCCCATGCCATGCAACACCAGCGGCGCCGGGTTCTGTTGAACCTGTGCGAACGCCGCACGACTGAAAGAGCGGGTGTCGTAGAGTGCGCGCTCCACCGGCTCGAACACGGCTGCATAGACCGTCCACAACGCCAGGACGGCGCTCAGGGCCAACACTTCGGCACGCCAGCGCGCCTTCCACAGTCGGGACAATGCCAGCAGTTGCAGTGCGCCGAGCACGATCAGCACCGGCATGACACCGGTCAACAACTCCGGGAACTTGCGTCGCGCAACCAGCAGGGCAACGATCAGCAACAGTGGTGTCAGCATCCACACGCCCTGAACGATCCCGCGCAACCAGGCGAATACCCGTCCGTGAACCACCTGGAACGGATACGCCGCGATGATCGCTGCCATGGGCAGCATCGGCAGCAGGTAACGCGCTTTCTTTGCCTGTGGAATCGACAGACCGACCATGACGATCAACCCGGCTGCTGCGCAGTACTGCACCAGGCGCAACGCCGGCCCGCGCTGATGCGGTTTGCTCAACCACGCCGCCGCCAGCGCCACAATGGCCAGCGGATAAGCCAGCGCGTAGTTGCCCATTGAACTGGTGAAGTAATACAGCGAACCGCTGACACCTTCACTGCCATCCATGCGCCCCATGAACTGCATGCGGATCACGTCTTGCAGGAAAGCCTCGCCACCGCTGAGTTTGGCCAGCCACAACAACAGACCGACACACACCGCGAGCAGGATCGACGCCAGCACACCGAACACAAACAGCCGTGTCCACTGACGGTTGAGCAGGTAATAACTGCAGAGCATGCCGGTTGGCACCACAAGCCCGATCGGCCCACGGATGCCGAAACCCAGTAACAACAGGACGAAAATCAGCGGCCAGCGCCGGCCGGAGCCGAAATGGTCGTGTGCGTAGCCCAGGTAGAACACCGACAACGCAACGGCGGCCAGCATCAGGTCCTGCGACACTGCGCGGACTTCCGTGACGAAAGTGCTGGTGAGCATCAACAGCGCAATACTGATCAATGCCCAGCGTTGCGAATGCACCGCCAGCAAGCGGTACATCAATGTCACGATCACACCGCCGGCGATGGCGCTGGGCAACCACGCGGTCAGGGTATTGACCGCGCCGAAGGGCAGCGACAACAGCCAGATGAACAGCGTCGAGACGGCCGAATAGTCAGCGTAAGGCTCGCCGTAGGTGGTCGGAAATACCGTCGGCCCGTGTCGCAGCATTTCCTGGGCAAACAGTACAAAGCGTGAATCAAAGCCAATGGGTGCCTGTCCATAAACCCCGGCGATAAACAACAACAGTGCCAGCAGCCCTGCGATCAGGGACTGCCGGCGGATGGCAGGCGACAACGTAATCAAGCGACGGCCGCAGTGTTGGGCCATTGTTGCAGCGGGATCGGCAATTTGCGCGAGTCCCCGCGACCGATCGGGAAGTACTTGAAGCCGTTGCGCGACAGGCGATCGGCGTCGTACAGGTTGCGGCCGTCGAAGATCACCGGATCCTTGAGGCGTTGCTGGATCAGGTCGAAATCCGGTGCCTTGAACTGTTGCCATTCGGTGCAGATGATCAGCGCGTCGGCACCGGCAAGCACCGATTCCGGGGTTCCCATCAGCATCAGTTTCTCTTCATTCGGGTACAGATGCTGGGTTTCCTGCATCGCTTCCGGGTCGAAGGCACGAACGCTGGCGCCGGCGGCGAACAGCGAGTCGAGCAGCACACGGCTTGGCGCATCGCGCATGTCGTCGGTGTTCGGCTTGAACGCCAGCCCCCACAGGGCAAAGGTCTTGCCGCGCAGATCGCCTTTGTAGAACGCGTTGATGCGGTCGAACAGCTTGTGCTTCTGACGCTCGTTGATCGCTTCGACCGCTTGTAGCAGGTCGCTGGAGCAATGGGCCTGTTCGGCACTGTGGATCAGCGCGCGCATGTCTTTGGGGAAGCACGAGCCGCCGTAGCCGCAGCCCGGATAGATGAAGTGGTAACCGATGCGCGTGTCGGCGCCGATGCCCTGGCGTACCGATTCGATGTCGGCGCCCAGGTGCTCGGCCAGTTCGGCGATCTGGTTGATGAAACTGATCTTGGTCGCCAGCATGCAGTTGGCGGCGTACTTGGTCAGCTCGGCGCTGCGCAGGTCCATGAACATGATGCGGTCATGGTTGCGGTTGAACGGCGAGTACAGATCGCGCATTACATCGCGTACTTCATCGCCTTCGCAACCGATGACGATGCGATCCGGGCGACGGCAGTCGGAGACCGCCGAACCTTCCTTGAGGAATTCCGGGTTGGAGACGATATCGAACTGCAGCGTGCGACCGGCCTTGTCCAGCGCGGCCTGGATATGTGCGCGCAGGGTGTCGCCGGTGCCGACCGGTACGGTGGATTTTTCCACCAGGATCAGCGGTTGCTCGCGATGACGGGCGACGGCATCGCCTACCGACAGCACGTATTTCAAATCGGCCGAGCCATCCTCGCTGGACGGAGTGCCCACGGCAATGAACGCCACGCGACCGTGAAGCACGGCGGCTTTCTCATCGGAAGTGAAGTGCAGGCGGCCGGAATCCAGGCCTTCACGGACCAGGCTCGACAGGCCCGGCTCGAAGATGCTGACGTGACCCTGGCTGAGCAGTTCGACCTTCTTCTGATCGATATCCATGCACACGACATCATGGCCGACCTCTGCCAGAACCGCGGCTTGCACCAGGCCGACGTAACCGCTTCCAAATACTGTGATTTTCATGGAGCACTCCTCAAATCGGGCGCTTGTGCCGGACGAGTGTTGATAGTGATGACACCGAGCATGACCAGTGCCACGCCCAGTGATTTGGTGAAACTGAAGGATTCGTTGAACAGCGGCAGACTGGCCGCCAACAGGTACACCAGCGCATAACTGATACTCAGCAGTGAATAGGCCCGGCCCAGCGGCAGGTCACGCAGGGCGGCGAGCCAGCAGAGCATCGACAGCGCATAGGCGACGATGGCCGTGAACACCACCGCCAGCGCCGTCAGGTCGACGTTGCCGGTGGTCAATGCGGACAACCATTGTTCAGGCTGCGGCAGGCGCGTCATGCTCCAGCGCATGCCCAGTTGGGCGCCGCTGACCAGCAGTACGCTGCCTAGCGCGAAGCCGATTCCGCGTTTCTGACTCATGACTGCTGCCCCAGCAGTGCCACGCCGCCGATCACCAGTGCGACGCCGATCCAGTGCCGCCGATCGATCGGTTCGCGAAACACGAAACGCGCGATCAGTGTGATCAGCACAAAGTTGAGGCTGAGCATCGGGTAAGCGATGCCCACTTCAAGGCGTTGCAACACCAACAGCCAGACCAGCAGGCCCGAGCCCAGTGCGAACAGGGCCAGCCACAGCCAGGGCGAGCGCAGTTTGCCGGCCCAGGACGAGTCGACACCGCGCCAGCTCTCTACGGCATATTTCTGTGCAACCTGGCCCAGGCACGTCAGCAGACATGCCGTCAGCAACAGCAACCCACTCATGACGGATCCTTGGGCAGGACGATGATCACCAGGTTGCCTTGCTCGTAACGGGTGCCGTCCTTGGGCAGCAGGTCGACTTCATGCAGCTCGTCGTCACCCTTGACCCGCATGACCACGCCGACCGAGCCGGTGCGGCGGGCATCGCGTACCCACTGCTGGACTTCATCGGTGGTGATGCGCTGTTCCGCGCCTTCTGGATAGCTCAGGCCGTACTTCAGCTCGCCCACGGTGTTGTACAACGCCACTTTGGGTTGCTTCAGGCGCCAGGCCAGTGCCGAAGCGGCACCGAGATCGTTGCTCAGCAGGTGAGCCGTGCCGGACAGTTCGTCGAGGTGATGCAGGATGAACTGGTCCGGAGTCTTGTTGGCTACCACCGACTTTGGCAGCGCGGCCGGCAGGACGCCGATCAGCAACAGACTGCCGAGCGCCGGAGCGGCCCAGCACTGCAGCGGCAGAAACGCTTGCGCCAGGTTGGCGATGATCCAGCCGATCAGGGCAATGAACACCAGCACCATGCTGTGCAGCTCATGGTCGTACACCGGTTTTTTCAGTTGCAGGTAAACCAGTGCGATCAGCGTGACGACACCCAGAACCAGGTTAAGCAAGCCGTTAATGCTCAGTGCCCGGCCCTGTTCCAGACGCAAACGGTCGGCCAGGGCATGACCCAGCAACAGCGCCAGCGGCAGCAGGCACGGCAGGATGTAGGTCGGCAGTTTGCCGTTGGCGGTGCTGAAAAACGCCAGGGGCATCACCAGCCACAGCAGCAGGAAAGCCATGCCCGGTTGGGCACGGGTCTGCCAGGCCTGCTTGAAGGCCGGCGGCAGCATGCCGACCCACGGCAGGCTGAACGCGACCAGCAGCGGCAGGTAGAACCACCACGGTGCGTCGTGCTGGGCATCGTCACCGGCAAAGCGGCGGATGTGTTCGTGCCAGAAGAAGAACCGCCAGTAGTCCGGTTCCTGCGCGTGAACCGCGAGGACCCACGGCAGGCTGACGACGATCGCCACGGCAACCGCCACCGGACCGTAGATCAGCAGTTCACGCCAGCGCTTCTGCCAGAGCATCCAGGGCAGGGCGATCAACACCGGCAGCAGCCAGGCGAGAAAACCCTTGGTCATGAACCCCATGCCGCAGGCCAGCCCCAGGACCGCCCAACTGATCACACGTTGCCAGGTACTGCGGCTGTCAACGGCAAACCACAGGGCGACGAGGCTCAGGTTGACCCAGAAGGTGAACTGCGGATCGAGGTTGGCATAACCCGCCTGACCGGCAACCACCGTGAAGCTCATGTAGAGCAAGGCGCAGATGAAGCTCTTGCTCGGTTCGTTCCACAGGCGACGGGCGACCAGGAAGCACAACAGCACGCTCAAACCGGTGCTGAGAGCCGAGGCGAAGCGGACGCCGAACAGGTTTTGTCCGAACAGTTCCTGACCCAGCGCGATCATCCAGTAACCGGCAATCGGTTTCTCGAAATAACGCAGGCCCATGAAATGCGGGGACACCCAGTTGCCGCTCAGCAGCATGTCCTGGCTGATCTGGGCGTAACGGGTTTCGTCCGGAATCCACAAGCCATGGGTGCCGAGTGGCAGCAGGTAGGCAAGCAGAAACAGTCCGATCAGCAGCGGCAATGCCCAGCGTTTGCTCATGCCCCTTGCACTCCCAGCCAGCCTTCACGGCCTTCGAGGACGCCACGTTGCACACGGCCGACAGGCAATGTGTTGAGAAACTCGGGCAACAGGTCACCCAAGGGCTGGAAGTTGATTTCTCGCTGGCGTGCATCGGCCAGCAAACGGCGAAAATCTTCGGCCATCAGAATCCCTTCTACTTCGGCATGAATGGTGTAGTTGTTGAGGTTGTCCGGGTGGAACCGGTCAAGAATGAAGGCGTTGAAATCCTTCGCCGCCACGGTCGGGCCGACCACCTCATCGAACGTCGGCATGTCCACAGGAATCTGCGGCGCGCCGGCTGAACCATCGGCCAGCAACGGTCGAAACAGCCGATTGCCGCGGCAATCGCTGTTATAGCGAAAACCGAAGGTCTCTTTGGCTTCGATCACGCGCTCGTCCGCGCGCCAGCCGGCGGCGGCCGAGCACTGGATCTTCTCGCCGATGATGTCGCTCAGGGTGTCGACGCCGCGACGGATCTGTTCGATCAGTCGCGCGTCGCTCCAGGTCCCGGCATTGGCCTGCCAGCCGTGGTGATCCCAGGCGTGCAGGCCGACTTCATGGCCGGCGTCCCGGGCCTGACGCATCAGGTGCCCGAGATCGCGACCGATCGGTTTGCCCGGCCAGGCGGTCCCGGCCAGCAGGATGTCCCAGCCATACAGGCCGGCGGCGTTGGAACGCAGCATTTTCCAGAGGAATTGCGGGCGGATCAGGCGCCACAGATGTCGACCCATGTTGTCCGGGCCGACACTGAAGAAAAACGTTGCCTTGACCTGCGCTTCGTCGAGGATTTCCAGCAACCGGGGCACCCCTTCACGGGTGCCTCGGTAGGTGTCGACATCGATACGAAGACCTGCCTGCATCAACGCTTGTCCGCGATTTCGAGCATGGCTTCACGCAGGAAGAAATCCAGGGTGTTGCCGATGGTCTCGCGCATTTCCACGGTTGGCTCCCAGTTCAGCAGGCGCTTGGCGTTGGCGATGCTTGGCTTGCGGTGTTCCACGTCCTGGTAGCCGGCACCGTAGAACGCCTTGCTTTCCACGTCGCGGAAACCGGCGAACGGAGGGAAGTTGCTGCGCAGCGGGTGAGCTTCGAACTGACGCAGCAGTTCTTCGCCCAGCTGACGGATGCTGGCTTCGTTTTCCGGGTTGCCGATGTTGATGATCTGGCCGTTGCAGACATCGTTGTCGTTGTCGATGATGCGTGCCAGGGCTTCGACGCCGTCGGCAATGTCGGTGAAGCAGCGTTTCTGCTCGCCGCCGTCGAACAGGCGGATCGGGGTGCCTTCCACCAGGTTCAGGATCAGTTGGGTGATGGCGCGGGAGCTGCCGATACGGGCCGAATCCAGACGGTCCAGACGCGGGCCCATCCAGTTGAACGGACGGAACAGGGTGAAGTTCAGGCCTTTGGCGCCGTAAGCCCAGATCACGCGGTCCAGCAGTTGCTTGGACACCGAGTAGATCCAGCGCTGCTTGTTGATCGGACCGACGATCAGGTTCGAGTTGTCTTCGTCGAAGTTCTTGTCCTGGCACATGCCATAGACTTCCGAGGTCGACGGGAAGATCACGCGTTTGTTGTACTTGACGCAGTAGCGAACCAGTTTCAGGTTTTCTTCGAAGTCCAGCTCGAATACGCGCAGCGGGTTGCGGGTGTATTCGATCGGGGTGGCGATGGCCACCAGCGGCAGGACCACGTCGCACTTCTTGATGTGGTACTCGATCCACTCGGAGTGAATGCTGATGTCACCTTCGACGAAGTGGAAGTTCGGGTGGCTGCGCAGACGATCAATGGCGTCGGAACCGATGTCCAGACCATAGACTTCGTAGCGGTCGTCACGCAGCAGGCGCTCGGACAGGTGGTTACCGATGAAGCCGTTGACACCGAGGATCAGCACGCGGGTGCGGCGTGGTGCACGGCCGGACTCGGCACCGCGCAGCAGCGAACCGTCTACCAGACCGAGTTCGTTGGCCAGTTGCGGGCCGCTCAGGTACAGACCGTTGTCGTTGCGCTGACCGGCATTGATCACCAGCGAGTCTTCACCGCAGGCGATGCGCAGCGGATCGACGCTGATCACGCGCCCCGGAGCCTGACCTTCATTGCCCTTGACGACTTCGGCGCTCCAGACGATCAGCTTGTGCTCGCCCACGGCGCAGAAGGCGCCCGGGTACGGACGGGTCACGGCGCGAACCAGGTTGAACAGCTGCTCGGCCGGTCTGGCCCAGACCAGCTTGCCGTCAGCCGGCGTACGACGGCCGAATACGGTGGCCTTGGATTCGTCTTGCGGGGTTTCGGTGATCTTGCCTTGCAGCATGTTCGGCAGAGTGTCACGCAGCAGGTCGCTGGCGGCAGTGCGCAGTTTGGCGTGCAGGGTCAGACCGGTATCGCTGCGCTCGATGGCAACGCGTTGCTGGGCAACGATGGCGCCGGCATCGGCGCGCTTGACCATGCGGTGCAGGGTGACGCCGGTTTCGGTTTCGCCGTTGACCAGCACCCAGTTGGCCGGTGCGCGGCCACGGTAGCGTGGCAACAGCGAGCCGTGCAGGTTGAACGCGCCTTTTTTGGCCAGGGCCAGCAGTTGCTCGCTCAGCAGGTTGCGGTAGTAGAACGAGAAAATGTAATCAGGGTCGAGCTTGGCGATGCGCTCGATCCACAGCGGGTGGTTGGCGTCTTCCGGCGCGTGAACCGGGATGCCTTTGCTGGCGCACAGTTGCGCAACCGAGGCGTAGAAGGCGTTTTCTTTCGGATCGTCGGCGTGAGTGAACACTGCTGCAATGTCGTAGCCGCTGTTAAGCAGGGCTTCAATGCCGGCGCAGCCAATATCGTGGTAAGCGAAGACAACAGTTTTTGCACTCATGAGAGAACCTGATCGGAAGTGGAATTGGAAGTAAGGCCGTCAACGGTGACCGCAGGCGCCGGGGAGGCCGGCTGGCTGCGCAACACCTTTTCAATGAAGAAGCGCGGGCGGGCGCGCACGTCGCTGTACATGCGTCCTAGGTATTCACCCAGCAGACCCATGCCGATGAACTGGCCACCGGTGAACACGAACAGCACCGCAAACAGTACGAACGTGCCGTCACCGGCCCAGACCGCGCCGAATGCCAGGCGCAGGACGATCAGCGCAACGGCGAACAGCGCACCCAGACCTGCCATCGCGAAGCCGACGATGCTCAGCAGACGCAGCGGCGTGGTGGTCATGCAGGTGACCAGATCGAACATCAGGTTGATCAGGCGCATCGGGCTGTATTTCGAATCACCGTGTTCACGCTCGGCGTGGGCCACGACAATTTCGGTGGTGTGGCGGGCGAAGCTGTTGGCCAGGATCGGAATGAACGTGCTGCGTTCGCGGCAGGCGAGCATCGCGTCGATGATGGTGCGGCGGTAGGCGCGCAGCATGCAGCCGTAGTCGCTCATGGCCACGCCCGTGGAGCGTTGCACGGCGAGGTTGATCAGCTTTGACGGGTAGCGGCGCAGGGCCGAATCCTGACGGTTGCCGCGCACGGTACCGACGACGTCGTAACCCTTTTCGGCTTCGGCCACCAGGCGCGGAATTTCTTCCGGCGGGTTCTGCAGGTCAGCGTCGAGGGTAATGACCACGTCGCCCTTGCACTGCTCGAAACCGGCCATGATCGCAGCGTGCTGACCATAGTTGCGGTTGAGGATGACCGCCACGAACGGGCTGTTTTCGCGACCGGCGGCTTCTTCCAGCATGCTGGCCGACTCGTCGCGGCTGCCGTCGTCGACCAGCACGATTTCGTAGTCATGTCTGAGTTGGGCGCAGGCTGCCTCTGTGCGTCGAAGCAGCTCGGGCAAACTGTCCTGTTCGTTGTAGACCGGGATGACGATCGACACGCATTTAATCGGGTAAGGTCTCACGAGCGTTTGTCCATAAGAGTGGCGATGGCGCCGACAACACGATCCAGATCCTGGTCGGTCATGTCGGGGAAAAGCGGAATGGAGCACAGCCGCGCCGAGTTCCATTCGGTGTCGGGCAGGTACAGGTCAGGGTCACGCTGGCGGTACCAGGTGTGCAGGTGGGTGGCGATGAAATGGATACCGGTGCCGATGCCTTGGTCCTGCAGGCCCTTCATGAAGGCTTCGCGATCCATCCCGCAGCGCTCGCTGTCGATGCGCAGGATAAACAGGTGCCAAGCGTGTTGCTGGGCGTATTGCTGCGGCACGGCCAGCGGCTGTACGGGCAGGCCTTCGAGCTTTCGCAGGTATTGACCGGCCAGTTCGGTGCGGCGGGCGTTGATGGCGTCCAGACGCTCCAGTTGCACCAGGGCAATGGCGGCGTTGATGTCGGCCAGGTTGTACTTGAAGCCCGGCTCCATGACCTGGGCCTGCGGCTTGCGGCCACCGGTCAGGCGGTCGTAGGCATCGACGCCCAGACCGTGGAACTTGAGCATGCGCACACGGTTGGCCAGGGCTTCGTCGTCGGTGACGAACATCGCGCCTTCGGCGCAGGTCATGTTCTTGATCGCGTGGAACGAGAAGATCGCGGTGCCCCGGGAACCGACATGGCGGCCCTTGTAGCGGGTCCCGGCGGCATGGGCGGCGTCTTCGATCACAGCGATGCCGTGCTTGTCCGCCAGTGCATAGAGCGGATCCAGATCGAAGGCGGCACCGGCGTAGTGCACCGGAATGATGGCCTTGGTGCGTGGCGTGATGGCGGCTTCGATGCGGGCGGCGTCGGTCATCAGGGTGTCGCGGTCGACATCGACGAACACCGGCGTGGCGCCCAGCAGGGAAATCATGTTGGCGGTGGAGACCCAGGTCTGCGACGGCGTGATGACTTCATCGCCGGGGCCGATACCCAGGGCCAGCAGGGTGATGTGCATGCCGCCGGTGGCAGACGACAGTGCAACGGCGTGCTTGCATCCCACGTACTGCGCGAACTGTTCTTCAAGTGCCTGGTTTTTCGGCCCGGTGGTGATCCAGCCCGAGCGCAGAACCTGCTCGACAGCCGCAATTTCTTCATCGCCGATACTCGGGCGAGAGAAGGGGAGAAACGCCTGACTCATGGACACCTCATTGCGAAAAAAATGGACAGATCCATCTGTTCATCGGATCCAATCCCAGCGTAGACGCAAAAAACAGGTTTTGCATCAACGAGTTGCTTGGTAAGCATGACGTCGGGGGTTGGTTGACTTTTCAGGCGATGCCCGGCAGGTTGGGCGTTACCGACTGAGGACCTATCTAGCTAAGGTTATTCCCGATTTTGTGAAAGGAATATGAAAAACCGGTCGGCGAATCGTTTATCTTAAATTCATACAGCCGCTGTTCAGATTTCCGCGGTTTTATCTGAAAAGTCCTACTAAAAGACTCTTCTTTACATCAAGTTCATTGCAGTTGTTAGTTGTTGTGCTGGACTGTTTTTACTCAAGGCCTTTCGTTTGAGCAGCTTACCCATTACCCCTTCAGAATCCATCGCAAGTAATCCTTTGTCCTTGTATCTGGCGCGTTTGGCACCTTCCAGCCAACTCACCATGCGGTACGTTTTACAAGATGCCGCCGATCGTCTCGGCTTTGAAGACATGAATGTCGAGGACATTGCATGGCACGCCTTACAACCCGAGGATGTTGTGGCGTTAGTGGCGGCATTGCGTGCAGACAACTATGCCCCCAACACCTCTTCACTTTATGTAAACGCCATTCGTGGTGTCATGAACGAAGCCTGGCGCATGAGCCTGATCAGCCAGGATCACCTGTTGAAAATGCGCTCGGTCAAGGGGATTGCCGGTACGCGGCTGTCTCAGGGGCGCAATCTGAAGCGCACGCTGATCCATGAGTTGATGGAAGTCTGTGCGGCGGATCCGCGTCCGCAGGGGCTGCGTGATGCGGCCGTGATTGCATTGCTGTACGGCACCGGCATGCGCAAGTCGGAATCGGTGGACCTGGACCTGAGCCAGGTGGATTTCGCCGAGCGCAGTCTTTGCGTCACCGCCAAGGGCAACAAACAACTGATCAAGTACGCGCCGGCCTGGGCCTTTGCCAAGCTCAACGCCTGGCTGGAATTTCGCCGTTCACAGCTCAACGAAGGCGAGAGCGACGATGTGTTTCTGTTCAATCGCATTCGCCGTGGCAGCCATATCACCCGAGAGCGCATCACCAAGCACGCGATCTATTACATTGCCCGCCAGCGTGGCACACAGGTCGGGGTGAAGATCATGCCGCACGATTTCCGGCGTTCCTTCATCACCCGGGTCATTGAAGAGCATGACCTGTCGATTGCCCAGAAACTGGCGCACCACAGCAATATCCAGACCACCGCCAACTACGACGTGCGCGACGACAATGAACGTCGCCGCGCCGTGGACCGTTTCGACCTGTAGAAAAGCGTCACCGCACCTCGAAGACGTGCGCGGCCCCGAGAACCGACAACTGCACCGCGCTGCCCGCCGGCGGCGCGTGCATCCCGGAGCTGCGCACCAGCAATGAACGGCCGCAGGCTTCTCTGGCTCCGGCAAGCAGTTCAACCGTCAACGTGCAGGTATTGCCGCCGAAATCGCGGTCGGTGACGACGGCATTGCAGCCTTGCGGATCGTCGGGGAGATCGGACAATTGCAGCTGCTCGGGGCGCAGCATGATCTGCGCCGGACCGGAAAAGCCGTTGATGTTCACCGCCACCCGTCCCAGATCGCAGTGAGCCCAGCCAGCCTCGATCCGCGCCGGCATGACCACCGCTTCCCCAAGAAACCGCGCAGTCTGCTCGTCGTCCGGGTAGCGGTACAGGTCCATCGGATGCCCCGACTGTACCAGTCGCCCGTCACGCATCACGGCCAACTGGTCGGCAAATGACAGCGCTTCGCTTTGATCGTGGGTGACCAGGATTGTGGTCACGCCGGCGGTCTCCAGCAGGCGGGCGACCATTTTGCGCATGTCGGCGCGCAGGCCGGTGTCGAGGGCGGAAAAGGGCTCGTCCAGCAGCATCAAGCGTGGTTGCTGGGCCAGGGCGCGGGCGAGGGCGACCCGTTGCTGCTGGCCGCCTGACAATTCATGGGGCCAGCGGCTGGCCATGCTGGCATTGAGGGCCACGCTGTCCATCAGCGTCTGAATGCGCTCGGTTCTGGCGCTGCCGGTGACGGCGAGCCCGAAGCCGATGTTGTCGGCCACGCTCATGTGCGGGAACAGCGCGCCATCCTGCGGAACGTAGCCAATCTGGCGCTGGTAGGCAGGCACGGCGTGGGTGCTGTCGACCAGCGTCTGGCCGTTGAGCGACAGGCTGCCGGCGTCGGGAAACTCGAAGCCGGCAATCATCCGCAACAGCGTGGTCTTGCCCGAGCCTGACGGGCCGACGATCACCGTGCGGCTGCCGGTCGGGACCGACAGATTGATGGTATCCAGCGCCGTTTGCGCGCCGAAGGATTTGCTGAGATTGATGATGTCGAGAGCGTTCATCGGCCGGCACTGCGCCTGGATTGGTGATAGAGGATGGCGGTGAGCGGCAGCGAAATCACGATCATCAGCAGCGCGTAAGGCGCTGCGGCGGCGTAGTCGATCTCGCTGGTCATGGCCCAGAAACCGGTGGCCAGGGTGCGCGTGCCGTTGGGCGCGAGCAACAGGGTCGCGGTCAGTTCATTGGTAATCGCCAGGAACACCAGTGCTGCACCCGCCGCCGCACCGGGCGCAGCCAGGCGCAGGGTGATCAGCCACAAGGCGCGCAACGGCGAGCGGCCGAGGCTTTGCGCGATGTTTTCCAGCTCCACGGGCGCCTGAGCGAAACCGGCACGCAGGCTGACCAGTGCCCGCGGCAGGAACATCAGCAGGTACGCCAGCAGCACGGTGATGGTGGTCTGATAGATCGGCCGGGCGAAGTGGATCGTCACGGTGACCAGCGCCAGCGCCACGACAATCCCCGGCAGAGAGCTGGTGATGTAGTTGCAGCCTTCGAGCAGCCGTTGCAGTTTGCCGGGTGCGCGGATCGACAGCCAGGCAATCGGGATCGCCGCAAGGCTGGTCAGTAATGCACCGGCCACGCCGAACGACAGGGTTTGAAGCAAGGCCGGCAACAGTTCTTCGCCCTGCCAGACTTCAGCGCCCCCGGCGATCAGCCATCTGCCCAGCGTGAGCATCGGGACACCGAGGGCCAGCAGGCAGGTCAGGGTTTGCAGGCACAGGCCCAATGTGGCGGTGCTGCGCTTCAGGCCCACGGTGCGCTGTTCCCGGGCGCTGCCGGAACCGACCCGGGCATATCGTGCATGGCCACGAGCGGCGGATTCCACGGTCAGCATCGCCAGACAACACAGCGCCAGAACACTGGCAAGCATGTTGGCGGCCGGGCCGTTAAAAGTGGATTTGAACTGATCGAAAATGGCCGTGGTGAAGGTGTCGAAGCGGATCATCGCGTACAGACCGTACTCGGCAAGCAAGTGCAAGCCCACCAACAGCGCACCGCCACAGATCGCCAGCCGCAATTGCGGCAGCACCACCCGGAAGAATACGGCCCACGGTTTTAGTCCGAGGGATTCGGCAACGTCTTCTATCGCCGGGTCGAGACGACGCAATGTCGCCGCGATCGGCAGATAAAGGAACGGGAAATAGGCGATCACCGACACCAGCACGCCAGCCGGCAGTCCATTGATCGATGGAACCAGACTGACCCACGCATAGCTGTGTACAAACGCCGGTACCGCCAGTGGCGCGACGGCCAGCACTGACCACAATCGCCGTCCCGGCAGGTCGGTACGTTCGGTGAGCCAGGCCAGAGTGATGCCGAGCACAATGCAGATCGGCAGGGTGATCAGTACCAGCAGCACGGTGTTGATCAACAGCTCTGCTACCCGTGGGCGAAAGATCATGGCTTCGATCGTCGCCCAGCCGGTGTACCACGACACCCCGATGACAAATGCGATCGGCAGAAGTGACAGCAGCGACACGCCGACCGCCAATACGACCACCCAGGGACTTCCGCGCCCGTTGAGGGCGCGGGGTCTGCGTGACCGTTTGGCGGGGGGCGCCACAGCGATCCCCGCCGGTAGAGTTTCAGGCATCAATTAAAGCAGTCCCGCCTGAGTCATCAGTTCGACGGCTTTCTTGCTGTCGAGCTTCGACGCATCGACTTTCGGCGCGTCCAGATCCTTCAACGGCACCAGTTTGGGGTTGGAAGTTGCGTCCTTGCCAACGGCGTACTCAAAGGAGTTGCCGGTGCGCAGCACGTCCTGGCCTTGTTTGCCGGTGATGTACTGGAGGAATTTCTGGGCCTCTTCCTGGTGTTTGCTGGACTTCAGCACGCCACCACCGGAGATGCTCACGAACGCGCCCGGATCCTGATGCTTGAAGTAGTGCAAAGCAGTGTTCTTGCTGTTCTCGCCAGTCTTGGACTGATCGACGAACGCGTAATAGTGATAGATCACGCCGCTGTCCACCTGGCCGGCGTTCACCGCTTTGAGCACGGAGCTGTTGCCACGGTAAGCGGTGGAGTTGGTTTTCATGCCCTTGAGCCATTCGAGCGTGGCGGCTTCGCCTTTCTGCTCCAGTACGGCGGCGACGATGGCCTGGAAGTCCGCACCGGCTGGGGATGCAGCCCAGCGACCTTTCCACGCCGGGGTCGCCAGATCCATCAGCGATTTTGGCAGGTCTTTCTCCGGCAGCTTGGCGGGGTTATAGACAAAGACTGTCGAGCGAGCGGCGATGCCGACCCACTGGCCATGGGCCGGGCGATAAGCCGAACCCACTTGCTCGAGGGTGGCCGGTGCCACCGGGGAGAACAACTTGGCATTGTCCACGAGCACCATGGCCGGGGAGTTTTCCGTCAGGAACACGTCCGCCGGAGAGGCTGCGCCTTCCTGCACGAGCTGGTTGCCCATTTCCGTGTCGTCACCGTTGCGGATCGTGACCGGGATCCCGGTTTCCTCGGTGAAACCGGCCACCCAGGCCTTGGTCAGGGTTTCGTGCTGGGCGTTGTAGACCACGATCCCGACGGAATCGGCCGCAAACACCTGTCCGGCTGCAAGCAGCGCGGTTGCCAGAGTAGCGTGCTTGAGAAAGGACGGAAGGGATGGACTCATGACGGAGCAGCTCCTGTTTTTCAGACGTTATGGGCAAGCATTCGCCGAAAATCTTCAATGCGAATGATTTGCATATGTTGGCTGGCTGGCAATGTAGAGCGGCAAATGAGAAAAAAACGTCAAAGAAACCATTAATACATGTAATTTTCATTCAGGTTAGCAGTCGCGGGGCGTGGACGCCGGGTGAACCCGGCGCTGTCTTTCAGGAGCCTTGGGGCAGGTAGGCGACGCTTTGATCCTCGCGGCCATGGAACACTTGTTCGCCGCGAGTCGGGGTGGTCGTGATGACTTGATGGTCTCGACCGAGTTGAGAGAGCGGCACAGGATCGCCGGTGCGGTACTGGGCGACAAAGATCGTACGTTGCGGATCCCAGTGCCGGCCGCTGTTGCGTTCCAGCCATTGGAACATCGCGCCGGCATCGCCATCGCGAGGGAAGTCGCGGGTTTCCGGCACGTAGTAGAACGGCTCGCCGCCGGTCTGCAGGTACATCGGGACCTTGTTGTCCACCTCGACCATGACGAAGTGCCATTGATTCAGCGGCGCCCGCTGGCTGGCCTGCAGGCGCACGGTCTCGCCGAAACGGATCACGCCGCCACCGCTGTTGGTCCAGGGGTAGAGCACGCCGAGGATCCCCAGCAGCAACACCGTGGCCACGGCAAAACCGATTTTCAGGCCACGCCCGCCGAACGGGCTTTCGGCATTGCGCGCGGCCATGCGCCGGGTGATCCACCAGGCCCCGAGCAACTGCGCGAACGGCACCAGTGGCAGCACGTAATAACTGCGTCGGCTGCCGCTGGCGGTGAAGAACAGCATCAACAACCCGAGGCCCTGAATCAGCCAGCGGGTATCCGGTTCGATGTGTTTCCAGTTCCGCGCCGCGACCCACAGGGCAATGATCCAGCACGGTGCCCAGGGCAGGGTGTAGATCGGCAGGTACAGCAAATAGGTGTAGATCGGGCCGATGTTGTCGAACGGCTGGAAAAACCGCACGACGTTTTCCCGCAGGACCAGTCCCAGGCCGCTTTCCCCGTAGTTCGGCGCACCGTAGAGGTGGGACAGCAGGAACGGCGTCATGTAGAACGCCCCGGCAATCACCAGCGCTGCGAGCAGGCGCAGGTTGAGATGACGCTTCCAGCGACCTTCATTCAGAAGGTGCGGCAGCAGCACCAGCCCGGGCAGGATGAAACCGATCAGGCCTTTGAATAACGAGGTCAGGGACAGCAACACGCAGAACACCAGATAGCGCGAAAACCGCGTGTCGTCCGGCCCCCGCCAGTACCACCAGACCGCTGCCAGAACACCACACACCGTCAGGATGTCAGCGGTGGCGACCCGCGCCCAGAACACGAAATAGAACGTGGTTGCCAGCATCCACCCGGCGATCAGGCCCGTGCCTTTGCGAAACAACTGTTCTCCCAGCAGATACACCAGCCAGACGCTGAGCCACGCGGACACCACCGAAGACAGGCGCAGCGACCAGTGATCGAGACTGCCGGTCAACCAGGCGGTCGCGGTGATCAGCCAGTACGACAGCAACGGCTTGTCGTAGTAGGGATCACCTTTGAGGTACGGATCGAAGTAGTCGCCGCTTTGCATCATCTGCAAGGCGATGTTCGCCCAGCGGGTTTCTGCGCCCCACAGTTCGCGGCTGCCCAGACCGAGCAGCAGCATCAGGGCGCTGGCAGCCAGCAGGAGCAGCAGGGCGCCCCGGTCGTTATTGCGCAAGGTCATGGCTGGCGCTGCGGGAAGATGAAGATCTGCAGAGTGCCGCGACGATAATGCTTGCCGTCTACCGGCAGCAATTCGACTTCCTGCTCTTCCTGCGTACTGTTGACGCGCATGACCACCCCGACCGCGCCTTTCTTACGCGCTTCGGTCATCCACTGGCCGACACCGTCCATGGTGACCTTGCGTGCTGCCATGGCCGGGTCTTCGAGGCCGTATTTCAGTTCACCGATGGTGTTGAACAGATCCACTTGCGGCCGCTTCAGGCGCCATGCCAGCGCGGAGGCCGCTCCCAGGTCATTGCTCAGCAGGGACGCGGTTTCACTCAGTTCCTGTTGATGCTCGGCAATGAACTGGTCGGGCATCTTGCTGTTGACGATCTGCCCCGGCATGGCCGCCGGTAACAACGCCACCAGCAGCCCGATACCCAGCGCCGGCATGGCCCACAGCGTCAGCGGGCGCAGCACTTGCAGGGCGTTAACGATGAACCAGCCCACCAGCACGATATAGGCCAGCGACAGGCTGAACATCTCGGTGTTTTCGTAGATTTCCTTGGTCGCTTGCAGATAAAGCAGCGCCACCAGCGCCGCGCTGGCGATGAGGGTGTTGATCACGCCGTTCAGGCGCAGGACGCGGCCACTGTTCTGATCCCGCCAGTTGACCACGGTCTTTCCCATCAACAGGGCGATCGGCAGCAGGCACGGCATGATGTAAGTCGGCAGCTTGCCGCTGCTCAGGCTGAAAAAGGCCAGTGGCAGAAGGAACCACAATGCAAGGTAGGCGGTTTTGGCTTCACGCTTTTCACGCCAGGTGCGCAGAAGTGTCGAAGGCAGCAGAACGGCCCACGGCAGGGTGGAGGCCAACAGCAACGGCAGGTAGAACCACCACGGGCGAGCGTGCTGCGCGGCATCGCCGGCGGCAAAGCGACGAATGTGTTCGTGCCAGAAGAAGAAGCGCCAGAAATCAGGTTCCCGATAATGAACGGCCAGTACCCACGGCAGGCTTACGAGGGTGCAGACCACCACCGCGACCAGTCCGTAACGCACCAGTTCGCCGAAACGGCGTTGCCAGATCATGTACGGCAGGGCGATCAGTACCGGCAGCAGCAGGGCCAGAAATCCTTTGGTCATCAGGCCCATGCCGCACGCGACACCGAGCAGCGCCCAGCCACCCAGGCGCGCCCGAGGCGTCTGGCTGTCGATGGCAAACCACACGGCGACCATGCTCAGGTTGACCCACAAGGTGAACTGCGGATCGAGGTTGGCGTACCCGGCCTGGCCGGCAATCAGCCCGAAGCTCATGTACAGCAGGGCGCTGGCGACGCTGATGCGCGGGTTGTTCCACAGTCGGCGCGCCATCAGATAGGTGAGCCAGACGCTGGCACCGGTACTCAGTGCCGACGCAATGCGCACGCCGAACAGGTTTTCGCCGAAAATCGTCTGGCCGATGGCAATCATCCAGTAGCCGGCAATGGGTTTTTCGAAATAGCGGATACCCATGAAATGCGGCGCGACCCAGTTGCCGCTGAGCAGCATTTCCTGGCTGATCTGTCCGTAGCGGGTTTCATCGGGGATCCACAGGCCGTGAGTCATCAACGGCAACAGGTAAAACACCACGAAGGCCAGAATCAGGCCGGGAATGGCCCAGCGTTCGAAGGTCGTGGTGGGGGAGAAATGACGGGCAGCGTGTCGCAGCGGGATGTTTTCAGACGTCATGACAAAGCCTTGGTACCGAACGAAGTTCTTGTGTCGATGGCCTGCCCGGCGCGTTCCTGAGCGGGCGGGGTCACCGTGTTGAATGAATGCAGGTGTGCGATCGAGCGACGGGCATTTCCTGTATCCAGAGAACTGCCGAACCTCCAGGCCGGAGTTCTCGCACTATAGCCAAGCCTAAAAAAAACCGTTGTCCAGTAAATCGGGGTCGGATACATCTCTCATTACAAATTAATGAAATTCGTACTGGCAAGTTGAAAAAAAGTGCAACGTTGCCGCTCCGCCCCAACTAAAGCATTAATGACTATTGAGTTGAGACCAGGCATTCGCATTCATGATGCCCAATACTTTAAGTTCGCCTTTGTCATCGATGCGTGCAAACAGAGTACTGCCGTATTCGGCGGCAACCGCATGAGGAAAACCGGTCTGTTTTTCGAAATCACTGATGCATCCGCTGTGGGTGATCAGCACCAGATTGCGCCTGGCAACCTTGTGCGCCACCACATCGTTGCGCAGAGAGGAACCGCAGGACTCGAGCCAGATCTGGGCGGTAGCGTCCTGACCGAACATGGCTCGCGCTGTCTGTACGGTACGGGTCAACGGGCTGGTGAACACCTGCGCCTGCTGCATGCCCAGACTCATGAAGCCTTTGCCTACCTGCGCTGCAGAGTCGTTGCCCGCCTGAGTGATGCCGTCGGCCGGGCCCAGGCAAAGGTTGTCGGAACGGTCGCACCGCTCGGCATGACGCACCAGTGCCACGACTTCTCCAGCCTGCCAGGCCCGGGTCCAGTCAGCCCGGGCGGCCTTGCCGGCCTGGCCCAGATCGACGGGCGAGCGGGTCACCCAGACGAAGCCGCTGACCAGTGCAATGGCGACGACTACACCGATGCCGGTCAACAGTTTTCCAAGTCGCAGCGTACGGCGTTGTTTATATGTCGCTGTCAATTGCATCTGTCGCTCCACGGCATGCCCCTTGACGTCGCAGGCGAGATTGGCCGGCGATTTAACCAACTTTTATAGTTGTGTACTTGAATAATGGCTGAACATTACGTTCGTGCACGTCGGGGGGCGGTGAAGAACATGTGAAAATTTCGCGAGAGTTGAAAGTGCGCAATTAATCCGGTGTTTGATAACCAGACTCAAATACCCTTTTTTTACCGGCCAGTCTTAACAAATGTTTATGTTTGCGGTGAAGCTGCGCAGGTTCGGTCAATGTGGCGGTGCTCGCCTGTTATTGACCGCAAAGTCTGAATTCAGCCGTGGAGTCATCGACCCGAATGGATCTCAAGCAAAGCCTGACGAAACGGATCGTCATCGTGTTCGCTTTGATGAGCGCCCTGGTCGCCGGGGTGTTTGCACTGGGCATCGTTGCCGCCGTGCATGTGGTCGAGCACAGGCTGGCCACCAGCACCTTGAGCGGTGGTCTGCACCGCTTGCTGGCGATGGAGGACATCAATCGCTGGAGCCATCAGCCGGAAAAGAGCGAACTGTTTTTCTTCGAAGGCGGACCGGGCCCGATGGCCCTCATTCCTTCGCTGGCGGCACTGGCGCCCGGTTTTCAGGAGATCAGCTTCAATGGCGATGACTTCTTTGCCATGGTCGAGGTGGTCGGTGGACGCAAGTACGTGTTGTTGCGCGATCAGGAAAGCCTCGAACATCGCGAGCGGTTGTTGTTCATGGTGGTCACGGTCGGTTTTGTCCTGAGTGTTCTGCTGGCGCTGGTGCTTGGCCGTTTGCTGGCCCGGCGAGTCATGGCACCGGTCATTCGTCTGGCGCGTCAGGTGCGCCACCGCGATCAGTTGCTGGTGCTGGCGCCGCCGCTGCACCCGGACTACGCAGCAGACGAAGTGGGGGAGCTGGCGCTGTCGTTCGACCAGACCCTGGGGCGCCTGCGTGAAACCCTGAGTCGCGAAAAACTGTTCACCAGCGATGTCAGCCATGAGCTTCGCACGCCGTTGATGGTGCTTGGCGGCTCCTGCGAGTTGCTGCTGGCCAACCCGTCGCTGGACGCCCGCTCGACCGCGCAGGTCAACCGGATCGCCCGCGCCGCCCACGAGATGCGCCAACTGGTCGATACCTTTTTGATGCTGGCCCGGGCGGAGGATGACGCCGGCAATGATGTCTGCGTGACGCTCAAGGAAGTCGCGGACGCTCAATGTGAAATCTGGGGCCGATTGATCCGCGAAAAGGGCCTGCAGTTTTTCTACGAAGTGGATCAGCCGTGCAAGGAGCGCTTCAACCTGACGTTCCTGCAATCGGTCATGGGCAACCTGTTGCGCAATGCCTGGCACTACACGGATCACGGGTTCGTCCGACTGACCCTGACGAGCAACGGTTTTGTAGTGGAAGACAGCGGCATCGGCATTCCGGAGGAACAGCGTCAGGCGGTGTTCCAGCCATTCGTGCGTGGTGATGAGGGCCGAGGTGAAGGCCTTGGCCTGGGGTTGTCGCTGGTGCAGCGGATCTGCAGGCGCCAGCACTGGCGGGTGCAGTTGAGCAGCGGCCAGTCCAGTGGCAGCCGTTTCAGCGTTGAATTGAAGCCGGCGACTCAGGACGGCGGGCAACTGCGCACATTGCCGGCGGCCTGACGGATCAGCGCGGCGAGGCGTTTGACGTTGTTCTGCTGAGCGTTCACCAGATCGTCGATGCTCGATCCGGACGGCGTCTGCAGAATCGAGCGGCAGGTGAGCAGGCCGCTGTCGCCTGCATCGGCCGGACGCAAGCGCCATTTCACGTCCATCAGCCCGTATTGCCCGGGAATCGAATCGAAACGCTGCACATCGATGCGCACCGACGTTCTGCGCGCAACGCCAGCGTTGCTTAGCTGATCCACCAGTGCGCTGCGCAGCTCATCGCCGAGGCTGGCGCCCCACCATTGGGTTTCCAGAATCGCCAGGCCGTTGTTGCCTTCGCGGATGACGATTTGCGGGCGGTCGACCTGGGGCGGAACGCTGATGCTTTCAATCGCGATGTCCTGCCCTGATCGGCCAGGCATCGGCTGTGCCGGGGTCAGGGTGTGGAAGCTGATCGGGTCGCTGCGACAGGCACCCAACAGCAGGCACGCAGCGAGCACGGTGAACTTCAGCGGTAAAGCCATGGCAAAGCTCCTGTGCTCAATTGCGCGGCGGGCCTTTGAGGTCCAGCGGCGCAGCGTTGTCGGGGCGACCGCGAATCAGCGATTCCGGATGGCGACCGAGGTAATCCGACAGTTCACGCAACGAGCGCGACATGCGCCCGAGCTCGTCGAGGGTCTGGGTGAGTTTCTCCCGCTGCGGCGAGTCCTCGGCCAGGGTCGAGCTGGCCGATTGCAGGGTCTTGCTGACGTCGGCCAGGGTGTTCTGGACGCCGGGCAAGGTCTTGGCGTTGAACTGGGTCAGGCTTTTACGCAGCTCGACGAGGTTGCCGTCGAGATTGCCGGCAATGCGCTCCACGGGCAGTTTGTTGAGCTTGTCAACCATGGCCTCGAGTTTTTCCTGCAGCTGTTCAAGGCTGCCGGGGATGGTCGGAATGACGATCGGACGGGCCGTCGTGTCAAACGCGACTTTTTCGGCCTTGGGGAAGAAGTCCAGAGCGATGTACAGCTGCCCCGTCAGGAGGTTGCCGCTGCGGGCCTGGGCGCGCAGACCGTTGTCGACGAAGGTGCCGATCAGGCGCACGGCGGCGGCTTCGTCTTCGGGGTTGTGGTTGAGCACCTGGAGCATCTTTTCGTGGGCGCGTCCGAGGCGTTGCGGGTAGATCACGATGCCGACGTTGACCGGGAAGCTGCGTTTCTTCTCGTCGTAGTCCAGGTTGATACTCACCACCCGGCCGATTTCCATGCCGAGGAATTCAACCGGCGCATCGACCTTGAGACCGCGCATCGCTTGATCGAAACGCAGTCTCAGGTACTGCGGCTTGCCGGCAGGCGGGGCGAGGGCGGTCTGCTGGTCTTCGAACAGGTCGAAGGTCTTTTCTTCAGCGGCGGCGACATCGTTGGGGCTGTACTCCGGGGCGCGGAAGGCGACGCCGCCGATCAGCAAGGTCGACAGCGATTCGGTTTTCACCGCAAAGCCATTGGCGCCGACATTGACGTCAATGCCGCTGGCGTTCCAGAACCGGGTGTTCTCCGTGACGTAGGCATCGTTCGGCGCATGGATGAACACCTCGACATTGACACCCTTGCCATCGGCATCCAGGGCATAGGCCACGACCTGGCCGACCGGGATCTTGCGGTAATAGACCGGTGAGCCGATATCCAGCGACCCCAGGTCCTGGGTGTGCAGATTGAAGCGCTTGCCCGGTTCGCCATAAGTGATCGGTGGCGGGTTTTCCAGCCCCTTGAAGTGTTTGGCGCGCGAGTCGGACTGGCCGATATCGGCTCCGATGTAGTCGCCGGACAGCAGCGTATCGATACCTGAAACACCGCCAGCGCCGATACGGGGTCGCACCACCCAGAACTTCGAGTCTTCGCGGGTAAAGGTTTCGGCCTGTTTGGCCAGTTTGATCGTGGCGTTGACGCTTTTCTGGTCGTCGCTCAGCTCGACGTCCGAGACCTGGCCGATCACCACGTTACGGTATTTGACTTCGGTCTTGTTGGCGGTCAGACCGCTGCCGGTCTTGAATGTCACGACGATGGTCGGGCCTTCCTGCATCAGGTTGTGCACCACCAGTGAAATGCCCACCAGCACCGCGACGATCGGCACGATCCACACCAGGGAAATGCTGAAACGCCGGGTCTTGACCGGGGCTTGGCCGGGTGCCCGCGGTTGATCGGCGGCTGACGACTCCATCCATGACCTCCAGAGTGTGTTGGGCACTGAGCGTCAGGAACGCAAAAGCACTTCATCAATATAGAAGTGCTTTGCGATAGAGCAAATCGGCGAGCCTCAGCCCAGCAGTTCCCGCAGGCGATACCAGAGCATGCCCAGCGCCAGCAGCGGCGAGCGCAACGCCGGACCGCCGGGGAAGGTCATGTGCGGCACGCCGCTGAACACGTCCATGCCCTGGCTGTGGCCGGTATGAATCGCTTCGCCCAACAGCCTGGCGCACCAGTGCGTGACGTTCAGGCCATGGCCGGAGTAACCCTGGGCGTAGAACACGTTCGGGTGCTGCTTGAGCCGCCCGACCTGCGGGAAGCGATTGGCAGTGATGCCGATCTTGCCACCCCATTGATAGTCGATGCGCACATCCGCCAGTTGCGGGAACACCTTGAGCATCTTCGGTCGCATGTAGGCTGCGATGTCCGCCGGATCCCGGCCGGAATAGTGGCAGGCGCCGCCGAACAGCAAGCGTCGGTCCGCCGAGAGCCGGTAATAGTCGAGGCCGACTTTCTGGTCGCAGAGCGCCAGATTCTGCGGGATCAGTTCGGCAGCACGCTCTTTGGACAGGGATTCGGTGGCGATGATGTAGCTGCCCGCCGGCAGGACCTTGCCGCTGAGCTGTTGCTCGAGTTCGTCCAGATGCGCGTTGCAACCGAGCACCAGACTGCCGGCGCGCACCGTGCCCGAAGCGCAGCGCACTTGCACCGTGGCACCGTGGACGATTTCCAGCACCGGGCTTTGCTCGAAGATCCGCACTCCGAGCGACGCCGCCAGCCTCGCTTCGCCCTGGACCAGATCGAGCGGGTGCAGATGGCCTGAACCCATGTCGATCAGGCCTCCTTTGTAGACACCTGAATTGACGACTTGCCGGCGCATGTCTTCAGGGCTGACCAGTCGCGTTTCGTGGGCATAACCCGAGACCGCGAGACTGTCCTGTTCGGCCTTGAACGCCTCGAACTGCGCCGGGGTGTTGGCCAGTTCGCAGAAGCCCCAGCGCAGGTCGCACTCGATGGCGTTGTCGCCGATGCGCCGGCGCACCAGCTCAACCGAATCGACGCCGGCCTGTTGCAGATGGCGCACGCCTTCTGTGCCGACATGACGGGCGAAGCCCTCGACCTCATGGCCGATGCCACGTATCAACTGGCCGCCATTGCGTCCGCTGGCGCCCCAGCCGATGCGCCGACCTTCGAGCAGCACCACCGAGAGGCCGCGCTGCGCCAGCTCGATGGCGGTGTTGACGCCGGTAAAACCGCCGCCGATCACGCAGACATCGGCGGTCAGGTCGGCTTCAAGCGCAGGGTACTGCGTGCTCGTCCGGGCCGACGCGGCGTAGTAGGAGCGAGCATGTTCCTGGGTGTACTGATTCATTTGTTCGACTTCACTTTGCTCCAGGAACGGGTCATCAGACGCATGATCGACTGGGGCGGGGTGGTGGAAATGTAGAGTTTGTCGAGCACTTCCTGAGCCGGATACACCTCTGGATTGCTGACGAGTGCCACGTCCATGTACTGCTTGGCCGGCGGGTTCGGGTTGGCGTAGCCGACCGAGGCGCTGACCTTGGCGATCACTTGCGGGTCGAGCAGGTAATTGATGAAAGCGTGGGCTTCTTTGGTATTGCCGGCATCGGCGGGAATCGCCAGCAGGTCGAACCACAGGTTGGCGCCTTCCTTGGGAATCGCATAAGCGATGTTCACGCCGTTCTTCGCTTCCTTGGCGCGGTTGGCCGCCTGGAACACGTCGCCGGAGTAACCGAAGGCCACGCAGATATCGCCGTTGGCCAGGTCCGACACGTATTTCGACGAGTGGAAGTAGGTGATGTACGGGCGGATGCTCAGCAGTTTGGCTTCAGCTTTCTTGAAGTCTTCCGGGTTCTCGCTGCGTGGGTCCATGCCCATGTAATTGAGGATCGCCGGGAACACTTCGTCCGCCGAGTCCATCATCGATACGCCACATTGGGTGAGTTTTTTCAGGTTCTCCGGTTCGAACAACACGGCCCAGGAATCGATGTGGTCGATGCCCAGCACCTGCTTGACCTTGTCGACGTTGTAGCCGATGCCGTTGGTGCCCCACAGGTACGGCACCGAGTGTTCGTTGCCCGGGTCGTTTTTCTCGAGCAGGGCCAGCAGTTTCGGGTCGAGGTTCTTCCAGTTCGGCAGTTGCGAGCGGTCCAGTTTGAGGAACGCCCCTGCCTTCACCTGACGGGCCAGGAAGTGATTGGACGGCACCACCACGTCGTAGCCGGTACGTCCGGCGAGCAATTTGCCTTCGAGGGTTTCGTTGGAGTCGAAGACGTCGTAGATCACCTTGATCCCGCTGGATGACTGGAAGTCGGCGAGGGTAGTTTCGCCAATGTAATCGGTCCAGTTGTAGACGCTGACCTGCGGTTGGGCGAGGGCTCCGGCACTGCATGCCAGGGCCAGAGCGGCGGGGATCACGGATTTCAACAGACGCATATCGACACCTCTTCGATTGATCGTTCCCACGCTCTGCGTGGGAATGCAGCCCGGGGCGCTTCGCGTCCCAAGCGGACTCAGAACGTGGGAACGATCGTTGGGTTGGTTGTTTTTGTTTTGGTTAAACGCTCAACAACAGGAACTCACGCTCCCAGGAGCTGATCACGCGCTTGAAGTTTTCATGCTCGGCACGCTTCACCGCCACATAACCACGCACAAACTTGCTGCCCAGGTACTCGGCGACGGTGTCGCACTCTTCCATCTGGGTCAGGGCCTCTTCGATGGTGATCGGCAGACGCAAGTTGCGGCGCTCATAGGCGCGACCTTCGACGGCAGCGCTTGGCTCGATACCCTCGACCATGCCGATGTAGCCGCACAGCAGGCTCGCGGCAATCGCCAGGTACGGGTTGGCGTCGGCGCCCGGCAGGCGGTTTTCCACGCGCATTGCTTCAGGACCGGAGGTCGGAACCCGCAGGCCGACGGTGCGGTTTTCTTCGCCCCATTCGACATTGACCGGCGCCGAGGTGTCCGGCAGGAAGCGGCGGAACGAGTTCACGTTGGGCGCAAACATCGGCAGCACTTTCGGGATCAGCTTTTGCAGACCGCCGATGTGATGGCGGAACAGGTCGCTCATGGTGCCGTCGGCGTTGGCGAAAATCGGCTTGCCGGTGGCGATTTCCACCACGCTCTGGTGCAGGTGCATGGCGCTGCCGGGTTCGTCGCCAATCGGTTTGGCCATGAAGGTCGCAGTGACGTTGTGCTTGAGTGCGGCTTCGCGCAGGGTGCGCTTGAACACGGTGATCTGGTCGGCCAGATCCAGCGCGTCGCCATGACGGAAGTTGATTTCCATCTGCGCCGGGCCGTCTTCGTGAATCAGCGTGTCCAGGTCCAGGCCTTGCAGTTCGCACCAGTCGTAGACGTCTTCGAACAGCGGATCGAATTCGTTGGCCGCATCGATGGAGAACGACTGACGACCGCTTTCGGCACGCCCGGAACGGCCCAGCGGTGCCTTCAACGGCAAGTCCGGGTCTTCGCAGCGCTGGGTCAGGTAGAACTCCATTTCCGGCGCCACGATCGGCTTCCAGCCCTTGTCGGTGTACAGCTGCAAGACTTTCTTCAGCACATTGCGCGGTGACAGTTCGATCGGATTGCCAAACTTGTCGAAGGTGTCGTGGATCACGATGGCCGTTGGCTCGATGGCCCATGGCACCACGTACACCGCGTCGCTCACCGGTTTGCAGACCATGTCGATGTCGGCCGGGTCGAGCAGGTCGTAGTAGATGTCGTCGTCGACAAAATCCCCGGTTACCGTTTGCAGCAGCACACTTTCCGGCAGGCGCATGCCTCGCTCATGCAGGAACTTGTTGGTCGGTGCAATTTTGCCGCGGGCGATGCCGGTCAGGTCGCTGACCACGCATTCCACTTCGGTAATCTTGTGATCTTTCAGCCATGTGAACAGCTGATCGAAAGGGGCATTCATAAAGACCTCGTCGTTGGTTTTGTTGACGCGGGGGAATCGCGATTTCATCTTTCGCAGGCTTCCCCTGTGGCGCGTTGACGACTATCTTGGGCGGGCCTTGCCGTTCCATCTATCCACTTTCAGCAGTACCAAAGCGCACCAAAAGAGTGCGCAAGGTCTCCCATGACGACGTGCAATCCGCTACAGGTTCAAGCTTTCAACACCGCCGATGTCGCCGAGCAGATCCGCGCGACACCGGGCTGGGTCCAGCAGTATCAACAGATGTCGCCGGGGCATTTCGCCGGGCGAATCCGCTATCTGGACCTGGAAGGCGTGGAGGTCTACGAAGAACAGATGAACACCCGGGTCGAGCAGAATTTCAGTGCGCCGCCGGGGTCTCTGGCGTTCTGCTTCGATCGCAGTGACAACGCGCTGTATCTGCTGAATGAAGAGAGTCGCAACATCTGGATCACCCCGGAGAACTACCAGGAAATCGCCGTGGTGTTCGGTCCCGAATTCGTCCGCCAGAACGGTCTGGACGTGGCTCGGCTGGAAGGTCTGTTCATGGCGCCACTCAACGGCGCGCAGAATGCGCTGTTCAGCCGCTGGTTAAGCTCCACGCTCACGAAGTTGTCGCAAGCCCTTGATCAGCCAAGCAAAGAAACGCTGACCCAGCAATTGCTGGAGGACTGTCTGTTCATCCTCGATAACGCCTGTGTATGTCTGGACAGCGGTGGTTTGCAGCGCCGCGCCGAAGAGCGGACGACCATGAAACGGGTCGGGGAATGGGCGGCGGACTCGCCGGAAGAAACCCTCAATCTGCTGGAACTGGCCCAGGTCGCCGGGGTGTCGTTGCGGCAGTTGCAGCAGACGTTCAAGGCCTACACCGGGATGTCACCGACTCAATGGCTTCGTCTGCGGCGGCTCAACAGTGCCCGCCGGGAACTGCTCAAGGGTGCCACTTCGGGCACCACGGTGGCCGAAGTGGCGATGAACTGGTCGTTCTGGCATCTGGGGCGGTTTTCCAATAGTTATCGGGCGCTGTTCAATGAGTTGCCGAGTGAGACATTGAAGCGATCGTGCCGCTGACGGAAAGGGATTTCCCTCTCAGGCGCCCTTTCTGAGCAATTGCCCGAGCGCTTCCAGTTCGCCTTTTTCCACATCGGAAACCAGTACGAACCGCATGTGGTTTGCCTGCCAGGAAACCACGTTGAAGCCGCGAATCGCCTGGCTCTGCAAGGGTTTGTCGGCCTCCGGCGTCGGCAGGATAAACACATTGATGATGTGTTTGGCCCGGCCGTAACTCAGGGCGGCGGTGGTCTGGTGTTGCAGGTAATCCAGCCGCCCGCCGAGCAGTGGGAAGCCCTGTGCCGCGTAGTCCACGACCGGCGGCGAGAAATCGAGCTTGCCGGTGAACCAGGGTTTGACGGTATGGCGGTCGGAAGACACCACGTCGTTCAAGTGTTCGCCCATCAACGAGCGGATATGGCTGGAGACGGCTTCGTCCATCAACGGTTGTTCGCTGCCGGGCGTTGCCACGTAGAGCACCAGCGCCAGCGCCAGTGCTGCTGCGGAAAATGCCGGGGCGAACCAGTTTTGCCAACGCCGACTCGGCGAGGCGGGCGTTTGCGCGGCCAACACACTGGCGAGCAGTGATTCCGGTGCCGCGTAATAGGGCGCGTGGCGCTTCACACTGATCTTCAGCACCTTCGCCTCGGCATGCCGTCGGGAACACTCGCCGCAGGTGTTCAGATGCGCAGCCACTTGCGCAGCCACCTCCGGATCAAGTTCCTGATCCAGAAAACCGTGCAGTTGCGTGCGGCAAATCGCGCAATCGAGTTCATTCATGTTCGTGCCACTTCAGTAATTCGAGCTTGAGCATCGCACGGGCCCGGGCCAGCCTCGACATGACCGTGCCGATGGGAATATCGACCACCAGGGCGATGTCCTTGTAGGGCATGTCTTCGAGCTCCTTGAGCACGATGACCTCGCGAAAGGCCGGCGGCAAGGCGCTCAATGCCCGCTGGATCAGTGCCGCGTTTTCCGTGTGAATGGCCAGCAGTTCCGGCGTCTGGTGGTGGCTCAAGGCGCCTTCGTGGTGATCGGTTTCGTAGTCGACAGGCACCCAGTGGCGCCCGGCCGAGGCCTTGAGCCAGGTGTAGCTTTCGTTGCGCACGATGGTCAGGAACCAGGCCTTGGCATTGCCGTCAGTGAAACGCTGCAAATACCGGAAGGCACGCAACGCGCTTTCCTGCACCACGTCTCGCGCGGCGCTGTCGCTGCCCGTAAGCCAGCGCGCGAGGTTGTAAGCCGCGTCCAGGTGCGGCGCAACCAGTTCCTCGAATCGATTCATAGTGATTTCCGCACCGTCACACCCCCTATAACCGTGATGCGTCGTGTTTTATTCCCTGGAAAATTTGTGTTGCGGCGCGGAATAAACGTTCGTCCCGCAAGGTTCTTCCTAGTGTCAGCTACATCACTGTAGTCCGCCCTCGAGGACATACCGATGGACAATCAAACAAAACATCCACTGCGCACCGACGGCTTGCTGCATAACCCGGACCGGCGAACGCTGCTCAAATGCTCGGCATGGGCCGGGGCCGGTGTCCTCTGGGCCTTGAGCGGTGGCATTCCCAGAGCCTTTGCGATGGATGAAGCAGGTAACGTCACCGACCCCAAGGCGTTGGCCAGCACCTTTCATTTCGTGCAGATCAGTGACTCGCACATCGGCTTCAACAAGGACGCCAACCCGGAGCCGGTGAAAACCCTGCAAGTGGCAATCGACAAGGTCATCGCACTGCCGAAACGGCCGTCGCTGATCCTGCACACCGGCGACATCACCCACCTGTCCAAGGCCGAGGAATTTGACACCGCAGCACAGGTACTCAAAGGCCTGCCGTCGACCGTGCATTACATCCCCGGCGAACACGACACCCTCGACGAGGGCGGCGGCAAGCTCTATCTGGAACGCTACGGCAAGGGCACCAAAGGCAATGGCTGGTACAGCTTCGATGACCACGGCGTGCATTTCATCGCGCTGGTCAATGTCTTCAACTTCCAGGCTGGCCATGAAGCCAACCTCGGCGTCGATCAACTGGCGTGGCTGGCCGATGATCTGCGGGCAGTTTCGACCAGCACGCCGATCGTGGTGTTCACCCACATTCCGCTGTGGACGATCTATCAGCCCTGGGGCTGGGGCACCGAGGATGGCGATCAGGCGATTGCGATGCTGCGCAAGTACGGCTCGGTGACGGTGCTGAACGGGCACATTCATCAGGTGATCCAGAAGGTCGAAGGCAACATCACCTTCCACACCGCCCGTGGCACGGCCTATCCGCAACCGGCACCGGGCGCGGCACCGTCGCCGGGGCCGATGACGGTGGCGGCCGATCAGTTGCGCAACTATCTGGGGATTACCGAAGTGCGGGCGACACAGGGCGATCATCCGCTGGCGTTGATCGATTCGACACTGGTCTAGGGGAGGGCAGCCTGATGAAAACGCGACTGTTGGCCGTGGTGTGCCTGATGTTGTCGATGCCGGTGTGGGCGCAGGAGGTGAAAGTCGATATCAAGGAGTTCATGTTCGGCCCCAAGGATCTGACCGTGGCCGTGGGCACCAAGGTGACGTGGGTCAATGACGACCAGATCCCGCACACGGTGGCCGAAACCCACAAGGTGTTTCGCTCCGGGGCGCTGGACACCCATGACAGTTTTTCCTGGGTGTTCAATACGCCGGGCGAGTTCGAGTATTTCTGCGTGCTGCATCCGCAGATGATCGGCAAGATCGTGGTCACTCAATAAACAGAAGGCGCGCCTCTTACAGGGGCGCGCCTTTTTTTCAGCCGTTTTCAGAGCTGTACCCGACGCAGCCTGCCACTCAACGCAACGACTTTATTGTCTGGCGTGGGCAGGAGGCGCCCCGTCAACCCCATGCCTTCGCTCACCAGTACCGCGTCCTGCACCAGACACAGGTTGGACGGGGTATCCAGGTCACGGGCGAGCACGGTTACTTCGCCCGTTTGCAGATTGCAGCTCAACAGTCGCCCGCTGAATCGAGTGAATCCGCCATGCAGCGGTTCGCCATTCCAGTCAGGCGGCAACGGTTGTTGCAGACGGCTACAGAGCTCCAGCACCAACACATCGCCTTGCGGACACAGTGCCAGCCCGGTGGGCAATTGCAGGCCACGAATCAGCACTTCGATCCGGCCGGTGTCGGGCCAGACCCGAATCACCTGACCGGCCTGATCGTCAAAGTCGATGCCTTTGCGAGCCGGGTCGTTGTGCAGCTCGCCGGAGAACAGGCTGAGCAGCACGGCGTCTGTCGCCGGTTCGTGGATCAGTGTGACGGGAACGGCTTCCTGTCCCATGTCCAGATCGGGCAACTGGACCAAGACCTGTTCATCCTCGCCGCTACGGAATTCCACCAGTTGGTTGGTATCGGGTTTGACGGCCAGCCAACTGTGGCGGGTCGGGTGATAACACAGTGCATTGAGATTGCCCCGACTGTGAAACACCGGCTCGGGCGGGGTGTATTGCAGGTCCAGCAGTTTCGAGCCCGCGACATAATCGGTCTGGCTGACCAGACAGCGTCCGTCACCGCAGGCGATGTCCGACAGGCCCATGATTTCATCGCGCAGCATGCGGGCCTGCATGTTCATCGAGCGAAAACCCGGCGCCAGTGTTTCAGGGGCGAGATACGCGCCGGGCTTGAGCGGGTCCGGTCGCAGTCGGCTGATGCGGCCGCTGAACGTCTGGTCCGGCAGGCCTGATCCAGCCTCGACCAGCAGCAGGCTGCCATCGGCTTGCACGCAGGCGCCACGTGGATTCAACAGGCCTTCGGCGATGATAGTGCTGGGGCGCAGCGTCTCGTGGGGGCGCGCAGGAACATGAACAGTCATAGGTTTCTCTCCATGGGCTGAGGGATGCGATTACTGCGGTGGCTGCCAGGGTTCGCCCGTGAGATAAGCCCGCAACAGTGCCCGCTGACAAGGCGACATCGAGCGCACCACGGGCATGAACAGCGTGGTGCCTTTGTAGGCATCCGAAGTGCGGGCGAGGATCGGATTTTTCGCGCCCATGATCGCGTCGGGCTGGTTCAGCGGGATGTAGCGAGACATGGCCGGAAAGGCCAGGTAGTGAAAGCGCAGGACGTTTGGATACATCATTTCCCAGGTGATGGTGGTGCCTCCGGGGATGCCGAAGTCGGTCTGGGCGTATTTGCGGAAGTTAGTGAAATACGTGCCGCTTTGCTGACCGTTGACGGTGTAGGTCAGGGCGACGAAACCGGCGAGGGGCGCCGCTGCGGGTTTTACGTTGACGGAGAACGTGACGGACAACTGACCGGGGCTCACCGTCAGGGCCGGGGGGAAATAAAGGAAGTCGCAGTAGCGCTGTTGTGTGTAATACGGTCCCGAGGGCGCGGCGGTGAGATCGATTTCGGTGGTGCTGGTCACCGCAGCTCCCAGATACCGGACCTGCAGCGTAATCGACAGGCCCTGTGGGTAGTCCTCGGTATAGACGCTGCGCTGATCGGCATAGATCCGGTAGACAGACTCTGTTGCCTGCAACGTAGTCCCGGCGACCGTGCCGGGTGCGTCGATGGCCAGCGCCGAGGATCTGACCGCCGACTGTTGGGCTGTATTAAGAGGCAGATCGACAATGCCACCATACACGTAATAGTCGAGCAGGGGACTGCTGGTCGGATCGAGTGTGGCCAGGGTGGTCTCACCGGCTGTCAGGGTGACAGGACCGTAATTGCCGTTGGGTCCGATAGGGCTGGTGATGTCGTCCCTGACGGCCCTGAACGTCTCTTTCGGAATGATGTTGACCATGTCGACACTCAGCATTGTCGCGCTGCTCAGGTCTGCGTAGCCGGTGCCGCCCGTGTCCTGATTGACGATCTGACGGCCCGCCTGACAGTCCAGCGGCTCATTGGCGAACGCCGGCGCCAATGTACCGATGACCCGGCCGATGCTCGGGTTCGGGGTGTCTCTGCCGGCGGCATAATCGGCTTGCAACTGGGGCGTGGCCATCGTCGGGCACATTTCGAACATCACGAAGCGCAGGACAATACCGGTGGCACCCGGTGCCTGGATGATCGATCGCAAACCGCTGCTGTTCTGGTTCCAGCTGACAATGCTGCTCAGCGGGAAGGTCAGCTGGAAGGTGCCGCTTATACGGCAGGAACCGGGTGCATCCAGCTCCTTCGGCGTTGGCTGCAGCACCCGCTTGCCGAGATCCTGGCTGCTGCAAACTGCATTGTCGTGAATCAGCAATTGGATGTTGTTACTGCCACCGATTTGCAGGCCACCGACAAATATCTGGGTGGTGGTGGTCGAGGTGGGATCGAGGTCCACCATCATCGGGCCCGATACCGGCCCTTGTCCGGTCACCGGGTCCACGGAACCCAGCAGATAGACCGGCTGGCCCACCATATCGCCAGTGGTACTGACGCTGCCCGGGCTGCCCTGAGAACTGATCAGCGCGTTTTGCATGTCGACGACATGCTGCCCGTAATGATTCCAGCCGCCGGCGGTGTAATAGTCGCCCGTAGGCGCATTGATCATGCTGTTCAACTGATCGTCGGTATAAGACCGGGCCCCCGATGCCAGGGTCGAAGTGGTCAGGTCAAAGATCGGCCAGTTGTCATCGCCGTCATAAGGAATGGTCGGGGAGTTGTTCGGCAGGCTGACATCCGTGCGGATGCCGCCCCAGAAATTCAGTCGCGGGCCATTGAGGATGCTCATGATTTATTTCCCGTCCTTGATGGTTTTGCCGAGCGGCGAATGGGCGAATTTGAACAGATAGGAGTAATCGGACTTGTAGGGGCTCTTGACCGGCGTCGCCATGGAGTGACAGTTCATGCAACTGCTGTTGGGCTGGATGTAGCTTTCCATGGTCACGTTGGCCGAGAGTGCCGGCGTCGGCTGGCCCAGCGGGTTGCTCGGGTTATCCGGCATCAACGGGCGCTGGGTGGTGATGAGCTGGTAGTACTTCAATACGCTGTTTTGCAGCCCCGGGTCGGCCTGGTAACGGGCGTTGATCTGGTTTGTGATGTCAGCGATCGGCGTGACCCGGTTCAGCGGGTTCGGGGTCTGGAACGTGGTGCCGGGTTTGGGCACGCAGACCTGATGCGGGCCCTGAGTCTGCCAGTCGCAGGGTGACTGGTTGAGGGATGCGGCGGGCGCAGCGACGTTGAAGTAGGAGTAGGCCGTGCCTGCGACAGGCTGATCGACCCATTTGCCATTCACCAGTGCCTTGGGCGAAACGTTGTCGATCTGTTCGAACGTCGACCAGATCCACTGCGGATAACCGTTGGCCTTGGTGATGATGTGCAGGCCGACCAGCCCCAGAAACGCCTCGGTGATACCGTTCTTTTCGCCCTGATCATTGAAGGTCGCCACCCGGGCGAGCAGGGTCAGGTAACGGCTGGCGTTGTCATGGGCGGTGAGGATTCGCCAGCTCGACTTGATCTCGATGACGCCCCACGGAAACGTGATGTTGTTGGCTTTGGAGACGACATCGGCGTTGTAGAAGTTGTTGCCCACGATGTAGTTGTATGAAGTCTCGTTGGCCGAAATGTCGTAGTAGGTCGGGTTTTTCGCCTGATCGATCAACCAGCCGCCGACCGCCTGATCGACGGCGTTGACCTGAGCGCTGTTTTTCAAAGAAGCGATGTTGATGATGTTGAAGCTTTTTGCGATCTGCGGGGAATTCCACGGCCCCGGATTGGCAGCGTTCGGCAGAAAGATTTCCCCGACGGTCTTGTAGGTCTGCCACACGGTATAGCCGGCTGCACCAGGCTGCTTGGTGCAGTCGGGATTGCCGCGCTGCCCGCTCTTTGCCGGCCAGCTCAGGGCGATGAACATCTGCCAGCTGTATTGATCGAACTGATCCTGACCGGCCGTGGCGGCCGGTGCGGTACCGGGCGGCTGGCAGTTCAACTGGCTGGCCTGCACCGATGGCATGGCTTGTTCCCTGGCCAGCGCCGGCAGGCTGGCCAGACCCAGCAACATCACGGAAAAACAGAGTGTGGTTTTCATGGCGATCCTTCGTCGTTGATCACGGTTTACGCTGCATGAGCTTGTTCCACTGCGCCTTTTGGCCGTTGCTCTGCGACGTCGGCGGCTCGAACAACTGGCAGGGCGGCGGATTCGACGGGCACATGGCGGCAACCTGCGCCCAGGTCTGTTTCGGGTCCGGTTTGGCGATGCGGAAGTCGGTGTAGTTCTGGCTGACGATCGGTGCGTTGGCGACGCTGCTGTCACCGGAAAAGAAGAACGACTGCGGCGGCCGGTAGGGTGGTTGCCCCGACATTTTTTTGTAGAAGGCATAGCCGAACAGGATCGGACCTTGCGGCGAGTCGAGATCCAGGGCGTAGGCCTGCACGCTGCCATCGAGATTCTTGCTGCGCTCGGCGCTGTAGGGCAGGTGTTCGATGAAATCCTGCCGTGGCGGATGATTCATCGGTGAGAACATGCAGCAGGCCGGCATGTCTTTCGGGCGATCCTGCGGATAGGTCAGGAAGTACGCCTTGTTGCCCAGGGAGACGAACGAGCAGGTGTAGTTGTTGTTCTTGATCGGGAAGATCGGCAGGCAGTATTTCTCGTAGTGCTCCATCATCGCGCCGAAGCCGTCGCCGTCCGGCGGAATATAGGTCGTGTCGTAGTAGCTGGTCCCCCGGGAGACGGTGTAGTCCGCAGGCTTCAGGGTCGTTGGCGGGTTGCTGTAGGGCGGCGGGTTGTTTTCGTAGTTATGCATCACCCGGTACATGGTCCAGTTGCTGATCCAGAATGCCGGAAAGAACGGGTCGGAAGGCTCACCCGGATTGCGTTTGGCGATGCAGTTGCCGTTCTGTTCATTGCACCCCAGCGTGTTGTGTACGCCATTGGTGAAGTAGACGGCGCCGCTGTCCTGGGCGAATGCGGATGGACAGAACAACAGGATCAACAGCAACAGACGGTTCAAGAGGCTGACGTTCATGGGTCACTCCCTGGCAAGGCGCACTGCGGGCCTGAACACCCGCAGTGGCTCATCTTTCCTGATGGATCAGAGGTCGTCGTAATCGCTCATCTTCAGTGGCATGGGCGGGAAGTTGCGCTTGACCAGTTTCTGCGCCCACAACTCCAGCACGGCGCGCCGGCTCTGCGACAGGTCGCGGGTGATAGGCATCGCGAGGGTGCTTTCTTCCTGGTACTCCTTGCTGATCAGCCGGATCAACTGGTCGACGGCACCTTCCACACGTGTCCGGGAATTGAGCGGCATGAACTTGTTCATGATCGGGTACAGGTAATAGAACGTCTTGAGGACCCTTGGGTAGATGAAGTCATCCCAGATCGCTTCGGGCGCATTCTTGTCCTTGTAGATGTCGTTCCAGTAATTGACGAAGTCCTGTTGCAGCTGCATGTCCAGAGGCAGGACGCGCAGCGGGGCGAGGAAGTCGGTCTGGGCGTCCGTGAGCGCGAAGCTGAAAGGAATGACCGGGTCGCTGGAGTCTTCCTTGACGACGAAGCGCAGCGTCGGGAAGCCCGGGGCCACAGCCGTGAAGCTCACCTGGGCGATGCCGTTGGCGTCGGTGGTGGTGGCGACGTAGGAGTAATCCACCGTCTGATCGTTATCCAGCGTTCCGCTGACGTACACACCGGCGTCGAATTGCAGGCAAGGGGTCAGGGGGACCGTGATCGGTTGACTTGAGCCATTCATGAATGACTGATAACTGACCTCAACGCCCACCGGTTTGTCTTTGGCTTCCAGATTGACCAGTCGACGACCGCTGCCGGTGGCCAGGTAGTTCGCTACCGGCGCCGTGCCCTTGAACTGTGGCAGGTTGGCGGTGTTTTTGTTGCGGTCTGCGTTGTCGTAAAACAGCGTGAAGTCGGGGTTATTCAGGAACGTCAGGTAGTAGTCGCTGGTGGTCACGTTGTAAGGGTTGCCGTATTCCACCACCCAGAGTGTGGTGTTGGCAGCCGGTTGACCATTTTTCTGCACCATGATGTTCAGCGTCTTGCGGTCGTTCACGTCGACGAAGGTGCCACTTTCTACCACCTCGGCGGTCCAGACTTGCTGAGTGGCGGCTTTCACGGGGCCTGATGACGTCTGTTGTTGCAGCTCCAGCGGGCCGGATTGCAAGGTGGTCGCTTGCGTGGCGCTGAGGGGGATATCCAGCAGGCCCGAGCGCTTGTCGAACGCCGACTGTCGATACTGCTCGAAACCGATGTCGACCACCGGCACGAAATTCCCGTTCTGCGATACGCCCAGCTTGTAGTCGCCGGCCTGGAACTTCTCGGCCGTCAGGACATCGGCGTTCTTGTCCAGCGGATAGAACGGAAACGTGTTGGCCAGATCCAGCGACAGCATGTTGTTGGTGATCTGCGCCGAGGTCACACCCAGATTGGTGCTGGTCGGCTCAGACATGCCGGGGCGAGTGACCATGATCTTCTGGTCGGTGACCAGACGCGGGCCGGCGGGCGCCGTAGGGTATTCGTGGTCGAACCACAGACCCAGGGTCGCTACGGTACGGTTGTAGGCGGGGTTGAAGAAAATATCGGATACGTTGTCCAGCCCCTTCTGATACATCGCCGTCAAACGGGCCTGCGCCGATTTGTCATTGTCGCGGGTGTCGACGTACGGGAAGTCGTTGAACACACCGTTCCTGTCGTAACAGGTGAGGTACGTGGCGAACCTGAACATCAGGCCCTGAGCGTTTTGAGCCTCCATCTGTTGCTGAAGATTGCGCAGCAGGACGGAATCGCCGATGACCCATTCCAGATTGTCCCGGGGAAAGCAGGTCTGCCAGGTGGTGGTGACATACGCCAGACCACCGAAGTCGCCGGCCCAATTGAACGTCAGGAAGCGGTCGAGCATCCGGTATTCACGGTTCAACGTCAGGCCACAGGTGGCATCCCCGAGCTGCAGCTTGTCGAAGTACAGCGCTGTGAAGGTGTTCTGCCACGGGCTGATATCGACGAAGCGCGCGGCCGTCGGGCTCTGACTGCCAAAAGGATTGCCGAGCAGCTGGAAGTCCCTGCCGACCAGTGCGTCCTGAGCAATGTAGGTGTTGGCCTGCAACTCGCCGCCAATAATGGTCGAGCGGGTACTCTGGTAACTCACGGCCCCGCAGGCGTTGTCGCCAAACAGGTCCCATTCGGCGGGTATGAACGGGAAGGTTTTTGGGCTTCCGTTGGTCGGAACCTGCTGCACATAGGGCGGCAGATCATTCTGCTGCACGGGTGAAATGATCCAGGGCATCAGGGTGGTGGAAGCGTTCGCCTGGGTGATGTCGTAGTAGCGGGTGAACGGCCAGTTGATGTCCATCTTCACCGCGTCATAGAGCGGCAGCACATCGTTGTTGTTGGCCGTCGGCGGGTTCCAGAACATATGGCCGTTGAGGTAGATCCGGGGGAAGTTCAATACGCTCATGTCGTGCTCCTTAGCGTTGCCACTGGGCGCGCTTCAGCGACCAGACAAAGTCCAGTTTTTTGTAGCCGTCGAAAGCTGACGGCGGCAGCGGGGTTGTCGGGTAGACGATGCCGCCACCTTGCTTGATGGCGAAGTTGTAGTAGCCCTTGTCGTTCGAATAGGCAGCAGTGCCGTGACAGGCCAGGCAGGACGAGGTGTTCTGGAATGCCGACTCCAGTTGCGAGTTGGCCAGCACCTGGGTGATGGGCTGGAACTCGACCCCGATCAGCTCGTACTTCGACAGCGTCGGGTTGTTGGCCTGGAAACTGACGTTCACCGGTTTCGCGGCCGGGGTCGGCCCGGTGGTGTTGGTCATCGGTTTCGGTGTGGGGTCGTTGGTCACCGTGTATTTGCTGTTGTTGACGTTTTCGAAGGTGGTCCAGACCCAGTTGGCGTCCAGCTTGTTGACCACATGCAGCCCGCTCAACGCCGCATAGCCGACCTGATAGCTGCCGTCGTCCTGCCGGTAATAAGCCTGGCCAATGTAGTAACCGTCGTTGGCCAGGGTTTGCCGATAGGTCGTGTCCGAGCCGATCCACAGCCACGCCGCCTTCAACTCCCACGCGGTGGCCGGGAAGTTCAGGTTGTCCGCCAGCGCGGCCTGACCGTTCATGTTGTAGACCTGACGCGCCACGATGTAGTCGAAGGTGTCTTCACCCATCAACAGTTGAAAGCGCACCGGGTTGCCTCGCTGAGAGGCAGGCACGGCGCCGCCCATGTGCAGCGCCAGGCCATCGACCTGTTGCGTGGCATTGATGTTGTGGAAGGTCCGGTTCAAGTCCATCCCCAGCGTTCGGGCCTGTGTTATCACCTCGGTCGGAGGCGGCACGGGACTGGCGTAGGCGCCGGGCGCAGCGCCATCGGGCAGGTAGACCTGGTCCGAAGGCTTCATGGTTTCCCACACCCGGTTACTGGCCTGGGTGGGGCTGGACTGGTTCAGACAGACAAACCAGTTCCAGGCCATGGTTTCGGGACTCTGCTCGAACGCCGCCCGGGTCTTGGCAATGTCGGTTCCAAATTTCAGAAATTGATTGCAATCGAAACTGTTGGTGTCCTGTGCCTGAGCCAAACCGGCCAGTGCACTGAGAACGGTTATAGAAATGGCTCGCCGCATGGAAGCTCCTTGGCATTGGCCGAGTGGTGGTAGAGGTGCCCCAGAAAATGCTGAAGGAGCAGTTGTTTCACCGCCGTAGCCGCCAGGGTTTGCGGCAACGGCAGATCGCAATTGGTGATGAGCAACGGGCCGTTTTCCTCGCGCTCGGGCAGGCGTCCGTGACTGCCACGGACCAGTCCGGTGTCCAGCGGGATCAGGTCCATGTAGTAGCGAAAGCCGAGTTTTTTCTGCAGCAGACGGCGCGCGACTCTCAATTTCGGGAAGCGAATGGCCGGGTCGATGAACAGTTCCAGCGGGTCGTAGCCCGGCTTGCGGTGGATGTCGACGGTGCGGGCAAAGTCGGGCGCCTTGCGATCGTCGAACCAGTAGAAGTAATCGAACCAGTAACCGGCTGCAGCCACGGCCACCAGCTCGCCGCTGCGCGGGTGATCCAGCTGAAACGCCCGCTGTTCGGCCTTGTCCAGCACCTGCTCGATACCGGGCTGGCACTGCAGCAACGCTTTGACGCGGGGAATGTCCCGGGCGTTTTTCACATAGACATGGGCGATCTGATGATCGGCCACGGCAAAGGCTGCACTGGCGCCGGGGTCGAGCAATTCCCAGGTCAGCGACTGGCGTACTTCCAGCAAACCTTCCGAGCGCAGCACGCGGTTGATGGACACCGATTGGCTGACCGCTTCGATGCCGTATTCGGACAACAGCATCACCGCGGCGCCTTGCGCCTCGGCGAAGGTCAGCAGCCGGCCGACCTCATGGTCGATAGCCCGCACCTCATCGGCAATCGACGGATGCTCGGGCCCCACGCGCTGAAGGCTGTAGTCGAGGTGCGGCAGGTAGATCAATTGCAGATCGGGCCGGTCGAGCTGGAATTCGGCAATCGCGCAATCGACGATCCAGCGGCTCGACGCAATACCCGCCACCGGCCCCCAGAAACCCGGAAAGGGGAACTCGCCGATTTGCCGTTCGATGGTGTCGTGCAACGAAGCCGGTGACGAGTACAGACCGAACAGCTTGCGGCCATCGGCGGGGTAGTGAGGACGCGGGGTGATGGCGGCGTCCACGTCGGCGTACATGTTGTACCACCAGAACAACTGGCTGCAGCGAAACCCGGGGATCTCGCGCTTGAGCGTTTCCCAGACCTTTTCGCCCTGAATCAATGCATTGGGCTGCAGCCAGAACCGCACTTCGGCCTGATCGCGAAAGTACCAGCCGTTGCCGACGATGCCGTGTTCGGACGGCGGCCGCCCGGTGAGAATCGAGGCCTGCACCGACGACGTGACGGCCGGGAACACCGGTTGCAGGCTGGCCATTTTGGCGTTTTTCAGCAGGGCATTGATGTTCGGGGTCGCGTCTCCCAACAATGCTGGCGTCAGCCCGACCACGTTGATCAGCAGCAGCGGTTGGCGTGGTCGTTCAGAGGGCATCGGCGTACGTCTCCTGCGCTTGTGGTTGCAGCAGTTGCCGTTGGCGCAACTGCTCCTCGACCCATTTCAGTTCCGCAGCGATGCCCTGCAGTTGGGCGTGTTCGGTCGTCGGGCGCAATTGGGCGGGGAGGACGCCCCAGCTGTAGGTTTCCACCTCCAGCACAGGGCGAAACTCCCGATGGTCAGCGAGATAGTCGAAGGTCTGCGCCAGAGCTATCTGACTGCCACTCAGCTCGGGCAACACCAGCAGTTCGCTGAACAGCGGGATATGGAAATGAATACGTAACTCGGCATAGCGATCCGGGTGTTTCGCGCAATCGTCGAGAGCGGCAGGCAGATCGGCCCAGGCCACCAGGCGGTCCTGTGCGTCGCGCGCCTTCACTTGATGCAGGTAGGTGGTTTCGCAAAAGTCGCTCAAGGTCTTGAGGACTTGTTCGCGGCGGCTGTCGTCCGGGGAGGGCAGGCGACAGACCAAGGCATTGGACAGCTGGATCTTGCCGATCGGCACCCGCGCCTGACGCAGCCTGACCAGCGAGCGATAACAGTCTTCGAACATCACGGCCTGGTGGCAGACGTCAAAACACAGCGCCAGATAATCGTGGTGCGGATCCGTGATTTGCCAGCGGCGGAAGAAGGCGATGGCTTGATCGGTGTTTTCCAGCACGCAGTCAGGTTCCATCTCCAGGCAGAACAGGATTTTCTTGCCGGTCTCCCGATGCAGTCTGGCCAGTGACGTCGTGAGTTCGCGCAGTTGAAACTCCGCACGTTGTTGCAGCGTCGGGCTCCAGGTGGCGGCGTACCCCAGCGGCACGGTGGAAATCACCCCTTGATGACAGTCCGCCGGCAACGCCTGCGCAAGGATCTGCGCCAGTTCGAGGCTGTACGCCAGGCGCTTCGGCTCGGCCCAACTGGGCAGGTACACGGCGGCTTTCACTGCACCCTCATGAAACTGCCCGTAGGGGAAACCGTTGAGCGAGGTCAGTCGCAATCCACTGCGTTGCAGCAGGCCGAGGAACTCCGTACGTGCGGATTTCTGCTGTAACCCGGTGGCGGCGAGGGCGCTGATCCACAGTCCGCTGTCTTGTTCTTTCAGCCCGCGTTGTGTGCGCACACCCTGAAAGTGCTGTTCGATGGAGGCCTTCAGCCTGGCCAGGTCATGGGTCGGGTGCACGTTGCTGCAATACCCGACCTGCGCGGCAGCCCAACCCATGCCGGCACTCATTTGATCACCGGCTCCTGCCCGCGCAGGGCAGAGTTGTCCTGCCATTGCCGGCGCTGATCGATGGGCAGCGGGGTGCTGATCAGGGCTTTGTCCAGTTGGCCGCTCTGGGCGAAAAAATCCACCGGATTGTGGAACAGCACCTGTTCGACCTGAGCCTCGCTGAAGCCCGCCGCCGACATCGCCTGACCGGTTTTCGGCACTTTGAGCGGGTCGCTGATGCCCCAGTCGGCGGCGCTGTTGACCACCATTTTCTCGGTGCCGTACTCCTGGAGCAGGGCCACCATGCGCTGTTCCGACATCTTGGTGTTGGGATAGATCGAGTGACCGCGCCAGCAGTCGCTGTCCAGTACCAGCGGCAACGTCAGTTCGTTGAGGTGGTCGATGATCACCAGATGTTCATTGATCCCCACCTCGCGAATCACCGCCAGCGTGCGCTTGGTGCCGCCAATCTTGTCGCGGTGCGGCGTGTGCACCAGCACCGGCAGATTGAACTGTCTGGCCAGTTCCAGTTGCGCGGCGAGAAAGCGATCTTCCTCGGGCGTGATGTCGTCGTAGCCGATTTCGCCGACCGCGACGACGCCGTCCTTCACCAGATAGCGCGGCAAGATCTCCAGCACTTCATTGGCCACCGACAAGTCATTGGCCTCTTTGGGATTGAGGCCGATGGTGCAGAAGTGATGGATGCCGAACATGCTGGCGCGAAAGCGCTCCCAGCCCAGCAGGGTGTCGAAGTAATCAATGAAACTGCCGACACTGGTCCGGGCCTGGCCCTGCCAGAAGGCCGGCTCGATCACCCCGGTGATGCCGGCGGCGGCCATGTTCTGGTAGTCGTCGGTGGTGCGGCTGACCATGTGAATGTGCGGGTCGAAGTACTTGGGCATGGTGAATCCTCGTCAAGGGAAAAGAGACGTTGGGTATCAGTTCAGGTGGCTGCGCCATTCCGGCGGCAAACGTTGCTGTTGGTTCAGCTCGACCAGTCGCTGACGCTGCGCCGGGGTGAGCCGGTCGAAGGCAATCGCCAGGGGCAACCCGACGGACACCGCTCGGTCAGCCGCGAGTTGTTCTTCCAGCAGGTCGAGGGCCAGTTGATTGAGGGTGAGGCTGTGTCGCTGGCTCAGACCGGTCAGGCGTCGCACATCCAGCCCCATGCCCAGCGCCTTCAGCACCAGTTGGTGGAAGGCCCGTTCCGGGTAGTGACGTAACGGGTAGGGCGTATCGAGGGCGAGGGCGGCAAACACTTGGCTGTTGCTGGTGCGCCCGGCCTGCAACGCCAGTTCGACGCACACCCCGTGGCTGTCGAGCCAATCGAAGGCTTTGAGGACGGCGATCTTTTCCTGATCGTCGCCCCACAGAAAAAGCTGGCGCAGCAAGGACAATTGTCCGTCCTTGGAGGACTGTTCAAGGACCTGTGCCAGCAATAAGGCGCGCGCCAGCTGGATCAGGCTCCAGTGGCTGTCGGGCAGTGCTCGGTCTCGCAGGTGACGCTTGCACTGGCCGCTCAGGAGCGATGCAGTATTGGCGTCCGGTTGCCGGGCCAATTGTTCCTGTGCCTGACGCCACCAATGCAATTCGGTGTCGTCGAGTTGCCAGGTCAGGGTTTGATGGTGTTCGGCAAGGCAATCCTGGCGCATGCCGAGGGCCGCCATCGGCGGCGCAGTGACGTCCATGTTCATGTCGGTTTGATCCAGCGTTGAAAGTGTGGGAGCAGGAAAAACACCAGAACACACAGCAGGCTGCCCAATGGTTGATTGGCCACGGCCATCACCAACGCATCGAACAGTGGCAGCGCCGCGAGGCCGGCACCGATAAAGGCGCGCACCTTTCGATGCTGCGGGTTGGCAAGGTGCTGCCGGTAATGCCAGCCCAGCCAGCCGAGCCAGAGCAGCAACACCGGCCAGAACCACAGGTTGCCGGCGTAGATCGCCAGGGCTAGCGGGCTCAACATCAAGAGCAGGGGCAAGCGACTGAGCAACAGGTTGTTGTGCTCATTGCGCGCCAGGTAAGTCAGCCCGCTGATATAGACGCCCAGCAACATCGCGCAGAGCCAGATCGGCTCCGGCGGCACCGCCAGACTGGCCGCCGCCGTGAGGTACAGCGCCGAGCGACAGGCGCCCATCAACCACACGCTGTGGGCGTACTTTTTGTGCAGCACGTTGTAGCCAATGATGCAGCCCACCAACAGCGTGACGCTGGCCAGCAGCCAATGCGGCTGATCGATCAGTTGGCTCAGGCCCAGTACCGAGGCTGCTGCCAGTGTCAGCAACAACACAGTGGCGAGGCGCACTTGCTGGCGGCTGACCAGACCCAAAGTGATAGGCCGAGGATTGTGGTGTTGCTGATCCCAGTCGGCATCCAGCAGATCGTTCAGCAACATGCCGGCCAGATACAGCAGCGACAGGGTGAACAGCAGGAGAATCCACACCAGCCACGAGGGCGGCGCCAGTGCACCGGCGCTGCTGGCCAGCAGGGCGGCGGCCAGAGTGTTGGTCCACACCGTGGGCAGGTTGGAGACTCGGCCGAGGGTCAGCCAGGTCTTGAGGTTTTGCGGAGTCTGACTCATTTTGCGAAGCCCTCGCTCAGGTCGGGCACCGGCGTGCTGCGCACGGACAGCTTCTGCAGCGCCCGCTCCATCCGCGCGTCGTCGATTTCATGCAGGTCCACCGACTGGCCGATTCCGCTGAGCATCGGTATCGAGAGTTGTCCGCCGAGGTGTTGGCGGAACTCCTCCAGTCCGAGCAATACAAGCGGGCGACCTTGTGCATCTTTGAGGGTCAGTTCCGGTGGGCACAGGTTGAAGCCGAGCCGGGTCAACAGGCTCATCACCCGTTCACAGTTGACATCGCTCAACAGCCCGAGGGCATTGGCGTAAAGCCCGTCGAGGGCTATGCCCACCGCAACGGCTTCGCCATGGCGCAACCGGTGGTGACTGAGATTCTCCAGTTTGTGTGCGGCCCAGTGCCCGTAATCCAGCGGCCGTCCGTTGCCGCGCTCGAAGGGATCGCCGGCGCCGGTGATGTGCGCCAGGTGCAGTTCGGCGCAGCGGCGAATTGCATAGCGACTGGCCGGATGATCGAAACGGGCGAGGGCGTCGGCCTGTTGCTCCATCCATTCGAAGAATGTCCGGTCCTTGATCAGCGCAACTTTCACCGCTTCGGCGAGCCCGGCGATCTGGTCGCGGCGGGTCAGGCTGGTCAGCAACTGGAAGTCATTGATCACGGCCGTGGCGGGGTAGAAGGCGCCGAGCAGGTTTTTCTGGCCGAAGGCGTTGATGCCGTTTTTCACTCCGATGCCGGCGTCGTTCTGGGACAGCACCGTGCTTGGGACACGGATCAGGCGGATGCCGCGATGGAAGGTGGCGCAGGCGTAGCCCACGGAATCCAGCACCGCGCCACCGCCAAGGGCCAGTACGTAACAATGCCGGTCCAGCCCGTGTTTCAGCATGTCGGCGTAGAGCTGCTGCAGCACCTGTGAATCCTTGCTCAGTTCACCGGCCGGAACGGCAATCGGCGGTGCCTGTAAATGCAGGTCCGCTGCATGGGCGGCAAAGTAACCATCGATCTGATCCAGCAGGTGCGGCGCGCTTTTCAGTAGTTGCTCATCGGCGAACACCATCACCGTCACCCGACCGTTTCGCCGGGCGGTGAGTTGTTGATGCAGGCAGGGGTTGGAAGAATCGAAGAGGTGATCGGTGAACACCACCGGGTAGTCGTAACTGACCTCGAAACGCCCATGCAGCACTTGCCCGACGTCGTGTTTGCGCAAGGTTTTGAAGAGGCTGTAGCCAGCGATGAACAGCCCCGGCAACACCATGCTGGCGAGAATCGTCACCAGCAGCGCGTTCTCTTCGACGAGGAATGTACCGATGGCGCTGTAAGCCAGTGCCAGCCCGGCGTTGGCCAGGGTAGTGACCAGCAGAAATGCCCGCAGCGGATAACGCTGCATGCCGGCGGCCACCACCGAGGTTTCCGCCAATACCGGCACGCCGCGCAGGCAGATCAATGACAGCGTGCCCAGTCGATAGGCCATTTGCCCAGGCTTGCGCTGATGCAATCCAAGGCGACTGGACAGCATCCGGAAATATCCGGCACCCAATGCGTAACCCAATCCGGCGCCCAGACACAGGCCAATGAAGATCACCAGATAACCGCCGACGCTGCCGAGCGTGGCCACGGCCAGTAGCGCGACCACACTTGAAGGCACGGGCAATATAACGTCCAGCGCCAACAGGGCGATCAGCAAAAGCGCCAGGTTGAGTTGCTGGGTGGGGGAAGTCGGCAGGTACAGGTCGAGATGATTGAGGAAGTCCTGGATCTGCCGTTCGAATAACAGGAAGCTGGCAATCACCAGTGCTGCAAAGCAAAACAGTGACAGCCAGAAATGTCCGGCCGATGCATTTTTCGAGAGCGCACGATACCAACGGCTGTGCTTCATCAAGCATCCCTCTTGATTGTGATGACTGAGTTCCGTTCAGCAACTAAAGCAGCGTCTTACTTGTTTCAGAAGAATGAATGCTCCCGCCGGGAAGGCTGTTCTTATTATTCGGTGGATCGTGCCAGTGAGGATATTCATGAACCTAGACGGTTGTTGTGGTTTTGCAAGTCGACTGGGACGTGGTGTTTTTCAGAAAGTGTTTAGTAGGCGTGAGAGTGTCGCAATGTGCAGGATTTTGTTCGTGTATTTACATAGATTTTTCAACATGATGAGCGCTTTTGTTGAAGTGATTTAAATGCTGCTTAAACAGTCGGATGAGTAATTTTTTTCAACCAGGTTTGTTAGCAAGCTACTTAGATGGTGGCGATGTGGCATTATTTTGTTATTTAAGTTATTTCGACTGGCTATAAGCGTCCTTCATAGTTGAGTGATTTACTTGGTTAGTTGGCCTTTAAACTAGCAAGTTCACATTGAAAGAAAGATCCGGATAGAGGGTTGTGGGGGGCAGCTGTTTTCAATAGGTGTTACTGGGCTACCGTTCTGCACCTTTTCCGGGCTCGCAATGAGCCATCAGGTAGCAAATCCCGATCCTCGTGCCGGCAAATCTGATGGTTGTGCACGGCATCTTTTTTCCTTAATTCATTCAAATCAAACGCTTGGTGCATTGCTTCAGGTTTTGGCACGCATTCTGCTTTTGTGTATCCGTGGATTATTGGATACAAAAAGACAAAAGGTGCCGCCATGCAATTCGCTCCCGCCTTCGACCAGCGCCAACCGATGACCGCCGAGGAGGAGGCCTACAACTTTCTTCTGGAAGGCATCTGCGGCGGTCGTTACCGCAAAGGTGACCGGCTGATCGCCGAGGACATCGCCACTGAAATCGGCATGAGCCGGATGCCCGTGCGCGAAGCCTTTCGACGTCTGGATGCTCAGGGGCTGGTGACGCTGCGGCCCAATCGCGGTGCGATTGTCAGCGGTTTGGATGTCGAGCAAATGCACGAAGTCTTCGAGATGCGCAGCGCCCTGGAGGGACTGGCGATCCGGGTGGCGGTGCCGAAGATCAATGAGCGTCAGTTGCTGGCGCTGGAGCGACTGCTCGATGAAATGGATGACTACCGCGACGAGAGTGCGGCTTGGGTCAGCCGTCACCGCAAGTTCCATGAGTATCTGTGCAGTCTCAGTGGACGGCCTCGGCTGGTGAAGCAGATCAGTGCGCTCTATGCGCTGATCGAAGCCCCGATGCGCCTTTGGCTGCAGCACGTGGAAAAGCCGTTGAGTGCACGCCAGGAACACGTGGTGATCCTCGATGCGATACGCGCCGGTGATGCCGCCAAGGCAGAAGCGGTGGTGCGCGAACACATCGAAGGCACGGTGCCTGAGTTGATCAAGTTTCTGCAATCGGAACGATAACCACAGAGCGGGCAACGAACCCGCCAATGTTGTGACTTTGAGAACTGCCCCGTTACTAACCGAACTGGAGTGTCTGGTCATGCATACGTCTCGGCTGTTGTTGGCTGCAATTTCTCTGGGGCTCTGTACGCAGTGGGCGGTTGCCGCTCCTGCCGTACCGGAGCGTTTGCTCAAGGTCGACAAACTGACCTATTGCTCGGGCATGGATTCGCCGCCCCTTGTTTCCTTCGATGAAGCGCAAAAGCCAAAGGGCCTGACCGTCGATCTGGGCCTGGAGGTCGCCAAGCGTCTGGGGGACAAGAAGGTCGAGTGGCGGGTGATTCCGTTTTCCGGATTGCTACCGGCCTTGCTGGCCAAGCAGTGCGACATGATCGTCGACCAGTTGTTCGACAAGCCCGAGCGCCGCGAGGTGATCGACATCGTCAACTACATGTACTCCAGTCAGGCGGTGGTGGTGCCCAAGGGCAATCCGAAGGGGCTCAAGACCCTGGCCGATCTGAGCGGGCACAAGATCGCGGTACTCAACGGGTCGACCATCAAGACCTTGCTCGATACCGAGAATGAAAGCCTGGCCAAGGCCGGCAAGCCGCCGATGAAACTGGTGGTCTACAACACCGACACCGATGCATTCCAGGCCTTGCGGATCAGTCAGGTCGACGCTTACGGCACCACGGTGGAAACCGCCGGTTATTACGCCGCCATGGCCCCGGACCTGTTTGAGGAAGGCGTTCCGGCCTTCAGTCGGATCCTCACCGGCCTGGGTATTCGAAAGGATGATCCACAATTGAGTGCAGCGGTCCAGCAGGTGATCGCCGACATGCGCAGCGATGGCAGCTACAACCAGCTCCTGAGTAAATGGCATGTCTCCAGCGACACGCTTGATTGAGGTAGGCGTTGATGAACTTCAATTGGGATGTGTTCTGGCAGTACCTGTTGCAGCCCAGCGGGGTCTATCTTACCGGGCTCTGGCTGACTTGCCTGATCAGTGTGCTGGCCATGTTGCTGGGTTGTGTTCTGGGGTTGGCCGCGGCGTTGCTGCGATTGTCGAAGAATCCTTTGCTGCATCTGCCGGTGCGCTTTTATGTGTGGCTGATGCGCGGGACGCCATTGCTGGTGCAGATCGTCTTTCTTTACACGGCACTGGCGGCGGGCGGGATTTTCCGCTTCGAAGACATTCAACTGTTCGGGCTGATGATCCCCGGCAATATCCAGGCCGCGATCATTGCGTTGGGCCTCAACGAAGGTGCGTACATGGCCGAGATCATCCGTGCCGGTATCGGCGCCGTCGACAAGGGACAGTACGAGGCCGGGCGTTCCCTGGGCATGACCTTCGCCAAGCTGATGCGTCGTATCGTCTTGCCGCAGGCGTTTCGGGTCATCGTTCCGCCACTGGGCAACGAGTTCAACGTGATGCTCAAAAATACGACCCTGGTCAGCGTGATCGGCGTGCAGGAGTTGTTGCTCAGCACGCAAATGGTCACCTCGGCGACCTTTCGGGTGTTCGAGTTGTACCTCGTGGTGGCGATCTATTTCCTGTTGCTCACGACGCTGTGGGGCTTTTTCCAGCGCTGGCTGGAGACCCGCTTCGGCCAGTCGGATCGACCCTCGTCGCCGCCGCCGGCATCCAGCCGGATGTTCGGCCGCAGCACGCTGAAATTGTTGAGGGGACGTTAATCATGGCGCACCAGAGTGACGAGCTGATCATCGAAGCGCTGAACATTCACAAGTCGTTCGGCGACCTCGAGATTCTCAAAGGGATTTCCCTGCAAGTGCGACGCGGTGAAGTGGTGGTGCTGATCGGCGCGTCGGGGTCGGGCAAAACCACGTTTATCCGCTGCATCAATTTGCTGGAAGACATTCAGTCGGGACAGATCCGGGTCAACGGGCAGTCCATGGGCTATCGCACGAAGGCCGATGGCAGTCTGGTGCGGGATTCGGAGCGCAACATCGCCCGTCAGCGGCGGGACATCGGCATGGTGTTCCAGCGCTTCAATCTTTTTCCGCACATGACCGCACTGGAAAACATCATCGAAGCACCGATTCAAGTGCTGGGTGTGCCGCGCAAAGCGGCGGAGAAACAGGCGAGGGCGCTGCTCAAGCGTGTCGGGCTGGCGGAGAAGGCCGACCATTATCCGTCGATGCTTTCCGGTGGCCAACAGCAACGGGTGGCAATTGCCCGGGCCCTGGCCATGAAACCCCAGGCCATGCTGTTCGACGAGCCCACCAGCGCCCTTGACCCGGAAACGGTTGGCGAGGTCCTGCAAGTGATGAAAGAACTGGCCGAGGAGGGCATGACGATGGTGGTGGTCACCCATGAAATGGGCTTTGCCCGTGAAGTCGCCGACCGTGTGGTGGTGCTCGATCAAGGTGAACTGATCGAGCAGGGACCGCCAGAACAGATCTTCAGTCACCCCACCCACCCCCGTACCCAAGCCTTTCTCAGTCGCGTGCTGTGAGATTCACAAGGATATTGACGATGCGTTTATCAGGCATGTTTGCAGCCCTGTGCTGCGCTGCCGTGGTGCCCATGATTCAGGCTGCCGACGAGGTGGTGAAAGTCGACAACGGGTCCGAGTTGATTGCCCCCGACACCCTGAAAAACTTCGAAAACTTGCTTTGAAGAGCTTTTGCCATGCTGAAATTTTCTGCTCATGAGTATCCGTATCCGTCGCAACGTCAAAGCGTGTTTGCCCGTCGTGGCATGGTGGCGGCGTCTCAGCCTCTGGCCGCTCAGGCCGGCATCGAGATGATGCAAAAGGGTGGCAATGCGATCGATGCTGCCATCGCCACGGCTGCCGCGCTGACCGTGGTCGAGCCAACAGGGTGCGGGATTGGCGGGGACGCTTTTGCTCTGGTCTGGTTCAAGGATCAGTTACATGGACTCAATGCCAACGGCCATGCACCGGCTGCTTTGAGTATCGAAGCAGTCAGGGCCGATGGCCATGAACAAATGCCGCTGTATGGCTGGACGCCGGTGACGGTACCCGGCTGCCCGTCGGCCTGGGCCGAGCTTTCTCAACGCTTTGGGGTCTTGCCGTTTGCTGATTTGCTGCAACCGGCGATCAGCCTTGCGCGGGATGGTTTTCCGTTGTCGCCAGTGGTTGCCCATCAGTGGCAGGTTGCTTTGGATGAGTTCAGCCCTCATCGCGACGAGGTGCTGGACGCCTGGTTCGATACGTTCCTGATTGATGGCCGCGCACCGAGGGCAGGGGAGCTGTTTCGCAATCCAGCGCAAGCGCGGACGCTTGAAGCGTTGGCGCAGAGCCGCTGTGAAAGCTTGTATCGCGGCGCGCTCGCCCAACAGTTGGATGCTCATTCAAGGGCGACTGGCGGGTATCTGCGAGCTACGGATCTGGAACATTACCGTGCGCAGTGGGTGGAGCCGATCCACGTCAATTATCGCGGTGTGGATGTCTGGGAAATTCCGCCAAGCGGCCAGGGTCTGGTTGCGTTGATGGCGCTGAAGATTCTCGAAGGTTTCGAGTTCGATCATCGCGACAGTCAACAGACCTGGCATCGTCAGCTGGAGGCCATGAAACTGGCCTACAGCGATGGTTTGCACTACATCACCGATCCACTGCACATGCGCGTGGCGGTGGCCGATCTGTTGAGTGATGACTACAGCGCACGGCGCCGTGGGCAGATCGGCGATAAAGCTCAGCCACCCAAGCCCGGCGATCCTCACGCCAGCGGTACCGTGTATCTGGCGACGGCCGATGGGCAAGGCAACATGGTGTCGTTCATCCAGAGCAATTACCACGGCTTTGGTTCGGGTGTGGTGCTGCCCGACAGCGGTATTGCACTGCAGAACCGAGGGCAGGAATTCAGTCTTGATCCGGAACATGCCAACTGCCTGGCGCCGGGCAAGAAGACGTTTCATACGATTATTCCGGGGTTCCTGACCAAGGACGGAAAGGCACTTGGGCCGTTTGGTGTGATGGGCGGGTACATGCAGCCTCAGGGGCATGTGCAGATGGTCATGAACCTGGTGGATTTTGGATTGAACCCGCAGTCGGCGCTGGACGCTCCACGCTGGCAATGGCTGGGAGGGATGAAGGTGGGGATTGAGCAGGGGGCTTCGAGGGATTTGGCCAATGCCCTGGCGCGACGTGGGCATGAGGTGCAGATCGCCTGTGATCTGACCGATTATGGACGAGGGCAGATCATTCTTCGTGATCCGGTCAGTGGTGTGCTTTGTGGCGGGACTGAGCCGAGGGCGGATTCGCATATTGCAGCGTGGTAAGGCAAAGAGTGTAAATGTAGCGAACGTCTTCGAATATGTCGCAATTGTAGGTTAACTACACTAAATGAGTCTTTAGTTGAGCTAAGCAAAAACTGTGCTCAGTCAATGGAGAAGGTCATCAAATGAACGCCAAAGACGTGATTTCCGTCCTGGACCTCGAAGCTCACGTCGAGGGCGGCTATTTCCGCAGAACATTTCAGGCAGATCATCGAGACATGCTCGAAACCCGGAGCGGTCCACGTTATTTGATGACGTCCATTTATTACCTGTTGACCGAAGACTCACCGGTCGGCCAGTTTCATTTCAACCAGTCGGACATCCTGCATTTTTTCCATCTGGGCGACGCCATCGAGTACAGCCTGATTCATGCTGACGGTTCGTTGCAGACGTTGGTGATGGGCAGCGATGTTCTGGCAGGACATCATTTGCAATTGCACGTACCGGGCGGAATCTGGAAAGCCTCCAGACTGCTGAACGGCTCGAATGGCTTTGGTTTGATCAGCGAAGCCGTCTCACCAGGGTTTGATTTCGCGGACATGGAAATGGGAAATCGACAGAAGCTTATGGCCCAATATCCACAACACCGGGCGCTGATTGAAAAGCTGACGCGTGACGAGGATTGAGATCCGTACATTTGAAATAACGAGATCATCAGGCATCCATAGCCTTGGGGCGTTGCTGCAGATTGAAATCGTGTGTGCAACCGGGCTGGTCGCGTAATATTTTGTTACGTGTAATGTATATTATGTTAAACGATGGGTCATGTTAGAAATGTTCATGAGGCTCATAAGACACTGATTCGACAAACCCGCTTCTGGCATCCATTCTCTCAACGGGCCATGTTCTCCTGTTCATGGCGAGCCCTTGACTGAGGTGTCTGCCGATGAAGCTGATCCAGTGCCGGTTCTCTTCAGGTCAGCGTGTACCGCTGCTGGTGCAAGTTGGTGATGCCGCGCCGTTGCCCGTACTCATTCCATTCATCTACGTCCAACTAAAACTCAGGCACCGTGCTTACAACACGGCGGCGGCGCATCTGCGTGCGATCCAAGCTTTCTATACCTATGCCCAATGCCGAGACTTGGATATCGATGAGGCCATCTTGGCCTGCCACTTTGAGGCGATTCTGGCTTTATTGGACGGTTATGCCATCTGGCTTCAAAGCGGCCGTCAGGCCGATAATCTGGTCGCCCAAATCGGCAAAGCTGAAACGGCACCTTTTCTGCAGATTGATCCGCGTACCCGTGACCAATACTTGCAACTGCTGAAGCTGTACCTGTCCTGGTGTGTTACCCGTTACATCCCGCGTGCCCGTCAGAACTCAACCACCTTGGTTAACATCGAGACTGTATTTGCAGATGTCGCCGACGTCATTGAGCGGCGCTTTGAGAGCCATATCATCAACGTTCGGCAGGACCGCGCTCGTTACCGCAGCCTGACGGATACGCAACAAGAGATCATTCGCACATTGATTGTACCGGGCTACGCACAGAATCCGTTTCCGGCCCGAGTGCAGTTGCGCAATTGGCTGATGATTGAATTGCTGCTGGAGACCGGTATCCGTCGCGGAGAGCTTCTTAAGCTCTATACCACGGATATCAATCAGGGTTCTCAGCATGCTTATCTCACCGTCAATGACCGCGAGCATGACCCAGGTGACCCGCGCGCCGAAGAGCCTGCGTTGAAAACATACGGACGGACAGTAGGTCTCTCCGCGCAGCTGTATGAGGTTTACGAGCGTTACATACAGAGCGAACGCCGTCCCCAACGTAACGTCCAAGCACTTCGACCACAACGACAACAATTGATCGGGCGCGTCCGCGGTGCCTGAATGCGCTAGCGCAAGCACCTCGAAGGTCGATGCGACGCTTTGCGGCAAATCCAGCACCGATACCGCTTTTTTCCAGGCAACTCCAAGCCACCTCTTGCTCCGAATTCCAACTGATGGGCGCTGGTAGTTGGGCGATCTGACTTGGCGAAAGATGCCTGGTGGCACAGGTGAAGAAATGTTCTGCTTCGGCTGGGTGGATTTGCCATATGTGATTGGCGAATTCGACGAGATCAGCTTCAAGCTCGGCGGTCACACGTTTGGCAGTGATCATGGAATCAAGGGATGCCGCGCTTAGCTTCCTTGAGGTCACGCTGGCCGGCATTGAGCGCCTCCGTAAAGATCGCGTCAGGCATGTACCCGGGATGTACCTGGTCGACCGATGGTCATGTGTCTGCGAAATGCTGATGGAGCTGATTATTCTGAGCGGGGTAGCTGCCAGCTGCTCATACTGGCGCTTCCATCTGCCCACTAGGCTTTCAGCGATGCCGAGCGTCTCGGCGACATGACAAAGCGGCATGCCGGCAAGCACCTGGTCGGCCGCTTTGCGTTTGAAGGATTCGGGAAAACGTCGTCTGGTCTGGGTCATGAACACTCCTTGCGGTGGGCATTATCCACCTTAAGTCAGTGCCCACTCAGCCCGGGACAGACCAACATGAGACAACAGCAACACCCAGCGAAACGACCTGCACTGCTAAACGATAGAGCATGTCGTAAAATTTTCATGTCCCATCTGCGGTACCGCACATACATCAGTGTTATGGCGCATCTGAGCGCGCTCCAGGCTTTCGGTATTTATACCGGTTGCAAGTGGCTGTATCTGATCGACAGCGGTCGTTCCTGAGCGGCAGACATCAGACAGAACGGGCCGTTACACAAATGGGGGCAAGCAATGGGAGATTTGCGAAGCTGTGCATCAGATAATCGGTGAGTTTGTGGGTAGTCGAACCCAGGTAATAAGCAAACACCACATCTGCATTCAAGAATTCTCCCCCCACCACACAAGATTTTTCTTATTCCTATCCCCTGCCCTGATTCCTAGAATTTCCTCGCGCTGCATCACGGCGCTATTTGCCTGATCTAACACTGCAAGGAAGTTTTATCTCCATGAAAGCAATTAAGTTTCTGATGCTGTCCACGGCTGTGTGCGCCATGACCGGCACGGCGATGGCGGCTGACGGCACCATCAATTTCACCGGCGAAATCGTCGCGGCGTCATGCATCGCGTCAGCCGGCGCCGGTTCCACGGTGGGCGGTGGTGCTGGTCAGCAGATCGTTGACGTGAATCTCGGCAAGGTCAGCATGGACGCCATCAACGGTGCGGGCGAAGGCAACATCGCAGCCGGTACTGCCATCAACCTCAACCTGGACTGCGGCAACACCGCCGCCGGCCTGACCACCGTCAAGTTTGGCTTCGACCCGATGTCCGGCTCCGGTGTCGATCCAAAAAACAACAGCCTGCTGAAGATTACAGGCAGTGCCGAGGGCGTGGGAATCGGCATGTTCGACGACAACAACCAACTGATCAACATGTCCGGCAACGAAACGTACTCCGCCCCATTGACGGTCCAAGGTGAAGGTAAGGACGCTAAGTATTCCGCCGATTTGCGCATGCGGGCCTCTTATGTGGCCAACGGTGCCGAACTCAAGCCAGGTACTGCCAACGGCACTCTGCCTTTCACCCTGACGTACGAGTAAATCGTCCAAAAAAGAGGGGCTTACACGCCCCTCGTTTTCTGCGAGTCGCTGATGAATACCGGTAATTTCGTTCGTATCTGTCTTTTACTAACACTTTCGATGCTGTCCGATGCTTCCGACGCGGGCATTCAAGTGGGCGGCACGAGGATCATCTTTCCGGCGTCCAGTCATGAAGCCTCGCTTCAGGTTCGAAATGAAGGCAACGATGACATCATGATCCAGTCCTGGATCGAGGCTGGTCCAGGTCAGGCCGATCATGAGATTCCGTTTGCAATCACTCCGTCACTTGCGCGCCTGGGCCACCGTAAGCAACAGACGTTGCGGATTTTCTACCAGGGCAAAGGGCTGCCGGAGGACCGAGAATCGGTGGTTTGGGTAAGCGTGCAGGAAATCCCTCAAGTCAGCAGTTCCGAGAACAGCCTGCAAGTGGCTTTTCGTCAGCGCCTGAAGCTGTTCTACCGCCCCAACGGGTTACCAGGGAACGCAGAAGAGGCCGCCGGAGCTTTGAAGTGGAACATTCTGAGAACCGCCGGCCAAGCCGTATTGCTGGCGACCAATGACTCAGCCTTTCATGTTTCTTTCGCGAAAATGAGCGTGACGATCGGCGAAAAAGAATACCCACTGGAGCCCGCCATGATCGGTCCACGAGGTTCCCAGAAAATGGCCATCAAAGGATTACCTGCCTCACTGGGCGGGGATGCCCGGGTCGTTTGGGAATCGATCAATGACTACGGCGCACTTATCGAGCACACGGCTTCGATCAAGTTCTGACGCTGCTCCCCTCTCCCGCTTCACCCTCGTTTCATCCGCGCACGTCTTGGGATATGCATCCCAGGATTCCTCGTGCACAGGAAGTAGTGTTTTGACGGAAGTTTGGCCTTATTCCATGCAAATCAGAAAATACAACAGGAAGTCTCGGAAGAAGCGCGCCCAAAAACGCTCAGGCAAGTATCTCTCCTGCCTGGCCGCCGCGAGCATGTTAAGTGCCTCGGCGGCATCCGCCACACAATTCAACCCGATGTTCCTCAAGGACAAGGGAGCCAAGGTCGACTTGCGGTTCTTCGAACAATCCAATGGTGTCGTACCGGGCGACTACAGTGTCGACGTATATCTGAACCAACGCCTGGAACGACGCCAGGACATTTCCTTTATGGCCGACGAAGACACGCCCAATGCTGATGCACGGCCGATCCTGAAATTCGGCATGCTGCGCGAAATGGGCGTGGACGTTGAGCGGCTGCAGAAAGAAGGCATTGTTTCCGAGCACGTTACGGACGACGAATCGGTCAATGTGCTGCGTATCGAGGGGGCGACGGTGGAGATGGATGTCTCCCAACTGGCTCTCTACATCAGCGTACCGCAGGCTTACATCAAGCGCCGCTCACGCGGCTACGTCGATCCGTCTCTGTGGGACGAGGGAATTACCGCCGCCTTCAGTAACTACCAACTGAACTTCAATCGCAACAATGGTGGCGGTTTCAAAAACGATTACGGCTACTTGGGTTTGCGCAACGGGTTCAACATCGGTCAATGGCGCCTGCGTAACAATTCGTCGTTCAGTCAGAGCACTGGAGCATCACGCACCTTTTCCAGCAACCGTACCTATCTGGAACACGACGTTACCTCACTCAAGAGCCGCTTTGCAGTCGGGCAGCTCTATACCAATGGGGACATCTTCGACAGCAGTCGTTTTCGCGGGATTCAGCTCGGTTCGGACATCGGCATGCTGCCCGATGACGAGTCGGGTTATGCGCCCGTTGTACGCGGCATTGCCGAGACGCATGCCACTGTTGAAGTGCGCCAGAACGGCTACGTCATCTATTCCACGACGGTCTCCCCTGGTGCCTTTGAGATTCACGACATCTATCCGGGTGGCTCCAACGGTGACCTTGAGGTGACGATCATCGAGTCCGATGGTCGCGAGCGCAAGTATACGCAAGCCTATTCCTATCTGCCGGTCATGGTGAGGCGAGGCACGTTCCAGTACAGCCTGTCGTTGGGCAAGTACAACAACGAAGGAATGAAGTCACCTCACTTGATGCAGGGCACGGCGGTCTATGGCGCCACCGACAACCTGACGACCTACGGAGGCTTGCTCGCCGCCGAAGATTACAACGCTTTCAACTTTGGTCTTGGCCTCAACACCGGCCTGGGCGGGATGTCCTTGGACATCACCAATAGTCAGTCTCAACCGGCTCACGGCGAGGCGAGTACCGGCCAGAGTGTACGTTTTCTCTATTCAAAGACACTTAACAGCACCAATACGACCTTCACCATGGTGGGCTACCGCTACTCCACTTCGGGTTATCGCACGCTTAGCGAGCATATCCAAGAGATGAGCGAAGTTGATCAGCAGAACTTCATCAGCAGTCGCCCCAAGAGTCGACTGGACCTGAACATCAATCAGAACATCGGAGGTCACGGTTCAGTGTTTGTCAGCGCGGGAGAGACCAGTTACTGGAATCGCGCCGGCAGCACACAGCGCCTGCAATTGGGTTACAGCGGTAACGTCGGTGAAGTCACTTACAGCATCACCGCTTCGCACACACAGGATGGGGGACGTTCGCATGAATCAGACAATCAGCTCGCTCTGTCGGTGAGCTTTCCTTTTGGATCGCGCTCTCGGTCGCAGCGCGTGTACAGCAATTTCACCCGCTCGGGCAAAAGCGACGACAGCCTTCAGACCGGGGTTTCGGGGTATCTCGACGATAACGGCCGGCTCTCGTACTCCGCCCAGGCCGACGTCTACGGCGATCAACGTTCACGCAGTATCGGTATTGGGTGGGATGCGCCAATGGCCAAGGTTGCCGGCAACTACGGTATGTCTGGTTCTGCACGTCATATGGATCTGTCTGCATCGGGGTCGGTCGTTGCTCACAGCGGCGGCGTCACCTTTGGCCAACCGGTGGGAGAAACCTTTGCGCTGGTGGAGGTGCCGGGAGTCAAGGGCGCCAGTATCAACGGTGCCGCGTCGCATACAGACAGTGCCGGATACGCCATCGAGAGTTACGTTCAGCCCTATCGCTACAACGATCTTGACCTGGACACCCAGACTCTGGGCACTGACGTTGAGGTCACCGAAACCTCAGCCCGCGTCGTGCCGCGCCGTGGGGCTGTGGTAAAAGCGCATTTCGATGCTTCGTCCGGCCGGCGCGTGCAGATCGACCTGGTCCTCCATGACGGGAAAAAGCTGCCGTTTGGCGCCCAGGTAGAAGACGAAGGCGGCAAATTACTGGCCGTGGTCGACAACCAGTCCCGTGCCCTGGTCTTCGGCATCAAAAATGAAGGCTGGCTGAAAGTTAAGTGGGCTGACGGTGTCTGCTCGGCTCCCTATCGACTTCCCCCTCAAAACATTGCGTTGACTTATGACCAGATGAATGTCATCTGCGGTCAGCAGGCTGATCAAGGAGTGAAAAGTTGAAGTTTGCATTACATATCGTTGTAGCATTTTTATCCATAGTAGCCAGTACTGTCGCCACTGCAGACAACACAGCTGGGTGCTGGTGGGCACCACAAACGACAAATCAAAGGAAATTTTACTTCAGTTTAGCTATGACTCCTAAGACGCTGAATCTCGCGCCCATTGGTCAGCGCATGAGTTATCAAGCATTTAACTTGCAAAATTTGAACAGCAGTATTGACTTCAAGTGCCCAGCAAAAATAAACCCCATTCATTATAACTATACAGTAGACGCGCCTTTGGAGGATGGTTACGACGATGTCTATCGAACTAATCTACCCGGCATTGGAATTCGGCTTGTAGATTTTAGATTGAAAAAGTCTCTACCTTTTGAACTTAGCTACATCAATGCTGCGAGACAGGTCGGTAGGTTACCAGATCCTTTACATGTAGAACTCGTACGTACAGCCCGTGACATCAAGAAAGGCGACCTCAACTTAAACATTAAAATACATGCTCAAGTTGAAGACTGGGACGCGGCAGAAATAGAAATTGTTGGCCAGGTAGAGGTTATTTCCAGTAAATATTTCTCAGGATGCACCGGTGAAAAACGTCAGGACATCCCACTTGGCAGAGTAGCTATTCCACTTCTCGAACAGCAGACGCCCCGTACAGTAGGCTTGAGCGTACTGTGCAGTGGCCTTCTCCCGGGATCGAATTTGCCCGTGAAAGTATATTTTGAAGGTAATAACGAAGGCGCCGGAATGCTCAACTTGACCCCCGGGGGAGCAGAAGGCATTGGTGTCGCCCTCACCACCCCTGCGGGAATAAAACTTCCGTTTAGTAAATGGGCCGGGTTACCTATGCAATGGATAAAAAGTGAAGAAGATGGCGAGCGTTATACGTTCGAGTTCAATGCAAAATATGCGCGTAAAGGCAGCGCCAAGATAACACCCGGCAGAGCCGATGCGGTTTTGAATTACATCCTCGACTACAACTGATTGGATGATGTTTACAAGTCGGGCACCGATCGCTCGACCGGCGTTGATCAGGCGGCAAAGTCACGGCTCGATGACGAAAGCCAGCCGGACAGGCATTCAACAGGCATCGGACGGGCGCAAAGATATCCCTGTCCGATCCTTACCCCCATCTGCGCAAGGCACAAACGCTGTTCTTGCGTTTCAATGCCTTCAACAACCAGCCGCATACCCAGCTCACGTGCCAACAGGACAGTGGCGCGGGCGACGCTTTGATGCTGCGAGGAACGAAGAACCTCCCGCGTAAACTCGCCGGCCAGCTTGATTTCGTCAAACGGCAGTTGGCACAGACGATACAACGAGGAGTGCCCCGTACCGTAATCATCGAGTGACAAACGAACCCCAAGCTGACGAAGGCGGAGGATGTTCTGCGCGCATCGCGCGCTCGCGATTGCCGGGCCGTCCTCCGTAATCTCGAAAGTCACCAGCGACAACGACATTGGATGTTGTTGCAAACGTGCGATCAAAGCACTGACCCACGTTTCGTTCGCCAACTGATTAAGGCTGAGATTGAATGCAAAACCCAATACGTGGCCCTGATTACGCAACTCGACCTGAGCGGCCAAACCTTGATCCAGCAGCGCGAACAACAAGTCGTCGAGCAGGCCTTCGCGAGCCATCGTCGAGATGAACGCCGCGGGCGTCAGCATCCCGCATTCGGGATGCTGCCAGCGCGCAAGGACTTCCACCGAAAGAATGGCGTTGCTGACAATATCGAATTTCGGCTGTACAAATGCCCCGAATTCCCCTTTTTGCAATCCTCTGCGGATCTCGTCTGCATCGGGAGCAACCGTACGGTGTGGTTCATCATGGGTAGGTCTTGGAGGGGAGAATACTGTGAACATGTGCAAGAGAACCTGGCTCAAATCATTCGCAAAGGGTATGCGAGTCATCGCCCACGTCCTCTAAGACGCGTCTTGAATTCTACCAAGACAAATCTGTTCCTCAGCTCACCTCAATGGGGTTGCAGCGACTGACTTATGCTCTCGAGAGATTCGAGAAGCGTCTGCCCTGCCTCGAGCAGTTCCTGAGTGATTGCTCTCGCCGAAAGTTCTTCCATCTCGACACAGCGCTCCAGAAGTACCTGATGATTGAGCAGATAAGCCGTACCTTTCAGCTTGTGGGCGATGTTTTGAATCGCAAGTGTGTCTCCACTATCCAGCGCCTCACGCAGCGCAATACTTTCCCTCTGATTGCTCCTGCACACCTCCTCGGCCATCCTGGTACGAATATCCTGGGTCCAGGATGTCCCGTCCGGCACGGGTGATTGATCGTTTCCAAATTTGGGAATCATTTGGTTGAGTACTGCCAGGTTCGTCGGCTTGGCTAGCGTGTAGTCCATTCCGGCGTCGGTGCAGGCCTGCTGCACTGACCGCTGCGCATCGGCGGTGAGACCAATGATCAGGCACGGTTTGATTCCTTTGCCCTGCTCCATCCGGCGCAAGGCGCGGGTCATTTCAAGACCGTCCATTTCCGGCATGTTGCAGTCAGTAATCACGATGTCGACATCATGCTCGCTCCATACCGCAAGCCCTTCCAAGCCATTGTTCGCGGTAAGCGGACGATGCCCCAAATAACTTATCTGCTGGACGAGCAAATATTGACTCGGCAGGTGATCCTCGACGATCAGGACCGTAAACAGCTCCTCAGTTTTCCGTGCAGCTCCCTTGCCCTCCTCATGCGTTGCCGCAGAATCGACCACCCTGTTCAGGTCGAGCGAAAAGCTCATGCGAGTACCAGTGCCCAGTTCGCTTTGCACTTGCAGAGTGCTCTGCATCAATTGGCAGAGCGCCTGACTGATTGCCAGCCCCAACCCAGCTCCGGAATTGGAATCGCTGGTCGCACCATCGACCAGGTAGAACGGCTTTAAAACTTGATCCAGATGAGCCGGTGGTATACCCATCCCGGTGTCACTGACTGTGATCTGAAAACTCAAGATGGAGTCTCCAACCGAGTGCACCGAGCAAGAAAGATCGACATTCCCGAGTTCGGTAAACTTAATAGCGTTACTCAGCAGATTTGAAACGATCTGTTTGACCTTAACTGCATCCATCCACACTTGCTCTGCGGCAAGCGAGTCAAGATTGAGTGTCAGGTTCAACCGCTTTTGCCTTGCAAGTCCGGAGAAAACATTGCCTACCGACTCCAGCACATCTTTCATTCGGGCCGGCTCGGGCGTCAGGGTAAGTTTGCCTGATTCGATACGCGATATATCTAGAATATCGCCGATCAGGGCAAGCAAACCGATTGCCGATTCATAGGCGATGTGCACCGACTGTTGATTTAGATCGATATTGCTCTTGCGTGTCAGTACCAGCTCCAGCATGCCGATAATGGCATTGAGCGGCGTACGGATTTCATGGCTCATGGTCGCAAGAAACACCGTTTTGGCTCGACTGGCCCGATCTGCTGACTCTTTGGCGATTTGCAATTCATCGAGCAGCAACTGACGCTGTTGGAGATCCTGCCGCTTGCGCAGGATGCGCCGACGCTGAGCAAAAATCAGCAGGCCTGCTACAAGCAGCAGCCCCGCTAGAACCTCCAGAGAACGCCAGAAGCTCGACCTCAGCCCCTCCCAATATCGGTCATCTGTCGCAGAGTTGGCGCGCCATCGACCGATGATCTGCAGGTTCTTCCTAGGCGTGATATCCAGCATCGCCTTATTAAGAATAGAGATGAAAAGCGCTTGATCCCGAGGTGCCGCAAATACGATTCGTGCCCCGGATCCATTGACGACACCTCCAACTCTCAAGCTGTTTTCATATTTATAGGAGAGGTAGTAACGCGCTACGTGCGCCGGAGCCAAAACTCTGTCGGCGTCACCGTCACGTACCAGTTTAAAGGCCTCACCTATGGTGTCAGTCTGCTTAAAAACCAGGTTCGGGTATTGGCTGCCGAGCATACTCAGGTCAGCATAACCTTTGGCGACTGCAACGATAACCTGGCTTTGCGAGTCCAGGTTTGCCGACGCATCCTCCTGCCTCTCTACGAACAGATAGGGTGCAAAAGTCAGCGGACGAGTATGAAGAAATCTGGACGAATCCGCAGATGATTCGGGTAGAACACTTAGAATCGTAGCCCCATGCCCCAGTTGAGCCGCAGCCTCGCTGATCGAACTGACACGATGGATAGTGAAACGAATCCCGGCTTTGCGCCGGATAATGTCCAGCACGTCCGACGCGATACCATTGAAGCGCCCGCGGCTGTTAAAAAATGCGTAGGGGGCAAGATCCTCGCTGACAACCAGATGCACATCTGAAGAGCGATCTAGCCATTCACGTTCAGCCATGGAGAGCTGATCGCGAAACTCGCTGAAGTTGCAATCCTCAGTATCTCCCCAGAGGTGCTGGGCCTTGATGATCTCGCAGCGGGTAAGTCCGCCCAGTGCTCGATCAAGTATGCCTTGCAGCATATCGTTGCCCGGTTTAAGTCCGAAACCGACGTCCACTTCCGAAAGCTTCGCGCTCTGGTTGACTACCAATTGGCTACTGAATATTTGGCTCGAGAGGTAATGAGTGGACAGCGTATCCCCGAGAAAAACCTGGTTCTCCCCTGTTAGAACCGACGACATCGCCAACAATGCCGATGGGTAATGTTGAAACTGTCCGCGCCCCCCTACACTCTGGAAGAGTTCCAGCATCTTGCCGTTGGCGACTGCAATCTGAGTCTGCCCATCGTCAGCACTATATTCATGCAAATCCCCGGCCTCGGAAAACAGCGCCAGCTCTGTCACGACATAGGGTGAGCTGAGACTCATGCCCTGATTCTGCGCCATCAACCGAGTGACGTTGCTGACCATGTCGATGGTGCCGTCACGCAAGGCGCCATACATGGCAGCACGCGTTTCAAAAGAGCGCAATTGAACTGCCACACCCAGCTCTCGTTGCAGCGCCACCAAATAATCGGCCATCAGGCCTTCGAATTTCTGATTCTCTTCGAAGATGCGATAAGGCGGCAGCGGATCTTCAAAAACGCCGACCACCAACAGTCCTTTCTGCGCAAGCCACTGCCTTTCCCTCTGAGAAAGCTGGACTTTAAGATCGTCAAGAGGTTGTCGGGCGATTGGGCTCAGGTCTCGGGCGTACGACGGACTGCCGTAGCTGAATATCAAAAAAAGCACAAACGACAGGGTTAGCAGGCAGATTTTCATCGTAAGGTGATCAAATGACGTGATGCCTGCGGGCAATGTCTGCCAGCTCAACTACCGATGCAACACCAAGTTTGCTCTGGATATTGACCTTATGCCCACTGACGGTTTTATTGCTCAAGCTGAGACGGCTGGCGATATCACTATTGGAAAGCCCCTCGGCCAGCAACTTGAAAATCTGTAATTCCCTATCGGTAAGATCTTCGAGATCCGCCGTCGCATCGACGCTGCCAGGCAGAGGCATGGCGTCCTTCGGAAAAAAAATGTACCCGTCGGCAATGGTCTCGATGGCCTTGACCAGCTTGCTTATCGGTTCGTTTTTACTGACAAAGCCACTGGCCCCGGCTTGCAGGCAGCGTGATGCATAGTTCTCTTTTGCCTGTGAAGTAAACACCAGTACCCTAGTATTCAGCTTATCCCGCCTGATGCGTTTGAGTACGCTCAAACCATCGAGCTTTTCCAGACCGATATCCAGTATGACAATGTCCGGCGTCAGCGACTCGATCATGCGTATGGCATCTACGCCGTCGGCAGTCTCCCCCACGGACTCGAATCCGATTGTGGCCAAAGCTGAGCGGATCGCGTGGCAAATCAACGGATGATCATCAACGATCAGGACTTTTTTGCTCATGTCGTCACCATAATTTGTAGGACGTGCCTCCTCTCCATGTGATGAAAATGCAGGACTCATAAGCAATATTTTCATCAAATATGTGTGTAGCTGGCTAGCTCGGCCGGTCCGCTTTTTTTCACTTTCCGAAAAACGGTACATGATATCTTCGGATTTGAACCACCACATACACGCCTTTGGAACGCCATGCATTTCGAGAACATACCCGGCTCCAGGCAAGATTTTTCTTGTGCACAACCCTCAACCCATTACATAGGCTTTTGCTTTTTTGGAGACACTGCGATACAGAGAACTCAAGAGAGAGTCGTCATGATAAGTAAGCGGCCACAAAGCGTTCACTCGCACCACTCCGTTTTTGCAACTACCCGTTCGGGGCGAAGATTTGCAAGAGGTTTGAAGCCCGCTCGCAACCCGTAACCCTCGCACTGCGGCACTCTAATATCTATGTCAGTCGCCCCCCCTTCACTTCAGGTCTTTACGCTTCAGAGTATTTGACGTCGTTCCTTTTCCGCTCAGTTCAAAAGCAAGACCGCAGCTCTTGTGCTCGATGAAGGCTGTAGCCATATAGAGTCAAGATTCATATTCACTCAGCTTCGGTCGACTTTCAGAAAGCCAGATTCCTAAAGGCATGCTGTTCTCCCAGAGCGTTTAGTAACGGAGTCAACAGCACATTCGAGTTGTCTCTGGTCAGCCCAATTCCCGAATGATCTTGCAGAACTCCGGGTCATCAAGGTATGCCACGTTCAGACGGGTCCAGGGCACTGCCTTTTTGGGTTGGGTCGCAAAAATCGCCCCGGGTGCCAGCATCACTCCTTGGGCCAGACAGAGCCGGGTCAGGACAATGGCGTCCTCGATATGCGGAAAACGTGCCCACAAATACAGACTTTGTTCGGGACGGCAAAAAACCTCGGCACCCAGTTCGTCAAGTAACGCCAAGCCACGAGCAGTGGCTTGGCGCAGACGATCCTGCAAGCGCGACAAGTGCCGCAGGAACTGGCCTTCGCTAAGGATCACGTCGATGGTCCGTTCACTGTACTCGGCGCCGCTGTTGTGCAGGATCATCTTGATATCGGCCAATTCTTCTACCCGTTGTTTGCTACCGGCGATAAACCCCACCCGCAGCGCGGCCGAAACTGATTTGGAAAAGCTGCCCAGGTACAACGTTCGGTTGAGTTGGTCGAGGGCCGACAGCTTAATCGCTGAACTGGGCTTGAAGTCAGCCATGGAGTCGTTTTCCACCAGCAGCAGGTCGTAAGTCTCGGCGATCCGTAGCAACTGATGCGCCTTGGCCGGTGACAGGTCTGAGCCCGTGGGGTTATGGCCGATGGACTGAAGGAAGAACAGTTTGGGTCGATTGGCCTTGAGCAACTGTTCCAGCACCTCCAGATTCGGTCCGTCGGGCTCACGAGGTACACCTAGCATCATCGCGCCCTGAAGTTGCAATTTGCCGAACAGCGGATAGTAACCGGGGTCTTCCACCAATACCGTATCGCCCGGATTGATGTAGCGGCGGATGATCAGGTCCATGGCATGGTTGGCCCCCAGGGTCGTGACCAGTTGGCGGGGAGAGACCGGGATGTTGTAGTCCGCCAGTTTTTGTACCAGCCGTGCTCGCAGCCCAGCGTTGCCCAGGCGCGTGCCGTAGCGGAACAAGGTGTTGACTCCGGCCCGTACCACCTGCCGATGAAATTTGTCCAAACGCATGTCCATAAGCCATTCAACCGGCGGGAAACCCTCCCCCAGAGGCGAATGTCCAGGGTCGCGCAGGAACTGCTGGCGCATCATCCAGATCGTGTCCAGCGCTCGGTTGTAAGGGAGGCTGTCGTCTTCTTCAAGCGTGTGTGCCAGGCGTTTGATAACGAAAAAACCCTGGCCGTGGCGGGCTTCCACCAGCCCCTCAGCGGATAAGTGCTCGTAGGCGGTGATTACGGTGTTTTTCGAATGACCATGCAGGCGCATGTATTCCCGTAGCGATGGCAGCTTCTCGCCGGCCTTCAACGCGCCGTCGGTGATTTGCTGGGCGATGGCTCCGGCTACTTGTTGCGCAAGGGTTTGGCGCGCCATGGCAAATTTCCTTATGGACTTTTTGTAATGGGTACAGTCGCTGAACTGTCTGAGAAAACTGTACCTTCTTTCAAGGCGACAGATGGGGCAATTTGGCGTCATCCAATAACAAACGACTCCCAGAGGAGCCCTTGATGCCTATCGATTCCCGCTTGCCCAATTTTCGCAGCCTTTCTCCCGACCAGCGTCTTAAATACCTCCAGCAACTGTTGGGGCTCAGCGCCAAAGACGGCGACTTGCTTCGCGGCACCGGTGCTCTGCCTCTGGAGATTGCCGATGGCATGATCGAAAACGTGATCGGCACCTTTGAGCTGCCCTACGCCGTAGCCAGTAACTTTCAGATCAACGGGCGCGACGTGGTTATTCCGCTGGTGGTGGAAGAGCCCTCAATCGTCGCTGCTGCGTCTTTCATGGCCAAGCTGACTCGGCACGCTGGGGGATTCCAGACGTCCAGCAGTGCGCCGCTGATGCGTGCGCAAGTACAGATCGTCGGTATCAGTGACCCGTTAAATGCACGCCTGTGCTTATTGCGTAACAAGGAACAGATCATCGCCCAGGCCAACAGCAAGGACCAATTACTGATCAGTTTGGGCGGCGGTTGCCGTGACATCGAGGTGCACACCTTTGCCGACAGTCCGCGCGGGCCGATGCTGGTAGTCCACCTGATTGTCGATGTCCGCGATGCCATGGGAGCCAACACCGTCAACACCATGGCCGAAGCGGTGGCGCCGCTGATGGAGACCCTGACCGGCGGTAAAGTGCGCCTGCGTATTCTGTCCAATCTGGCGGACCTGCGCCTGGCCCGGGCGCAACTGCGTATCGCCCCGGAGCACCTGGCGACTGCCGAGTACAGCGGTGAGGAAGTCATCGAGGGCATCATCGATGCCTACACCTTTGCGGTCATCGACCCATACCGTGCGGCGACGCATAACAAGGGCATCATGAACGGCATCGATCCGCTGGTAGTTGCCACCGGCAATGATTGGCGCGCCGTGGAGGCTGGCGCCCATGCTTACGCCTGCCGCAACGGTCACTATGGTTCGCTCACCACCTGGGAAAAGGACAGCGCCGGGAACCTGGTCGGCACCCTTGAAATGCCGATGCCGTTGGGGCTGGTGGGCGGAGCGACCAAGACCCATCCACTGGCGCAATTGTCGCTGCACATTCTTGGTGTGAAAACCGCCCAGGAACTGGGCGAGATCGCAGTTGCAGTGGGCCTGGCGCAAAACCTCGGCGCTCTTCGGGCGTTGGCCACAGAAGGCATTCAGCGCGGGCACATGGCGCTGCATGCACGCAATGTCGCGCTGTCGGCGGGCGCTCGTGGCGATGAGCTCGATTGGTTAGTCAAGTGCATGGTCGAGAGTCGCGACGTACGTGCCGACCGCGCCAAGGCCTTGCTGCTTGAAAAGCGCGGGTCGTAAGCGTGGACGCCGTGCGATTGGTGGAAGTGGGGCCACGTGATGGTTTGCAGAACGAAGTCCGCAGCCTGCCGGTGGACACACGGGTAGCGCTAGTGGAACGGTTGGTCGCTGCCGGTTTGCGAACCCTCGAGGTTGGTGCTTTTGTCTCGGCGCGCTGGGTGCCGCAAATGGCGGGTACCGATCAGGTGCTGCGCCGGCTCGGCCAGCGACCCGGGGTGACATACAGCGCCCTGGTGCCCAACCTGCAAGGCCTGGATGCAGCGCTGGCGGTGGGTTGCCAGGAGGTAGCAGTGTTCGCCGCAGCTTCAGAAATGTTTTCCCAGAGGAATATCAATTGCTCTATTGATCAAAGCCTGGCGCGCTTCCGCCCAGTACTGGCCAAGGCCCGCAAGGCGGGTGTCGCGGTGCGGGGCTACGTGTCTTGTATACATGGTTGCCCCTTCAGTGGCGATGTCAGCATCAGCCAAGTGGTACGGGTGGCAGCGGCACTTTATGAGATGGGCTGTTATGAAATCAGTCTCGGCGACACCATCGGCGTTGGCACGCCGCGAGCGACCGCTCGGTTGATAGCCGCCTGTGCCAAAGAGATACCGGTCGTTACGCTGGCCGGACATTTCCACGACACATACGGCATGGCCGTGGCGAATGTTCATGCTGCGCTGGAGGCTGGGGTTCGGGTGTTCGACAGTTCAGTATCCGGCCTGGGCGGCTGTCCTTATTCACCAGGGGCGACCGGAAATGTGGCAACCGAAGAACTGGTGTATTTGCTGGAACGCCAAGGCATAAAAACCGGTGTCGACCTTGAGCAACTGATCGAAGTGGGCGTGTTCATCGATCGCCAACTGCAGCGCAGCGGTGGATCACGCGTGGCCAAGGCGATGCTCACCCGTCAGGCATTAACCAGACCAAACGTGACATGAAGCCGTATACGGCCGGCATCTGCGGCACGGCCGGCCATGCTTTACCAGCCTCAACAAAAACAACAAGCCCGCAAGGGCCGGAGGGCACCATGAAGCATTCTCTTTCACCGCCTGCAAAGCAAAACCTCTACGAGGTATGGGGCGACACTGTCGATAGCCGACACTTGGCAGGTGCCATCGGCATCGGTGCGGTTGTCAGCCTGGGTGCCTACTGCATCGCGCACCACTTGCTGCATCCTATTGTCGAGTCAGCACAGATGGCCAAGACATACGCCATGCTTGTGGGCGTATTCGGTTGCCTGTTAGCCGGCGCGATCTGTGCCAGATTGTTTGTGCCCAAACGCGATGTGCAGGAGCACGCCGCCGATCCTGCTTTTCGCGAGCAAGTGGTGGTTGATCTGCTCAAGGAGTACGGCAGCCTCGGTCGGCTTGAAGACTTGTCCGCCGAAGTGATCGCAGAACTGCGTGAGCTGGGACTGTATGACCTGCTCCGTGAGGCCCAGGCGCGGGAAGAAAATACGCATCGACTGGCAACCCACAGTACCTCCAGTCTGAGTGGAGGGCGTGGCTGATGGAAATGCTCATGCATGAAGTGATGATGGCGTTTGCTCTAGGCTTGTTGGGCGCCGTGGTTTTTTCCGCTATCGGCCTGGTCTCGGGCACAGACGAAACCTCGACCCTCGCCCCCCTGACGATGCTGGTGGTGTTACTTGGCGCACCGCCTGCCGGGGTCTTGACCTTCTTCCTCGCCGGCGCGGTTGCCAAGCATATGACCCACGCAGTGCCCACAGCTTTGTTGGGAATTCCCGGTGATACAGTGGCCACCGCCTTGCTGGGCGACGCAAACTACTTGCGCAAACTCGGCGTGCCACATATCGCCCTGCGCAAAATGATCACTGGTGGCGCCGTGGCCGCGCTGATCGCGGTGCCACTGTCGGTTCTGTTCGCGGTATTACTGGCGCCGTTTGGTGAGGTGATCAAGCAATTCGCGCCTTGGGTGTTCCTCTGCGCGGCGCTGGCTATCGCTTACTTCTCGGCGGGGCGCTGGGCCTCCGTACTCGCGCTGATACCGTTTGTCATGGTAATTGTCGCCTTGCAGGTCTTGACCGGCCACTACGGGGTGAAGTTGTCAGTTAGCTATTTCCTTGGTATTGCCGTGGCGCCGCTGATTGTTTCGCTGTTTTCCCTGTTGGCACCGGCTGAGCGCGAGCGCATGCGCCGCAGTGAATACCGGTTTTTTTCCCTGGCGCCGGACGTTAAGGGTTGGAAAGGTTACTTTCCCAATCCGCTCAAGGTCATCAACCCGCGTCAGATGAAGATCACGGCCATGGCGGCAAGTGTGTCGAGCGCGACCTTCGTGTTCAGCCCGGTAGCAATGACCGTGATCATGGGCGAAGTGATTGGTGCGCGAATCAAGCAGGCATACGACCGCCTGACAACGGTCATCACCGCGCGAAATGGTGTCACTGAGTCTACCTACATCGCCGAAACGCTGATCCCGCTGATCGCCTTCGGGTTGCCCTTGAGTCCGGTGGCTGCTGGCCCTGCAGCGCCGCTGTTCAACGCACCGCCACGCTTTTGGGTGGACAACGCCACCGGCGAAGTCAACAACCTGCACAATCTGCTCAGCACCATGGATTTTCTTGGTTACGGCATGCTTGCAGTGGTCGTGGCGATTCTCGTGGCCTATCCGTTCACTATGAATTTTGCCCACGGCGCCGCGGCTTTCGTGGTGCGCAATATCAGTCATGAAGCAGTGATCTCGACCTTTATCGGCCTGGTGCTCGTGATTGGCATATGGGAGGGAGGTTTGCTGGGCCTATTGGTGATTGTCACGGTGGGTTTGCTCGGCGGTTTCCTTGCGCGCTTCCTCGGCTTCAACACCGGTGTGCAGTTCATGGGGTATTACACGGCGGTCCTTAGCGTTCCGGCGATCATTGCGCTCGTGGGCTAGTTCCGCCCACATAAAACATCCAAGACGTTTTCCCCGCAGATAGCTGTGTTATCCGCGACGGGAGAGTGTTGCCTGCTAAAAAGGAATAACAACAGTGAAAATCCTTTCCCGTTCCACCCCTGCCCTGTTGGTTTGCCTGGTTTTGTCCGCCGACGGCCACGCCGAAGGTTTTATTGACGATGCCAAGGCCTCGCTGAACCTGCGCAACTTTTATATCAATCGCAACTTTGTCGATCGCAATTATTCCCAAGCCAAGGCCGAAGAGTGGACTCAGAGTTCCATCCTCGATGCACGCTCGGGTTTCACCTCGGGCACCATTGGCTTCGGCCTGGATGTGCTGGGCCTGTATTCGGTGAAACTCGACGGGGGCAAGGGCACTGGCAACACTCAATTGCTGCCGGTACATGATAAAGGTCGCCCGGCGGATGATTTTGGCCGGTTCGGAGTGGCATTGAAAGCGAAAATCTCCAGCACCGAATTCAGGGCCGGCGAATGGGCGCCAGTCTTGCCGGTGTTGCGTTCCGACGATGGACGCTCGCTGACCCAGACCTTTCGCGGGGCGCAATTGACGTCTCGCGAACTCAACGGCCTGACCTTGTATGGCGGTCAATTCCGCGCCAACAGTCCACGTAATGACGCAAGCATGGAAGCCATGTTTATGGCTGGCCGTGCGAAGGTAACCTCGGACCGCTTCAACTTCGGCGGCGTCGAATACCAGTTCAACGAGAAAAACACCCAAGCGGGCGTCTGGTATTCGGAGTTGGTTGATATCTACCAGCAACGCTATTTCAACTTGACCCACAGCCAACAGGCAGGCAACTGGGTGCTGGGGGCTAACCTGGGTTATTTCACGGGCAAAGAAAACGGTAAGGCCCTGGCCGGAGATCTGGAAAACCGGGCATGGTCGGCCATGCTGTCGGCGAAAATTGGTGCCCACACGTTTTATCTCGGCGGACAACGGATGTTCGGGGATAACGCTTGGATGCGAGTGAATGGCACCGCGGGCACCAGCTTGGCGAACGACAGCTACAACTCCAGTTATGACGCGGCACAAGAGCGCTCCTGGCAGGTGCGTTATGACCATGACTGCGTGGATCTGGGCCTGCCGGGCCTCACATTGATGACCCGCTACATCAGCGGCAGCAACGCCCACGTCGGTACCGTGAGCGATGGCAAGGAATGGGGCCGTGAATCGGAACTGGCGTATGTGGTGCAAACTGGACTGGCCAAGAACCTCAGTGTGCGGTGGCGCAACTCCACTTTGCGCAGGGATTACAGCTCCCTGGAGTTTGATGAAAACCGCTTGATTGTCAGCTATCCACTGTCGTTACTGTAGGAGCCGGTTTCGGAGCCCCATTTTAATAAGTCGACTAATTCCGAACACATCGATAGGTGGTTCTGACGCCATTGCTTAAATGCTTCTTCATTGAAAAGCTCAGCGATTGGTGTCCGGTTATTTTGTCAAATCAGGACTTTTTCAGGATTTCTCCAGAGCATGGTCAGGCTTGCCTTCCTACTGGTAAGTAATATTGACGGTGGCAGATGCTTTGATGGGGCCGACAGTCACTTTGTCTGGAGCAAACGGGAAGTAGAACGCACCCAGTGAGACGCTAAAGAGATCGGGGCTATAAATACCGGGTTGCAATCTGTGAATCGAAGTCGCTCGTCCGCGTGCCATCGATGATCGTGAAAATATCACGGGCGCCGATGGGTTGTTTGCAGCAACCAGCATGATTCCGACTCCTTGCGCTGCAAGGGGCGTTGATCAACCAGATAGGTATCCCGAGTGCCCAAGTCAGTACTAGAGAGGAAAATGTCAACCATGCGGTCCGAGAACCCATTCCCCGGAGGTTGTCACAGCTAAAGTTTAAATTAAATGGAGTATAGCCAATCCGCGAACCTGCGGTAAGGCTTGAAATGCCGACCTCTGGAAGACTGACGGTTAGCCCGGGGTTGTCCAACTTGCAAGTGGTATAGGTGGGCGTGTAGATCAATGCCAAGTTTTGAGTGAACATATTTCTTTTCCAATCGGGCGCTCCGGCCACCAGATAGTACGCCGAGCTGAAAATTGAACCAATCCATTCAAGCAAACCCATGTTTGAGTCGTCGACGACATTTACGAAATTTTTGAGCAGCGCCACGCTACTGCCAAATTTTGTCTCGTCAGGTCCAGTCACGTTTTCCAAGGTAAATCGCATCGTAATGGCCGTATTCACCTCGGCGCCTCGATGTGAACCCGATTTCATGGGTATGGATTCCGGCATCGAGATTATTTCTACCCGAATCCAATAGGCGCCATTGTGAAATCCGATTAATACCCCGCCAGATTTTTTAAGAGCAGATTGATACTTTAGTTGTTCGCCTCCAGAACAACTAAACGGCCGATTCGTAAAATTAGTATAAACTGTCGTCGTCCACGTTGGGGAAATATCCTTTTTTAAGCGCTCCGAAAGATCCAGCACAATATCAGGGCCTCGGGATGTAATATCATCATAGCACGTTGCATTGGCGGCATAGTTGAAAATAAGGTTCAATAACAAAACAGCAAAAAACAACTTGGTTGTTGACCAAACAGACATCAGCACGTCTCCACTTATCGACACGAAACGGACGCTCGAGGCGCGAGTACATCCGGCAGGTTTATAGCGCAGACACTGTCATGCATACGCACTGTTAGCTGTGATGGTCGTTTGTCATAATTTATATATAACGTACTAGCTTGGCCAACATAGCCGATAGAGTTCCCGGCTTGATCCAGCACCTCGGCGCCGAAGGGCAACGGGGAACCATTTGCATGTAAAGCACGAAAGTTCAACGCCTGACGCAAGTCAGTTTTGAATGTGACCTTTGCCACTGCGTCGGCAAACGGCACGCTGTGAGCAACGTTGCCTATGACTCTCCCTCCCGAGGTATTAGCTCCCTCGGACAGCATGATTGAATTTGTGCGGTACGGGCTTGCGTAAGGTACAAGCGCGTAACCATCTTCATCGGTAACGACACTGGCATCACCATTGACAACCATTCCCTTGGCCTTGGGAGCTTCGACAACTAGCATCGTATTACCCATATCATTGGATGCCAGAATTTTTCCTGGAATCATGACCACCGTGCCGCGTGCGTCCAAGCCAAACTGTCGGTAATCGGATGCTTCACCGAGGGTCCCCCCGACGGTGACGTTGTTGGCGCGGTAAGTGCTGCCCACACTGATGGCACGGTTCTCAGGGTCGTGACTCGCCGCCACACTATAACTAAGTCGTTGAGATTGCAGGGCGCTACCGCTGACACTCGTATTGCTTTGCGAATAACGTGATTCGGCAAATGAAACACTACTGGCGAGGGTTGCACGATTGGAGAACATCTCGAATGGAATAGTAAAACCAATATACGACCGCGTCTGCTCATGCCCATGTGAATCACGAACCTTGTTGACGGACAGACTAATGGATACCTGGTTAAACGATTTTGAAAAGCCAAACTGGTACTCCCGACTTTTTTTGTTGGAGCCCCAGTAATCTCGTTGCACGCCTGCGAAATATACAGACCCCCATTCGCCGGGCAGGCGTTGACTAATATTGAGGCTGAAATTGTTACGCGGCCGTGCACCGGTTAACGAATCCCAGGTCTTCATGTCAATAACAGAAGTGTCTTCGGTCTGATGTATGTCAAATCGATTCTGGTATTTTTTTCGATTTTTGCTGAAATTATTTTCTTTCGCATAAATGGCATCATCGAACGTATAGAAATTTGCACTTGAGTACCGAAAAGCGCCTAGCGTAAAATTTGTGGCAGTGGCATCGAGTAGTTTACTGTAGGTGATTCGAATACTCTGACCGGTGAAATTTCGCTCTTTTAGATCCGTGCGTGCATGGGTAACGTCCAGAGACAGAGCACCCACTGGCAAATTAAAGGCGCCGCCGATCAGGTACGCTTGATATTCGGGGCTCATTGTACTTCCGAGGTAACCCGTCGCGCGATTATCAAGCCCTCGTTGCCAGGTAGCCTGAAAAAAATCCGGGGTATAGTTCGTATTAGGTTGTACTGCTGAGCCCAATGTTAAAGCGTATTTACTGACACCAGCTTTCAGCATGCTTGGAACAGACGAAAAAGGTATTGTGAATGAAGTGACCTCTCCGCTAGCCTCTTGAACAATCACTGTGAGATCCCCCGCCGAACCGGTCTGCGGTAATGCATCAATCACGAAGGGACCTGGCGGTACGTTTTCCTGATAGATGATGCTACCGTTCTGCTTCACTATCACCAGTGCATTGGTTCTGGCGGTTCCTCGGACCACTGGAGAAAATGCTTGCATTGAATTAGGAAGCATGTTGATGTCCGAAGACAAACCGACGCCTTTGGTTTTAACAGATTCAAATAATTCCCCGCCGGAATAAAACTCACCGACTCTTACCACGGACTTCAGTGACGCAATATTATTTTGCGCATAACGGAGATTCGACTGGTACTGGATCCGCTCGTCGGACCGCTTACTTGCCGAGCCAAGCTCTCTAAACTGCCACCCGCCGATATTTACACCTAGATTCAGGCCTGAGTAAAAGTCATTGGTGGCGACATTTGTACTTTGGGCTTCCAGCCGGTTATAAACAGCATTGTAGCCAAGGATCAATGCAGGCAGTCCAGGATCCCAGAACTGCGGATCAATGTAGCTTTCATCAGTACGTCGTACATAGGCCTGAGGGACACTCACGCGAAGGCTCTGTGTGCTGATATCCAAGACAAAAGTAGCCCCCTCTGAAATGTATTGGACCGGAATCCAATTATCGGAATCCGCAGCGGGTGACACCCAGGAGGTTTGCAGCCCCAGTTCTGAAATAGCGGTTGAGGCGATTTTAACATCCTCTCGCGTACTACCAAGCAACACCTTAAATCGGCCTTTCCATAGATCATTTACATAAACATCCAATTTATGTCGGCCAGCAGGCAGTTCAACATTACTCAAAAATCTGGAGAGATCTGATTCTTTCGACCTGCCGGCCAGAAGCGAAGTGTCAAACAACTCCGCGCGCGCTTCATGCATCACCGTTGAGACGCTCATTAGTACGCTAAAACAAGCGAAAGTCTTTATTGTTTCTACCTGAGAAATCGATTTAGCGCAATGTGACCACTTCATCTCGGTATGCACCCAGGTCGTCAACATAAGTCAAAATATATTGAGTACCAGGCTCAAGCTTAGTATTGCCTGGTATGTCCAATGAAGAATAAGGAGCAATCATGTTGGACCCCGCGATTTCAACGCTCGAGTTTTTTTCCGCAATTCGCACAATCGTCAAGTGATAGGCGTTGTCATTGAAAACAGACACACCCGTGCCGCGTGCCATAATTCTGATGTTTTCATTACTGAAGCCAGGGAGCGACTTCAGAGCGCTAGGGCGAAAAAAAAGCTTGACGCGTGTTCTAAGGGCTAGTTGCAGCGTATTTTGCCCTTGCAAGTGTTCCGGAAATGCAGGTATTTCTAGAACATTCAAATAAAATACACTTTCACGATCGCCGGCTACCGGTTGGTCAGTTTTTTCGATCCTGAGTTGCTGCCCGCCGTGGCCGAGCACTTTGACGATGGGAGGGGATAACAAAAACGGTACCTGCGCTGTTTCAGGCGTAGAGTTGACATCTCCATCATCAATCCAGGCCTGAACTAAAGAAGCATCCGCCCCCGTGCTCGTCAGTTGTACGGTTTTAAATCCCTTACTTTCATGGTAAATAATTCGCGTACCATTCAAAATTATGTTTGCTTGGGCACAGGCGGAGCCCAAGACGAAACACCCCAATATCAGTAACTTAAACATCGTATGCCTCAAACCAGGCCTGCTGTAGCGGCCTGGAGCTTCGAAGGACGTATCAGAGATACGAAATGGTATATATCAAACTAGAGCTTATTGACCCTACCCTTGCAGCAGCCGTGTTTGTCTTGTAATAGTAAGCGTCGAACACTAGGGTGTCTGAATCGGGCGACTTCTTTGCACCGATGATCCCGGTATTAAACGGCGTATTCAGTTGCACAGGTGTTTGCGTTCCAGGTAAGCCCAGAGAAAAGCCAACGTTTTTGGCAACCGCCGCGTCACTCTCGTTAACCGAGTTATTCAGCAGATATTTTCCATCGGTGGAGATATTATCCGCTGACGAAAAGTACATCATCAGTGGCGTGGTCGGCGCAGCTGGCGTAGTCGCGGAACTGCTGGCCGCATTACAGCCCGAAAAGGTCATTGAAAATGACTTCTTGTTCTTCAAGATTGGACCTATTGTCGTCCCAGCCTCTGCCACCGTGATAGGTGCAAGTGCGACAGTGAAGTCGGCACTCTTGCCACCATTGATTGTGCAAGTGGTGTCGGTGATCATGCCGTTAAAAGAGATCACGCCACCTGACACGTTTGTGGCAGCTACGGAGTGGACACTAGCAATAACAGCCGATACGGCCGCGAACGTTTTAATGTATTGTTTCATAAGATTTCCAATTGCATTAGTAGATTTTAGGAAGCCATGAATGTCGTGCGATTAATTTTGATTTGTTCGCGCTTGGTAACAAGGCGATTAAAAATAACCTCTGCATATTCCTCTCAAAACAACCGAGTACGGGCGCTGGAGACGCCCCTTCCGAATTTACCGCAATATTCAACAAATACTTCCGAAGGCATAGAGCGTGCAAAGAAGAAACCTTGTGCATATTGCACACCGAGCTGAATCAAACGCTGACATTGCGTGCCAGTTTCGACGCCCTCTACCACCATTGACATGCTCAGCTTCTCTGTAAGCGCAAGTGCGAAGGAGATGATCGCCTCAACTTGAAAATCATCCGGAACTCTCTGGACAAATGCCCGATCGAGCTTCACCTCGGTAAACGGCAATACGATAAGTCTCTCCAGCGTTGAGTACCCTGAGCCAAAATCGTCCAATGACAATCCACATCCTGCACGTCTTAAATGCAACGCATTTTCGTAAGCGGCGGAACTACCGGGGAGCGTCGCGGACTCCAAAATTTCAAAAACAATGCTGTTGTGCCTTACGTTATTTCTTTCTATTTCTTCAATTAACCTCTCTACCAAATTTTTGTTCGCTAGTTGCACTGGATGTAAATTCAATGAAAGAGGCACTAGAGCATCCATTTGCGTCAGCTGTCTCTGAAGTGCCAACCCCTGTCTGAATAATATCCAGAGCAGTGAGTCGATCAGCCCGTGCTGCACCATCGCTGGGATAAACTCCCCTGCTGGCAAAACTCCCCTGACAGGATGGTTCCAGCGCGCCAACAACTCGCCGCCCGCGACCTGGCGATCAAGCAGATGAATCTTGGGCTGTATAAAGGCTTTAAATTCCTGTGACTCCAAACCTCGTTTGATATCAGCCACAAGATGTAGCTGAGAGTGGGCAGTGCTTGCTGCTGCAGCTCTGACTCCAGATTCGCTTTCGAGGTATGTTGGGAATTGACGCTTCACGGTATTTCAAATCCCTATATAGAAGGAGTGGTTAAGTCGTGATGGCGGCACTGTAAGCAGGATCAGCTGTGGTATCTGTAGGAAATTTCCCAAGTGGCGAATCGTGGAGAATGCGGCGATCTATTTCTTTTCATGCCAGCATCGTTGCTAGCCAGCATCCTGGAACGCGGGGGCAGTCCACAGACAAGCTAGATCGCACACCACAGATGGAGGCTGGCGTGTCGTAAGAAATTTCCTACATTACCGCTGCTCGAATCTGACCTATCCTTGATCTGCTCTTGGTGACAGCCTGAGCTATTCAAGGTTTGGTGTTACAGAGGTGTCGATGTGAAAGCGATGATTGTGGACGATCACCCTATTATCCGTGTTGGTGTACGGATGCTCTTGAAGGAAGAAAATTTTGATATTGTCGCTGAAACCGGCGATGGTGCTGAGGCGGTACAGATGGTACGCACGCATGCCCCGCAGTTACTGATACTGGACATCGCAATGCCAATGCTTGATGGCTTGGAGGTTCTGACGCGTATAGGTACTTATGGGCTGACGACCAAGGTTTTGATCTTTACGTCTCAAGAGCCAAACTTTTTCGCTCGCCGTTGCATGCAAGCAGGTGCCGCCGGGTATGTGTGTAAAACCGGCGACTTTGCGGAGCTGCGCAGAGCCGTCAGAGCCATCATGAGTGGCTATCCCTTCTTCCCCGAGTTGCCAACAAGTTCGGTGTGCCGTACGGACACAGAGAAATCCGAACAGTTGATGATCCAGAATCTCTCGAACCGTGAGCTCGCTATTTTGCAGCAATTGGCTCGTGGCTTTAGCAATAAAGAAATCGGCGAGGCTATGCTATTGAGCAACAAGACAGTTAGTACGTATAAAACCCGACTTGCCGAAAAACTCCAAGTACGCTCGGTCGTCTATCTTGCCGACTTCGCCAAACGAAACAACCTTATATAAATGAAGTACCGGACAGAATTGCTTTGCGTGTTGGCGATCTGGAGCTTGACATTAGATTCATTTTCGGCAGCCGCTGTAATCGAGTCGTTACCGCTGAACGGGCGGTCGCACATGATGCCACTTATCCAATCCGATAATTTTCCCAATAAGAGCTGGTTACAGCAAAAAAAAATTATCACGTTTGGTACGTCCCTTGCGGGAGCCCCTCCCTTGGAAATCAGAACGTTAAAAGGTGAATACAGCGGAATTACCGCTGATTACCTTGAACTGATTTCCGACGCGCTGGGTGTGGAGATTCGCGTCCGGCGATATGTTGATGAAGCTTCGGCGGAAACCGCGTTACTTAACGGTGAAGTTGACATGTTGGCTCCCCCGGGAACGAGACATACTTCTGAGGAGTCATTTATTGAATCGTCCTCTTATTGGGTGGATCCCAGCGTGATCGTGACTCGACAGAAAGCTTTCCCCCTCAACCCTTCGCAGCGGGTGCTTCATTTATCTGCGGTGACGTCTTCAACTGGACTGGAGGCTCTGCACAAGTCATACCCTAACGTTACAATTACAAATTACCCGACCTCCCTGGAAGCGATTGCGGCTGTCAAATTCGATTTAGTAGATGGCTTTGTGGGTGGTGCCCTGGATGCGGCACATGTGATCAATGCCAATTTTTTTTCTGGTTTGTATTTAAGTCCGATTGAAGAGATGTCGAGTATGAAGCGCTTCAGGTTTCGGCGATCCGATCAACATCTGCAGCGCGCGGTCAACTTGGTATTGTCGGCGGTTAACCAAGAGAAACAAGCAGGCATCATACAGCGCTGGACCGGTACCTCGCTCTACCCCCCGCCCCTCTCTGAGCTGAATTTGACACCCACCCAGCGCCACTGGATCACTGAAAACTCCCCAGTCAAAATTGGTCTCGTCACCGATTATCCGCCCATCTCCTTTAACGATCAAAACTATGCTTACCGGGGTATAGCTGCTGATGTTCTTGAATACGTAAGCGAGATCACGGGTTTACATTTTAAAATTATAGAGTGCTCCTCAGCAGAAGAGGTCAGAACGAAGCTCGCGAATGGTGAGGTCGATATCGTACTTAATTTGTCCGGTATCCGACCCGATGCTGAAATCATTTACACCCGCGCGTTTCTCTCGACTCCGAGAGTTCTGATTTCGCGCGCGTCGGATATGTGGATCACACAAATTTCTGATCTGGCAGGACATCGCGTTGCTTTCGACACTACCAATCTCGATTTTGTGGATTATCTAAGGCGAGAATATCCGGACATAATACAGGTGCCCTCCGATGGCATTTATACATCGCTCCACTTACTCAGAACAGGCCAAGTGGATGCCAGCATCGGGAATTTTGCAACGGCCAAGTATGCGCTTGCGAAAAATCAGAGGGATAATTTGCGCATAGTCAATGTCGTGGATGGCAAATTTTCTCACTTTGCAATGGGGACACGTCCTGAGAATAAGCTTTTATATTCTATTATCGATGCTGCGGTCGCATCGCTTAATCCGGAACAGCTGAGAGCGTTGGCGAGTCGTTGGGGCGGCGACGTGGCTGTCGATAAAACCGAGCTGGTCGCTGCACGCAGTGTCTACTACCGAGGGATAGTGTCGGCCGTTCTTCTTCTCGCGGTCGCCATCGTCTGGATCCTGTACCTTCGGCATCTCATCAACCAGAGAGTCATCGCTGAAAAAGCGCTGCGAGATCAAATGAAGTTCATGGAGACTCTTATTAATAGTCTCCCGCATCCCATATATGTGAGGGATCAAGCTGCACGTTTGATCACCTGCAATCAGCGTTATCTGGCAGAAACAGGACTATCATCGAGCGACGTAACGGGGACGCTCCTGACCGACTACTCATTCATACCGCCAGAGTATGCAAATGTCTTTCAGAATAGATACCTGCATGTGATGGCGAGGGGCGAACAATACTCGGAGGACATGAAGCTTTATCTCCCTGGAGGTCGTTCTATTACCGCCTTCCATTGGGTTGTGCCTTACCAGGATGATGATGGCGTAATCAAAGGTGTTATTGGTGGGTGGGTGGATGTCACAGAGCGTGAAGCGTTGCTATTAAAACTCATAGAAGCGAAACATGAGGCCGATAGCGCCAGTCAAGCCAAAACAAAATTTGTAGCAACCATAAGCCATGAAATCAGGACGCCGATGAACGCTGTCGTGGGTATGTTGGAACTTGCCATGATCAAAGCCCGGCAGGGGGTACTTGATCGACTGGCAATCGAGGTCGCTTACGACTCTTCGAAGAACCTTGTGGGTATCATCGGGAATACATTAGACATCATACGCGTCGAGTCGGGGCATCTGACACTCGCACCTGAGCGTGTGGCGTTGAAGGATCTTATCATTTCGACCACGCGCGTTTTTCACAGTCTCGCTCGGCAGAAAGGGCTCAGTATTGACGTCAAGGTTGATGCGTTGGCTGAATGCGAGGTGTTTATCGATCCACTTCGTTTCAAACAGATACTTTCCAATTTGCTGAGTAATGCGATCAAGTTCACCTCGCAGGGTAATGTCACCGTCGATGTCAGCGCTCATCGATGGAGTACCAGCCACTTGGCGTTAAACGTCTGTGTCCGCGATACCGGCGTGGGAATTAAGGCCGAAGATATACCAAAGCTGTTTACGCCTTTTAGCCAAGTGGGTACTGATAGCGCTTCACTTTCGGTTGGGTCAGGATTGGGATTGAATATCAGCAAGGCACTGTCTTCGATGATGGGTGGAACCTTGAATCTTCGGAGTGTCTTTGGAAAAGGTACGGAGGTTGAGTTAACTCTTAATGTGGAATTTGCACCACCCGAGCTCCGTAACGCGGTCAGCATCCTCGAAATGCCCATGAGTCGCGAACTGAAGATCCTGGTGGTGGATGATCATCCGGCCAATCGCTTGTTGCTGACCCAACAACTCATCTATCTCGGCCATCAGGTGGCCGATGAAGTTGATGGTATCAGTGGATTCCGCGCCTGGAATGCAGGCGGGTTCGACGTCGTGTTCACTGACTGCAATATGCCCATTCTGAACGGCTACGACCTGGCCAAAAAAATCCGTCACGTGGAGAAAACGTCAGCTAGAGCCCCTTGCCTTATCTTAGGCTTTACCGCAAATGCTCAGGCGCGTGAAGTGGAAATGTGCAAGGCAGCAGGAATGGATGACTGTTTGTTCAAGCCTGTCAGCTTGGATGATTTGGCAAAACGCCTGCAACACCTGGCAACGCCGGTTGATGCACGTGACTCAGAAAGCGAATCTTCGCAACAACAGACGAGCTTTAACATTGCCAACCTGACACAACTCGCAAGTCATGATGCCGAGCTCATGACTAAATTGCTACACGACATCATCCGCGAGAGCGAGGAAGATTTACGGCATATTCTCAGGTTGTTCGCCCTGGACGATCATATCGGCTTATATGACCTGGCCCACCGCGTGAAGGGGGTAGCAAGAATCATAATGGCTAACCGCGTGATCAACGCCTGTGATCAATTGCAACTTGCCTGTTCAGGGCCTGATAGTACGGAGTTTGCGAAAGTCGTTGATGAACTGTATCAATCCGTTGAGAACCTGCTCAGCGATTTGAATAACTTTCTGGCCTCGACGGATTCGTGAGCCCCAGAGCATATTCGAGAATATACCCGACCCCAGGCAAGATTTTTCTTGTGCACAACCCTCAATCAATTGCATAGGCTTTTGCGATTTTTTGGAGACGTAGCGATGCAGAGAACTCAAGAGAGAGTCGTCGTGATAGGAAAGCGTTTTGGCGAGATGCTGGAGTTCACACGCTTGCTTAACCGCCTGGGGATTTTCAACATTACGCTTCGTAGCACTGCAAAAGAGGTTGTAGAACTGCTCGAAGCTGGAGATCGATTCGAAACGTTGATCTTCGACAATTTTGAAGTTCGCAGGGACAGCGATTGCCTGAAATCCCTTGCTTGGTATCGCGCGATAAACCTGATCATTCTCACCTCGGATGTGAACTTTCAGGAGCGCCGTCACCTTGCCGAGTGGGCCAAAAAACGCTCACTACCCTCACTTCGTATATTGCAACTACCCGTCCGAGGCGAAGATTTGCAAAGGATCATAAAACCGACCCCAGCCGGAAACCCTCGCGCTACAGCACTCTAGGTTCTAAGTCGGTCGAACTCACCTTTCACTTCAGCTCTTTACGCATCAGCGCATTCGGCAACGACACACCGCGGGTGACCGAGAGCTTTCTCTCCACTACATGAAAACCGTGACGCTCAAAGAAGATCTCAGCGGTGCGACTGACGTCTGAAGTGAGTTCTCGAATTCCCAGCATATTCGCTTCGTCGAGGATACGACCCATAAGAAGAGTGCCGATGCCTTGACGAGCATGGGCACCGGAAACAAAAAAATGGTCGATGTAACCATTGGACTGAATATCGGCATAGCCCACTATTTCGCCGTTGTGTTCAGCGACAAACGGATTGATTGTTCGCATCCGTGTCGTCCAGTACTGCGGGTCAATGTCTTCTGGTGCCCAAGCATCAATTTGATGTTGAGTGTAATCAACCGCTGCGAGTTGATGAATGCTCGAGAAGAAGACACGAAACAACGCGGCCTCATCTCCTGGCGAGAAACGGCGAATTTTCATAAGCATCCATGAGGTTTAGTCAAAGGGAAAAGCCTAGGCTACAGGCTGCACCAGAGAAGGGAAACAGCTCACTCACCGTGTCGGCCTAGCAACTATGAACATACATCGATGAACATACCCTTCTACTCATCGACCGCTTAGCTAGCTCTGATAGGCTTCTTGTAGACTTATGAACATCAGACATCACCCACTTGTTAAACGACAGGTCATGTCGTAGATGTTCATGAGTTGCCTAAGGCGCTGATTCGACAACCCCCTTCTGGCGTCCACTCTCTCAACGGGCCATGTCCTTCGTGTTCATGGCGAGTCATTCAATGAGGGGCTGCCGTTGAAGCTGATTCAGTGCCGTTTCTCTTCAGGTCAGCGTGTACCGCTGCTGGTGCAAGTTGGTAACGCCGCGCCGTTGCCCTTAATCATTCCATTCATCTACGTCCAACTTGAACTCAGGCACCGTGCGTGCAACACGGCTGCGGCGCACCTGCGAGCGATCCAGGACGTCAAAGGCGTTGCATATGCATCAAATGGAACAGGCGCTGCCACCGTGTTTTTCAAGGTAGCGCTGATGTTCTTCATCCGCCTTTTGAAATTCACCCAGTGGCAGGATCACCGTAGCCACTGGCTTGCCCAACTGGCCACTGGCATCCAGCTGCTGCCTGGCGACAAGCGCCAGTCTGGCCTGCTCGGCACTGTTGAAGAACAGCGCGGAACGGTATTTCGCCCCGACGTCCGCACCCTGTCGGTCGACTGACGTGGGATCGTGCAGTGTCCAGAAGTGTTCGACCAGACGGCTGTAGGAAATGAGTCGGGGATCGAAGTCGACTTGCACGACTTCGATCAGGGTGGCGTCGCTCAGGTCTGACCGCGCAAACCCGACGCGTGTGTCGAGCACACCCGGCAATGCCCGGAATGAGGCTTCCGCCCCCCAGAAACAGCCGGCACCCAATGTCGCCTGCTCTGGCAGAACGTCGCCTGGAACATCACTCATGCGCGGCCTCCTCCCCCTTTAGATATTGCAGGTGCAAATGCAACTGGGCGATATGCTCCGGGCCGATCCCACAGCATCCGCCGACAATGCTGGCCCCTGCGGCAACCCATGACTTCGACCAGTCCAGGTAGGACTCGGGCCCAGATCGCGCCGAATGTCCAACAAATCGCTATTGGCCTCGGCTTTGGCACTGACAGGGGGAAAGCATTGGCATAAACCCCCAGTTCGACAGGATGATCCAGGTTTTCAATCACAGCGCGTGCCTCAATCAAGGCCGCGGCCATCACTTCCGGCTGGCTGCAATTGAAGAGCACCGCCTTGGCCCCCAGCTCAGCCGCCACGCGAACCGCATCGGCAACGGCCTCGTTTGAGCGTAATCGCGGTTCCCGGCCCTCTTCATCCAACAGCGTGAATGACACCCAGAGTGGCGCGGGATCCGTTCCGAGGGCTTCGACCACCGCCCGCACTTCAGCAATGGAGCTTTGCGTTTCGGCCAGCCACACATCGACGTGCGTTCGCAATCCGGCAATGAGTTCGCGGTGGATCGCTACTGAACGCTGATGATCGAACAGATCCGGCCGGTACGACCCCAACGCCGGCGGCAACGACCCGGCCACGGTGACCGCATCGGTACTTTCGTCGGCGGCCTGCCGCGCCAGCCGTCCGGCACGCTCAGCCAGCGCTCTTCCCTGCTTGGCAAATCGCTCGTCGCCAATATGAAAAGGCACCACCGCATAGCTATTGGTGGTGATGATCCGAGCGCCCGCTGTCACGAACGCCTGATGCGCCTGCAGCACATACTCGGGCGCTTCGATCAGCGCGAGGGCCGACCATTCCGGTTGACGGAACGGCGCGCCGATTCGCTTCAACTCGCGTCCCATGCCACCATCGAGTACACGTACGTTCGCTCTGGTCATTGGGTTGAACTCACTTGCGGCGCCTGCGATACAAACCACTGGTCAACAGTAGAAGGGTTGGCTTGGACCCAAGCCTTGGCGGCGACGTCTGCTGGCTGTTTTTCCTTTTCGATCTTCTGGATCAGTCCGTTCAACTGTGCCGGGTCGATGGCGAAATTGTGCAGAAACTCGGCAATTTTCGGCGCGCGCTTTTGCAGTGCGGTGGAAGCCAGGACGTACACCTTGGCATCCGGGAAGGCGCAGGTGATGTGGCTCTTGTTCAGCCAGTCGGGATCGACGGTCGGGCTGACGAATTTCCAGCAGCCATCCGCCTTGTAGAGAGGATCTTCTTTTTTGTTGTCCTGGGCGTAGCCATCGAACGCGGGTTCTTCCAGGCGACGCAGATCATAGGCCGAGAAAATCCAGTCAGGGGTGTAGGCGTAGAACACCACGCCGCGTTGCGCCTTGTAAGCCGAGGCCAGTTTGGCGTAGGTCACCGAGGCTTCCGTCGACACGGATTCGAATTTATCGGCGAAGCCGTAATCCTTGGCCTTGATCTGGCCGATATACGTCGACTCCCAGCCCGCCGGCCCCACCAGCAGTTCGGCCTTGCCGCCGCCCACTGGCTCGAAGAGCTTGGCCACTTCCGGTTTTTTCAGGTCGTAGATCGATTTGACGCCGTACTTGTCTTGCAGATAACCGGGAATGTAGAAGCCTTGTTCGCCGGTATAAGGATGAGCATTGGGTACCAGTGAGCGGGTGCCTCCCGTGACGTACTTGGCCCAAGCCGCGGACTGATTGGGCAGCCAGATGTCAGTCAGCACATCCACAGAACCGTCGCCCTTGGCCGCCGCACTGAACAGCACCGGCACGTCCCCGGCCAGATACGACACATCACCGTCCAGACGGGTTTTGATCACCTCACCTAGAATGTGTTGAATGGCGATGGCTCCCGTCCAGTTCTGTTCGCCAATGACAATTTTGTCCTTGGCCATCACGCTGGCCGGCACGATCAGGGAAGCCAGCACTGCGGCCGCACTCAGGTTACGCAATAGATGTTTTGTCACGATAAGTCTCACAGTTCAGTTATGCAGATGGTCTTGCTTGCGCAAGCTCGATTGAATGATTCGATCGGGAATCAATGCACACAGCACGATCGCCACGCCGGCCAGCACGCCCTCGCCGCCCTTGATATTGCGCAACGCCGTCATGACGTCGTAACCCAACCCTCCAGCGCCGATCAGGGCAGCAACCACCACCATCGACAGGCTCATGACAATGGTCTGATTGATCCCCAGCAACAGGGATCGTCGCGCCAGCGGCAGTTGCACCTTCACCAGGGTTTGCCAGGGGTTTGCTCCGTGGGCGATTGCCGCTTCCACGGCATCCTTCGGGACTTCCTGAATGCCCAGGGACGTCAGACGAATCATCGGTGCCAGGGCGAAAATCACCGTCGCAATGACCGCCGGGGTCTTGCCCACGGAGAAGAACGCCACAGCGGGAATCAGGTAGACAAAGGTCGGCAGGGTCTGCATGACATCCAGCAAGGGCGTGAGCAGCTTGCGGGCAAACGGCCGCTTCGCCAGCAGAATGCCGGTGGGTACGCCGATCACCAGTGCGATCAATACCGAAGAACCAACCAGCGCCAGGGTGGCAATCGTCCGCTCCCAAAACCCGAACAGGCCGATATACAACAACGCTGCGCTGCTGGTGAGCGCCAGGGCCAGGCCCGCCGAGCGCCAGGCCAGCAATATCAGCGCCAACGCACAAACCGGCCAAGGCAGCCAACCGAGCAGGTTTTCGATCCCTTCAATGACCGTGCGAACCGCAACGATCACGCCGACAAAAGCGCTCTCGAATGTCACCTGTGACCAACCAATAAAATCATCCAGGCTCTGTGCAGTCAGTAACAGCGCCTGGCGGCTGGCCGGGAACTGCAAGAACGCCTGGGTGGTATCGGGCGTCAACACGCGCCAGATCACCAATGCCTGACTGACCAGCAGCACCGCCAGCGGCAACGCCCAACTCGAAACGGCGCGCCGCACCGGTTGACGGCTCAGCGAATACGCGGTGAAACGACTGGCCGCCAGCACGGCCAATCCCACCACGACCGATATCCAGGATGCGCTCGCAATGCCTTGCACCGCAGTGGCCAGGGCCGCGAGTTCTGCGGCGAACCCGAGCCAGAACAACCCGCCTCTGCCCCGCGCCGCCAGCGCTGCCGGCCCGAGCAACAGGGCTTGCCAGCCGCGCAAGCCCGGCTGAACCGCTTGCTCCTTCGGTGCCGTTTCGGGAACCTGACGTACCGCGCCACCGGCATCGTGCAATACCGGTGCGGCTGGAAGGCAATCGCGGAAAAAATCCGCGACCTCAGCATCGGCCGGCGTCTCGAGCAGCTGTTTCGGGGTGCCCGACTGCACCAGACGTCCCTGACGCAATACCGCTATCCGGTCAGCGAGACGTACCGCTTCGGCAGGATCGTGAGTGACCAGCAACGTGGTGATCCCGCGCTCGCGTACCAGCGCCAGAAAGTGGCTTTGCAGGTCTCGCCGGATGGTCGGATCCAGTGCGCTGAAAGGCTCGTCCATCAGGAGAATATCCGGATCAGTCACCAATGCCCGCGCAAGACCGACCCGTTGCTGCATACCGCCGGACAACTCGTGAGGATAATGCTCGCCCCATCCCTCCAGGCCCATCGCCTGTAACTGTCGGGTGGCCGCTGCGTGCCGGACGGCCTCGGATTCGCCGCGCAACTCCAGAGGCAGCGCAACGTTGTCCAGCACCGTGCGATGGGGCAAAAGACCAAAATGCTGGAACACCATGCCGATTCGCCGCGAGCGCAAATCCCGCAACGCTTTGTGGCTCAAGCCGCTGATAGCCTGACCTTCAATCAAGACCTCACCGCTGGTGGGTTCGATCAAACGATTGATATGGCGAAGCAAGGTCGATTTGCCGCTGCCGGAGGTGCCCATCAGGCACAGCACTTCGCCGCGCCGAACCTTCAAGCTGACATGGTTGACAGCCGGCAACGGCGATCCGCCTTTGCGCAGATAAGCTTTAGTGACGCCTCGCAGTTCGAGGACAACATCGCCCTCCTCGGCGCTATCGTCGATGGGTGGGGCCAATCGTTCAGGCAAGTCGATCTGTACCGTTGCCAAAGAGGTTTGAATAAGTGTCACGAGGGCTCCGGGCGACGAACCGCTGACGGCCAGATATATGGCCGTTCAGGGTAAAAAAATGGACAGGAGCCTCAGGCAATGACTGCGGACAGGGTCGGCCGGAGGCAAAAAAAACGCCGCTAGCGAGGCGCTGCACGTTTCCTTTGTTAAAAGCTAAACGATCTTAAAAAGATTAAATAAATATCTTTTTGGAATGAGCTTAGGCCTTCCCACCCAGTTTTCCGGAGGTGCTTTTCAAAGCGATCTGGCTTTGCTGCGTGCCGACGGCTGGACGTGCTGCACACCGACAACGATCCTGTATCGCAGGCCCAAAGCCGTGCCGGTCAACGCTTGATCGACTCATCGACGGGCTGACGTCAGGTATTGTCGACAACCAGCAGGTCGCACCGGCGCGTATGTAGCGGACGCTCACCCCATACCAGCTTCACCTTGTTGATGATTTCGCTAACGGCTACGGACCCAAACCTGAAGATTGAGTAGGCAAGTATCCGGCTCGCATAGCCTGTAAAGATGTCGTTGCAAGTGCCGATAACTCGAAAGAATACTGAATGACCGTGCGTCGATTTTGGCGATGAGCAAGGAACAGGAAATGATGTTTTCTCGTCAGAACGCATTCAAAGCAACAGATGTGAGCCTTTGCGCTCTGGTGTTCCTGGCGGGTGTCGCCGTCACGGTCTTGGTACTGATTCTTTTCGTTGGGTCGGAGCAGCGCACCGTCAACGTTGCGTTCCAACTGGAGGTCGACGAACGATTCAGTCGCCTGCAACGACGCTTCAATACGCAGGTCTTGAAGCTGGACGTTGTGAAGCATTTCTTTATCAATGCCGACGATGTCACTGAAAAGGAGTTTCTGGGATTCGTCACGCCTCTAGTTGGAGAGGACGAAGCCTATAGCTGGGTACCGAGGATTCTCGAGAAGGATCTACAGTCGTTTCGCGCCAAGGCGCTCCTCAACGGTACAAGTGATTTTTCATATCATGAAATTGATCCAGTCACCGGCGAAAAAATTCCCCTCTCCAGCAGGCCGGAACACTGGATATTGCTCTACCTGTTGAAGCGCGATGACGTGAAGATCGTTCCTGGCATGGATGTCATGGCTCGTCCGGGTCGCCAGGCCTTGATGAGCAAGGCGCGAGAAACAAATCAAATAGTCGTGTCGGAACCATTGAAAATGACTAATGGGCAGTCCGGGATTTTCTTCGTCGCCCCCGTATTCCAGAACTACCTTGAGGTTCCAGCCAAGGATGATGGTTTGCAGGGTTTCGTTGTCTCCACCGTACGCTTGGCGTCTTTGATGGAACAGGGCATCCCATTACCCAGTCTGCAACGGCTGAACGTGAGACTTTCACTGATCGACACGCAGCATCAAGGGGAAACCATTTATCAGAGCCAGGCCCCTGCTGCCCCTTCAGAGCTGTACACACAACGGCTGTTGAAAGTGGCCGATCAGAATTACCTGATCCAGTTTCGACCCAGCTCGACTTTTCTGGTCGCCAACAGCAACGCCCTGTCCGTCAGTTTGATTGCATTATTCGGAGTAGGATTGACGCTGCTGCTGACCTTGATGGTGTACTTGCTGATCACACAGCGCGCCCGCGCCCTCTCGCTGGTTGATGAGCGCACGCAAGACTTGCGTTTATTGAACATTACCGACCACCTGACCGGTGTCTATAACCGCCGGCATTTCGAAGATTTGATGGAGCGCCTGCTCATCGAGGCTGACAAGCACGACAAGCCTCTATCGCTGATCCTGTTCGACGTCGATCACTTCAAATGCATCAATGACCACTGGGGGCATCAATGTGGGGATAACGTTCTCAAGTCGTTGTGCGCACGAATACGTTCGGCAACACGCAAAACCGATTTGCTGTGCAGAACGGGTGGAGAAGAGTTCGCATTGATCTGCCCGGACAGCGAATCGAACGATACGAGCCTGCTGGCAGAAAAGCTAAGAGTGCTGATAAGCACCCTCCCATTTGACGAGGCAGGAAAGGTCACTTGTAGCTTCGGCGTTGCAACGTGGGCGCCATCGGAATCGTTTGACGACTTCATTCGGCGTGCCGATAGCGCCATGTACAAAGCTAAATCAAGTGGTCGTGATCAGGTCCAACTGGCGAATCCGTAGCAAACTGGCTATTGAGTTGTCAGGACAAAAGGTTGTCATTCCCCGCCACAAAAAGACATTGACTGAGCGGCTCCGGGCGTTAGCTATCGGCTCTGAAAGTGTCTGGCCAAGTCATCTACCCAGATGCACAAAAAGCCAAGACAGGGTGCGCACTTAAATCAAGTGCGCACCAGTTGTAGCCTTTTACCCGACCCAACTGACGGCGGTTTTGGGAATCACTTCTGACTCGTCGAGTTTGGAGGCGAACATGCTCACCGCCTCGACGGCGTCGCTGGTGCCGCTACGAATCTGCAGGATCACCGAGCCAGCCTGATCGGCCAGACCGACGCCGCGTTGTGCGCTCTCTTGAGTTGCGTTCATGCTGGCGACGGCATCACGGGTTTCAGAAAGGATCTTGCCGATCATTTCGGCAATTTCCGCAGTCGACCGGCTGGTGCGCCCCGCCAGTTGCCGAACTTCGTCGGCCACTACCGCAAAGCCTCGGCCCTGATCGCCCGCTCGGGCCGCTTCAATGGCGGCGTTAAGGGCGAGCAGATTGGTTTGATCAGCGATACCGCGAATAGTATTGACGATGGCCGTGATCTGTTCGGAACGGTCGCCCAACTGACCAACCAGCCTCGCCGACGCGCCAATGTTTTCGGCAATCTGGCGCATCTCTCGAGCTGTTTCCTGAATGACTTGGGCGCCCTGTTCGGCGACTTTCTCGGTCTCGGCGGAAATATGGTACGCCCGGGAAGCGCCGCGCGAATCCTCTTCAAAGCGCTCGATGCGCTCGGTGATATCACTGGCGAACTTGACGATCTTCGACAATTTGCCAGTAGCGTCATACACAGGGTTATAAGTCGCTTCCAGCCAGACCACTCGTCCGTGTTTGCCGATACGTTTGAACTGACCACTGAAAAACTCACCTGCATTCAATCGACGCCAGAAGTCGCTGTAGTCGCTTCCATTTATCAGGCTTGCCTCGCAAAAGAGCCGGTGGTGCTTACCCTTGAGCTCGTTTAGGGCATAGCCCATGGTGTGTAGAAAATTGTCGTTGGCCGAGAGGATATTGCCACTGAGGTCAAACTCAATCACGGCCATGGCGCGATCCAGTGCGGCAAGCTTGCCCCGATTCAGCGCTTCTTGAACGACTTTTTCAGTCACGTCCAGGGCATACTTGACGATCGTAATAACTTGGCCTCGCTCGTCGATCACAGGGTTGTAACTGGCTTCAAGCCAGACATTCTGTCCCATCGAGTTGATTCGCTGGAAAGTACCCGACACGAACTTGCCAGCACGCAGTTGCGACCAAAATTGGCTGTACTCCGCACTGTTAGTTAGCGCAGAGGAGCAGAATTCCCGATGCGATTTCATGAGCAATTGCTCAGCGCTATAGCCCATGGTGGCGAGAAAATTATCGTTGGCTCGCAACACCTTGCCGTCCAGGTCAAACTCGACTACCGCCATGGAGCGGCCCAGTGCTTCGATCAATCCCTTATAGCCCAAGACTTCGGCCTTCCTGGCCTGTAGTTCATCTTTAAGTGATTTATTGAACATGGACTTACCCTCGGAGTGACCTTCAACGGATTCGACTTAAGTAGGTATCGGCGGGCAATCTGGCAAATGAATAGTGCTACACACAACTATGATTTGACGTCAATAAATTGCTTATTTTGTATAAGCGCTCATGCCGCACACCGATGAAACCGGTTGCCACTTATGCGGCAGCAACTGATCAATTTCACTCACCCGCTGCGTCGGCAGGCGCGTGCCGCCAGCCAGACGCCCACTTTGACTCGGGTCGCGCGGCGATTGGCAAACAGATAGACGCAGTGCGGCTTCGCCGCACCGAACACGCTGCATGGAAATACCCGCTTAAAAGGCTGGAACGGGTGCCCACTTAAATTAAAGTGCACACCATGTCCTGGCTTTGCGGGGTCGGGTAGATGACTTGGCCGGACGCATGCCTCTGAAAAGCCCGATCGCACAGAGACAACGTCAGCCCCTGAGATACAGCAGATTATCCCTTGCCGATTTCAAGAACGGCATATTTCGGTTGGGCACTTTTGCTAGCTTATTCAAACCACAGGGCACCGCCTTTACCGGTACCCCGGCGTTGCTCTGACCTCCCTCCTTCCCTGCTGTTAACAGCCCCCATCAGTCCTCTAAGGAGCTAGTTGGATGACAACACAATCTTCGAATACCCACCCCGTGGATTCGCCTACGTCTCAACAGTTTTATATCAATGGTGGCTGGTGCTCGCCGGCAACGCCTGCCAGTTTGCCCGTGGTCAGTCCGGCGACTGAAAGCGTAGTTGCAGAGGTCGCCAGCGGATCGGCCGAAGACGTTGATCGGGCCGTCGCTGCGGCGCGTGCAGCGTTTCCTCGCTGGTCTGCGACCTCCGCCGAAGTACGCGCGGATTTTCTTGGCAAAATTTACGACCTGATCCTTGAGCGAAAAGAGTCGCTTGCGCAGACCCTTTCTCTGGAAATGGGCGCTGCCATCGGTTTCGCCCGAGCGATGCAAGTGCCCTTGGCGGCCGAACACGTTCGGATTGCCCGTGACCTGTTGTCCACCTATCGCTTCCAGACGGTTGAAGGCGGCACCGCGATCGAGCGCGAACCCATCGGCGTCTGCGGTCTCATCACCCCCTGGAATTGGCCGCTTTATCAAATCACCGCCAAAGTGGCCCCGGCGATTGCAGCCGGTTGCACAGTGGTGCTCAAACCCAGTGAACTGTCACCGCTGAGCGCCCTTCTTTTCGCCCAATTGGTGCATGACGCCGGCCTGCCTCCGGGTGTCTTCAATCTGGTAAATGGCACGGGCGCCGAGGTCGGCGGCGCCATGGCTGCGCACCCGGATATCGATATGATTTCGATCACCGGTTCAAACCGTGCAGGTGCCTTGGTCGCACAGGCGGCCGCCCCTACGGTGAAACGCGTCACCCAGGAACTGGGCGGCAAATCACCCAACGTGCTGCTGCCCGATGCCGACTTCGCCAGCGTCGTGCCATTGGGCGTGATGACGGCGTTTCGCAACGTCGGGCAATCCTGCAGCGCCCCGACCAGAATGATCGTACCAAGGGAACGGCTGGCGGAAGTCGAGGCACTGGCCGCCGCAACCGCCAACGCGATCATCGTGGGGGATCCACAATCGGAAGAAACGGTACTCGGTCCGATAGCCAATGAGGCCCAGTTCAAGCGTGTGCAGGCCATGATCGAATCGGGCCTGAGTGAAGGGGCCAAACTCGTGTGCGGCGGTCCAGGACGCGTGCCTGGTCATGAAACCGGCTTCTACGCCCGACCGACCGTATTTTCCGAGGTCGACTCGAGCATGCGCATTGCCCAGGAGGAAATCTTCGGGCCAGTGCTGTGCATCATCGCCTATGAAACGCTCGATGAGGCTGTCGCGATCGCCAACGATACGGTGTACGGACTGAGCGCCCACGTTCAATCCCGCAACCTTGATCATGCACGTGCCGTTGCCTCACGCATCCGCGCTGGACAAGTGCTGCTCAACCACCCTGCCTGGAATCCCATGGCACCGTTCGGTGGCTACAAACGATCCGGCAATGGTCGTGAATTTGGTGTCTACGGCTTTGAGGAGTATCTGGAAACCAAAGCCATCGTTGGCTTTGGTGGCTAGCAAATAATGGGGGACAGTCAGCTGTCCCCCTGTTTGCGCCTGATGGATGTATGGAACTTCAGTGCCGCAACAACTTGCGCAACGGCACGCCGTCCTTGAGTACCGGGGATTTGATGACGATGTAGCTGAAGTACTTGGAAATGCCGATGTTTTTATCCAGCAGGCTTTCAATCACTTCTTGGTAGTGCTGAATACTGCGCGTCATGAAGCGCACCAGATAATCGTAGCCGCCACTGATCAAATGGCATTCGAGCACTTCATCCACCAGCCGGATATTCGACTCGAATTTGGCGAAGTCTTCGCGCTTGTGGTCACTCAGGGTGATTTCGGTGAAGACCGTTACCGATTCGGTGATCTTCGCCAGGTTCAAGTGTGCCTTGTAGCTGGAAATGTAACCGGCCGATTCCAGCCGTTTGACCCGTTGCAGGCAGGGGCTGGCCGACAATCCCACGGCATCGGCCAGACTCACATTGGTCATGCGCCCGTCCTTCTGCAACTCAACCAGGATACTGATGTCGATGCGGTCCAGTTTGACTAAACCTTCCATTGCGAACCTCTTGACTGCCATTTGTAGGACAATCTACTAGCAAAATCAGCGCCGTAAACACATCTGATGCTGTGCGACCAGGTCAGCCATGCTGTTGATGCAATAATCCGCAGCGCATGGGGTCGGTTGTTTCACCCGTTCGCGACCGATCAGACACACATCGGTCAGCGCCTGACCGCGGGCGGCGGGTCGGGTGACCCGCAGAATGTGTACTGGCTTCAGCTCGTTGGCATTCAACCAGTCCTCGTCCCGCAGCGGATCGCTGGCCAGCGAAATAAAGTCATCAGCCACAATCCCCAGGTGCTCGCACAACACGGCGCGATCCTCGGCATCCCGGTCGCCCACGACCAACAGGCGATAAAACTTGCGTAGGTACAGCATCGCTCCGGGCGCGTCTTCGAACAATGACCAGTTGGCAGCAGAACGCGCGAAACTCATGCCCTCCTCCCAACTGGCTTTCAAGCTCCAGCGCTCGGCCAGTTGGCGATGGGCAAAACACAGCAATCCGCTGAAGCCCAGTTCGGCAAAGCGGGGATAGAGCGCCTGCACCACCTCGCGAAATTCGCCCAGCACCTGTTCCTTGTCCGGGCGCCCGCCCCGGCTGTCGAGCAACGGCTGCAGCGCTGCCCAGACCCCCGAATCACGGTCAACCAGGACTTCGTCGCAATCGATGAGCAGTGCTCGATAATCAGTCAGCCCCATGGTGTACACAGCCTCCGATGATGCGTTTCATCAATCCATGCGCCAAAAAGGTTCAGCGACGCTGGCCAGCGACCGCGCCGCTGAACCCGGCGGACATCAGTTCAATACCCGTGCCAACGCAGCCTGCAGAATCTGCAAGGCTTCATCGATCTGCGCTTCGGTCGTCACCAGTGGCGCGAGGAAGCGCAGGACGTTGCGATAGACGCCGCACTTGATCACCAGCAAGCCACCTTTGCGCGCTTCATCGATCACACGCTGGTTCAGATCCGCGTCCGGTGAGCGCGCTTCATCGTTCTTGATCAGCTCGATGGCCAACATGAACCCGGTGCCGCGTACGTCACCGATCTGCGGGTGACGGCGCTGCAACTGCAGCAAACCTTCACGCAGACGCTTGCCCAATGCATCGCCGCGTTCGAGCAGTTTTTCTTCTTCATAAGCGTCGATCACCGCCAGGGCCGCTGCGCAGGACAGTGCATTGCCGCCGTAGGTGCCGCCGAGGCCCCCGGGCAGTGGCGAATCCATGATGTCGGCTTTGCCGACCACGCCCGATAACGGCAGCCCCCCGGCCAGACTCTTGGCGACGGTGACCAGGTCAGGCTGGATGCCGGCGTGCTGGAAACCGAACCACTTGCCGGTGCGGCCGAATCCGGTCTGGATTTCATCGAGGATCAGCACGATGCCGTGCTTGTGGGTCAACTCGCGCAATGCCTGGAGGAATTGTGCCGGCGCGGCAAGGAAGCCACCGTCGCCCTGCACGGGTTCAATGATGATCGCCGCAACCCGCTCCGGCGCAACCTGAGTGGCAAGCAACTCGTCCAGCGCCTTGAGCGCCATCTCACTGGTGACGCCGCGATAGGCATTTGGATATGGGGTGTGAAACACCTCCGGCGCGAAGGGCCCGAAGTTCTGTTTGTAGGGCTGGCTCATGCCGGTCAGCGTGGTGCCGAGCAAGGTGCGTCCATGGAAACCGCCGCGGAAGGAGATCACAGCAGAGCGGTTGGTGTGAGCACGGGCGATTTTCACCGCGTTCTCCACGGCTTCGGCGCCGGAGGTGAAGAACGCCGCTTTGTAGTGCTCCTCGCCGCCTATCATTTCGCACAAGCGCTGGGCGAGATCCAGATACGGCTTGTAGGCCACCACCTGAAAGCAGGCGTGCGAGACTTTTTGCAATTGGGCCTGCACCGCTGCAACCACTTTGGGATGGTTATGGCCGATGTTCAGCACGCCGATGCCGCCGACGAAGTCCAGATAACGCTGGCCGTCTACGTCCCACAATTCAGCCCCTTGGGCGCGATCAATCACCAGCGGATGAGCGGTGACCAGTCCGCGTGGCACGAACTGATCACGCTGACGGAGTAAATGAGGTGTTTGGTCGACTTGGCTGTTCATGGCATTTCCCTTCGTGAGTCCGGCAGCCCGGAGTGAATGCAGGAGGTGGTTACACAGGGTCTTAAGATTAAGACTTGTGCGGAACGAACTACGCCGAACTTGGCCCCTGAGAAATCCGGATCGACTGTTTTCACCCTGCCAAACGGCAGATTCCTTCAGGCCGCCGAATCTGCCGGCCGCGTGCATATATGACATGACGCACAGTGTTCGCAGCGCTGCTTTCGACAGATCCTGCTCTGGCGTTGGGCGATGATGGGAGCACTTTCAACCCTCTCAGGAATTGACCATGGCCCTGCTCTACAAAGCTGACCCCGTGCGCGGCGAACAGTGGAAAGCACTGTTCGCCGAACATGCCCCGGACATCGAATGGCGCGCCTGGCCGGACATCGGTGATCCCGCAGACATCAAGTACCTGGCGGCGTGGCAGGCGCCGGAGGATCTGCAGACGGTGTTGCCGAATCTGCAGGTGTTGTTTGCGTTGTCGGCCGGAGTCGATCAGTTGGACCTGAGCCGTATCCCGGCGAGTCTTCCGGTGGTGCGCCTGCTCGATCCCGGGATCACCCAAGGCATGTGCGAGTACGCCAGTTTTGCCGTGCTCAGCTTGCACCGGGATATGTTGCGCTATCGCCAGCAGCAGATGGCGCGCTGTTGGCAGGCGCACCTGCTGCAGCCGGCGCATCAGCGTCGGGTGGGGGTGATGGGCCTCGGAACTCAGGCGCAGCAGATTCTCGCCACCTTGCAGCCCCTGGGCTTTGCCCTCAAGGGGTGGGCGCGCAGTGCGCATCGGATTGCCGGCGTCGAGTGCTTTGCCGGTCGCGAGCAGTTGCCGGCGTTTCTGAGCCAGTGCGACATTGTGATGTGCGTATTGCCGCTGACCGAGCAGACCCGTGGCATTCTCGACCGCGAGTTGTTTCGCCAATTGCCGCATGGCGCGGCACTGATCAACATGGGGCGCGGTGGGCATCTGGTGGAAGAGGACTTGCTCGAAGCGCTGGACAGCGGGCAACTCAGCGGCGCGGTGCTGGATGTGGTGCAGAACGAACCGGCACCGGCGGATCATCCCTTCTGGGGCCATCCGCAGATTCTGCTGACGCCGCATATCGCGGCGATGACCCAGCCGGAAAGCGCATTTGCTGTCCTGCTGGAGAACATCCGCAGCTTCGAACGCGGCCAGCCCATGAGCGGTCAGATCGACCGCAACAAAGGGTACTGATTCACACCCTCTGCACGAGCGAGCAGGCTCACTCATGCAGAGGATGACGAAGCTTCAGAGGAACTCGGCGATGGCTTTGCCGACATCCTGGGTCGAGCCCTTCCCGCCCAGATCCGGGGTGATCGGTCCCTCGGCGATCACCCGCTCGATCGCCTGCAAGATCCCGTCGTGTGCTGCGCGATAACGCTCGTCACCGTTGCCCAGGAAATCGAGCATCAGCGCCCCTGACCAGATCATCGCAATCGGGTTGGCGATGTTCTGCCCATAGATGTCCGGCGCCGAGCCATGCACTGGCTCGAACAGTGACGGAAAACGTCGCTGCGGATCCAGGTTGGCCGACGGCGCAATGCCGATGGTTCCGGCACACGCGGGCCCCAGGTCGGAGAGGATGTCGCCGAACAGGTTCGACGCCACCACCACATCGAATCGATCCGGTTGCAGAACGAAGCGCGCGCACAAGATATCGATGTGCTGCTTGTCCCACGTCACCTGCGGGTACTGCGCGGCCATCAGCGCGGTGCGCTCGTCCCAGTACGGCATGCTGATCGAAATGCCGTTGGACTTGGTCGCTGCGGTCAGGCGCTTGCGTGGCCGGGTCTGGGCCAGGTCGAAGGCAAACTTGAGAATCCGGTCGACACCCCGGCGGGTGAAGACCGATTCCTGCAGCACGAACTCATGCTCGGTGCCTTCGAACATCTTGCCGCCGACCGATGAATACTCGCCTTCGGTGTTCTCGCGAATCACCACGAAATCGATGTCCCCCGGTTCGCGTCCGGCCAACGGGCATGGCACCCCGGGGAACAAGCGCACCGGGCGGATATTCACGTACTGGTCGAAGTCGCGGCGGAACTTCAGCAGCGACCCCCACAGGGAAATATGGTCCGGCACTTTCTCCGGCCAGCCCACGGCGCCGAAGTAAATCGCGTCGAAACCCTTGAGCTGTTCGAACCAGTCCTCGGGCATCATCTGCCCGTGTTCCAGGTAATAATCGCAATGCGCCCAGTCGAGCACTTCAATGCTCAAGTCCAGTTGCCATTTCTTCGCGGCCTGCTCCAGAACCCGCAGCCCCTCGGGCAGCACTTCCTTGCCAATCCCGTCGCCGGCAATCGCGGCGATCTTGAAGACCTTGCTCATCAGTTGTGGCTCCCCGTTGTTGTGAAGTTACAAGCCGCCGATGTGGAAGGCTTTGACTTCAAGGTATTCGTCGAGACCGTATTTGCTGCCTTCACGGCCCAGGCCCGATTGTTTGATGCCGCCGAACGGCGCGACTTCCATGGAGATGATTCCGGTGTTGAGGCCGACCATGCCGAATTCCAGCGCTTCGCCGAAACGCCATGAGCGACGCAAATCTTGAGTGAAGTAATAGGCGCCGAGGCCAAACGGCGTGGCGTTGGCCAGCGCCAAGGCTTCGGCTTCGTCGGTGAACCGCATCAGCGGCGCGACCGGGCCGAAGGTTTCTTCGTTGGCCAGGAGCATGCCGGCGTGGGCATCGCCAAGCACCGTCGGTTGCACAAATTGACTGTCACCCTCGGGAACGCCGCCGCAGAGCAACTGCGCGCCCTGACTCAAGGCATCATCGATGTGGCGGGCCACCTTGCTCACGGCCGCCTTGTTGATCAGCGGGCCGATGGTCACGTTGTCCTGCAGGCCATTGCCGACCTTGAGTTTGCCGACCTCCTCGACCAGACGCTGGGCAAAACGCTGGTAAATGCCGTCCTGCACCAGAATCCGGTTGGCACAGACGCAGGTCTGCCCGGCGTTGCGAAACTTGCTCAGCATGATCCCGGTAATCGCCTGCTCAAGATCAGCGTCGTCAAACACAATGAACGGTGCGTTGCCGCCGAGCTCCAGGCTCAATCGCTTGATGTGTTCGGCACTCTGGCGCATCAGCAAACGGCCCACCGCAGTGGAACCGGTGAAGGAAATCTTGCGCACCGTCGGGTTGCCGGTCAGCTCCTCGCCAATCCCGGCGGGCATGCCGGTCAGCACATTGAACACCCCGGCCGGAATGCCGACGCGCTCAGCCAACACCGCCAATGCGAGCGCCGACAGCGGCGTCAGATCCGACGGTTTGACGATGATCGGGCACCCCGCCGCCAGGGCCGGAGCACACTTGCGGGTAATCATTGCGTTGGGGAAATTCCACGGCGTGATCGCCGCGCAGACACCCACCGGTTGCTTGAGGGTCAACAGTCGGCGGTCACCGCTGGGCGCCGGCATGGTTTCGCCGTAAATCCGCCGCGCCTCTTCGGCAAACCATTTGACGAAACCCGCGCCGTAGCGGATTTCACCTTTGGCTTCATTCAGCGGCTTGCCTTGTTCGCAAGTCATGATCAGCGCCAGATCGTCGAGGTTGTCGATCATCGCCTGATACCAACGCTCCAACAGCGCCGCACGTTCGGCGGCCGGCCGTGCCCGCCAGGCGGGCCAGGCCCGTTCGGCGGCGTCGATGGCGCGACGGGTTTCCACGCCTTGCATGGCGGGCACGCGGCCGATCAATTCGCCGCTGGCCGGGTCGATGACATCTAGGGTCGCGCCGTCATCGGCGCCGATCCACTGGCCGTTCACATAAGCGAGTTCTGCGAGAAGACCGGGGTCTTTCAAACGATTCTTGAGCATGGTCGAGTCCTGATCCGAGACAGATTCCAGTCTAGGGAGACTCGGCGGATGAGGATGCTGAAAGCGCTTGACGGACAGTGTCGGCTGCTGAAATTGGCGGTGGAACAGCAGAACTGCTGTTTTCTATCGTTTCAGCGAACCGAGCAAGCCCTCCAGAAAGCGCTCCCCCGCCTCCATCTGGCTGTTCTCGATAAACTCGTCGGGCTTGTGCGCCTGCTCGATCGAACCTGGCCCGCAGACAACCACCGGCACATCCAGACGCTGCTTGAACAATCCGCCTTCCGTGCCGAACGAAACCTTGGACGTCGTGGTATCCGGCGCCGCGAAATTTTTCAGGAACCGTACCGCTTCGACGCTCGGGTGGGTGTCCAGGCCAGGATAGACGTTGACCGTTTCAATCTCGATGGCCGCCACGCTCGAAAGCTTCTTCGCCTCGCGCACGATCAACTCGGCACGCTCCTGCATCTGGGCGAGAATCTGTTCCAGATCATCCGCCGGCAAATTGCGCACTTCAAAATCCACCGTGCACAGATTCGGCACGATATTCAGCGCCCGGCCACCGCCGATCTGGCCAACGTGCACGGTGGTGTAAGGCACGTCGTAATCGGCATCCCGGGCGCCCTGCTCCTGCAGTTGACGCTGTGATTCACGCAACGCTGCAATGAAATCGCAGGCCACGTGGATCGCGTTGACCGAGCGCGGCGCCAGCGAAGAATGCGCCTCCAGCCCCCGACAATAGGTGCGGTACGAGCCCTTGCCCTTGTGCCCCAGCACAAACTGCATGTTGGTCGGTTCGCCGATCAGGCACAGGAACGGCCGCACCGGCGCCAGATGCAGCACATCGAGCAAACGTCGCACGCCGACGCAGCCGATTTCCTCGTCGTGTGACAGCGCCAGTTGCAGCGGACGGCTGAGGGAATGGTCAGCAGCATCCAGCATCGCGTCGATGGCCAGCGCGATAAAGCCTTTCATGTCGCAACTGCCGCGCCCGTAAACCCGCCCGTTCTGCTCCGTCACCTGAAACGGTGGAACAGTCCACGCCTGCCCCGCAGCTGGCACCACGTCTGTGTGGCCGGACAGCAGAATGCCCGGTTGGTCTTTCGGGCCGGTGCTGGCAAACAGATTGGCCTTCTTGCCGCTTTCGTCCTTGACGATCAGCGACTCGATGCCCTTGCTCAGCAGCAGCTCGCGAACGTACTCGATCAACGCCATGTTCGATTCCGAGGACACGGTATCGAACGCAATCAATCGTTTGAGAATCTCCAGTACACGGGGTTTCATGAGGCTTTGCTCCGTTGTTCGGCCAAGGGGGCGAACCGGCGTATGGAAAAGGGTTCGATCAGCGTGGAGGTGCTGCCGGTGCTGATCAATTCAGCCATGACATCTCCGACGCCCGGCCCCAACTGGAAGCCATGGCCACAGAAGCCGAATGCGTAATACAGACCCTCGACCGTGCCGCTTGGCCCCATGATCGGCAGCGAGTCCGGCAGATAGCTTTCGATGCCGCTCCAGACCCGAATGATGTTCAGATTGCCGACACCCGGCAGCAGTCGGCGCATTTGCCGGATCTGGTTGAGGATGCTGCGTGGCTCGACATAGGCACGGCGATTGACCATGTCCGGTTTGCTGCGATAGCCGCCGCCAATGATGATGTTGCCGCGTGGAATCTGCCGGAAATAAATGACTTCCTCAGGGATTTTGGTGAACACGCCAATCACCGTCGGCAAGGCGTACGGCACCGGTTCCGTCACCGCCATCTGCGGGCCGTGGGTGTCCAGCGGTACCGGTTCGCCGAACTGCGCGGACAGTTTCTCTCCCCAGGCGCCGGCGGTGATCAGCAGTTGTGCGGCGCGATATTGCCGGCCATCGGTGGTGGTAACGCAGAACTCGCCTGCGGTTTTCTGCACTTCGGCCACTTCGGTCTGTTCTTCGATACGCGCACCGATCCGCCGCGCCGCCCGGGCGAATGCCGGTGCTGCCAGACGCGGGTTGGCGTGACCGTCGTGCGGTGCGTAGGAGCCCCCCTTCACGTCCGGCCCCAGAAACGGAAAGCGCCGATGCAGTTCAGCGCCGCGATAGATCTGCAGATCCAGTTGCGCCGCTTCCGGCGCCGCGGCATACGCTTCGAGCTCGGCAATTTCGTCTTCGCGGTAACACACGCGCATGTGGCCGCTGGCGATGAACTCCAGATCGTCGTCAATCAGCTCCGGCAAGCGCTTCCATAGCGCAAACGAACGGTTGGCCAATTCCAGTTGCCCCAGATAACGGCCCTGACGCCGCACGTTGCCGAAGTTGACGCCGCTGGCGTATTGGCCAATCTGGTCGCGCTCGAGCAGGGTCACGGAGTGCCCGCGCTGGCGCAGAAAAAACGCTGACGCCGCGCCCATGATGCCGCCGCCGATAATCAATACATCACTTTTGTGCGGGTTCATGACGGTTCCTCGATGATCACCATCGGCAGCGGTTTGACGGGGGCCTGACCGCGCTGGCGGCCGACCTGTTGCACACTGACGCCGGCTGCGGCGGCGATCACTTCGGCGCCGGCCTGCGAGCAGTAGCGGCCCTGGCAACGGCCCATGCCGACCCGGCTGAAGGCCTTGGCCCGATTGACTTCGCACGCGCCCTTTTCACTGACCGTACGGCGCAGTTCGCCCGCGCTGATCATCTCGCAGCGACAGACAATCGCCGAATCCGGCAAGGCCCCGGCCTGTTCGGCGGGCCAGGGAAATGCCTGCGCCAGACCGAGGCGGAACTGATCCATCACCGCCAATGCGCGCCGTTGCTCTGCGCGTAATACGGTATCCACCGGTTTTTGCTGATCCTCGAGCAGCGCCATCGCCACCAGACGCCCGGCATGTTCAGCCGCATCGGCACCGCGAATCCTGGCGCCGTCGCCGGCGGCATACACACCGCTGACCGAAGTGCGGCCTTCTTCATCAAGCGCCAGCCACCATTGGCCGGACGCTTCATCAAAACGCATGCGACATCCGGCCAGATCGGCCAGCTGGGTTTCCGGACGCAAGTGATACCCCAGGGCCACGGCATCGCAGTCGATGTCCAGGGTTTCGCCTTTGGCTGAGCGCACGCGCACACCACTGACGCCGCCGGTGGCATCTCCCGATATCAGCTCCGGCTTGATCCCCAGATGCACTGGTATCTTCGCCTGATACAACTGCGCCAACAGTTTCATCCCGGTGAGCAACACGCCGGGCCGCGCGAGCATCTTCGGCAGCGCGACGATGCGTTTGCTCAGTGGCGATGTATCAAGCACCGCAGCGACGTTGGCGCCGGCCTTCACATACTGGCTGGCCACCAGATACAGCAGCGGACCGCTGCCCATGAACACCACGCGATGGCCGATGGAAACCGCCTGCGACTTGAGCGCGATCTGCGCCCCGCCGAGGCTGTAGGTGCCCGCCAGCTGCCAGCCCTCAATGGGCATCAAACGGTCCGTGGCGCCGGTGCAGAGGATCAGCGCGTCGTAGTCCACCGTCGTATGGTGCCCCTGACTGACGCAGCACAATTGCCTGGGCACCAGATTCCACACCAACGTGTCGGGGCGGTAATCGATGTGTGGGCGCAAGCGCTCGAAACTCTCGTGCAGGTCACGCGCCTTGGCCGCTTCAGTGCCGTACAGCGCGCAGTAGTCGCGGGTGAAACCTTCGGGTTGGCGTCGATAGATCTGGCCGCCGTCGCGGCGATTTTCATCGATCAGGACCGGTTTGAAGCCGGCCTTCACCAGCGTCTCGGCGCAGCGAATCCCCGCAGGGCCGGCGCCGACGATAACTACCCGTGCAGTGGCCATGTCGCCTCCGGTTGTGTGGTGACGAGATCCAGTCCTTCACGGACTTCACTGGAGCACGCACGCAGACGCTCGCCGCTGCGCGTCCACACCCAGCAATCCTGGCAGGCGCCCATCAGGCAGAACCCGGCACGTCGACCGGAATCGAATTCCGACTGGCGCAACGCATTGCCCTGAGTGAGCAATGCGACCATCAATGTGTCGCCCTGCAACGCCCTGATGGGCACGCCATCCACGGTCAAGCTGACGGTCGCCCGACCCTGCTCGGCCAGTCTCACAAAACGAGCGCTCATGCATAGGCTCCCTGATTGAAGGTGGTCACGTCCCGCTGGGTTTTCAGCAGTTCGACGCTGTCGTGGTGGCAGAGAATTTCACTGCCACCGTCGATGATTCGGCGGTTGGGTGCCGTACGGTTACACAGGCCATCGACGCGCACCGGGCAGCGATTGAGGAAGGTGCACAGCTCGGCGACGTTGGCTTTTGGCCCGATGGGCGGCAGTTCGCCGCAGGTGGTCCCGCAGGTTTCCAGCCAGCCCTGGCGCAGCTCCGGCACCGAGTGAATCAACAGATCGGTGTAGGGATGGAACGGTGCCTGCGCAAACGACTGGCGGCTGCCGGCCTGAACCTTGTGGCCGCTGTACATCACCACCACGTCATCGCACAGGGCGCGTACGGTGGAGATGTCATGACTGATGAACAGGTAGGACACGCCGAGTTGCTCACGCAAATCGCGGAGCAATTCAAGAATCGCTGCACCGACCACGGTGTCCAGCGCCGAGGTGACTTCATCGCAGAGGATCAGATCGGGTTTGGCCGCCAATGCCCGCGCCAGGTTCACCCGCTGCTTCTGCCCGCCGGACAACTCGCTTGGACGACGCTCGGCCAGGGCTCGCGGCAGGCGCACCAGGTCCAGCAACTCGTCGATACGTTCGCGCAACGCCGCGCCTTTGAGGTTGAAATACATCTTCAGCGGCCGACTCAGAATCGTGCTGATGCTGTGCATCGGATTGAGCGCCGTGTCGGCGTTCTGGAACACCATCTGGATCCGCCGGAATTGCTCGTCACTGCGTTCGGACAGACAACCGCCCAGCGGTTGCCCGTCAAAGGTCAGCTCGCCCAATGCCGGCGTGAGCAAGCCGGCCACCACGCGGGCCAGCGTTGACTTGCCCGAACCTGACTCGCCGATCACGCCAATCGCCTGGCCCCGGCGCACGGTCAGATCAATGTCTTCCAGGACACGAATAGCCGGCATGCCCTGGGTGTTCTTGTTGCCGTAACCGGCGGTCAGGCCGCGAATGGTCAGCAGCGGGGTTTCTTCTGCAATACCACCCGGTGGGCGGATCGTCGTGTCGGGCCGCGCGGCCGCCAGCAAACTGCGGGTGTATTCATGGCTCGGGCCTTTGAGCAGCGCCGCCGTGGCGCTTTGTTCGAATATCTGACCGCCATTGAGCACGACGATCTGATCGGCCATTTGCGCCACTACAGCCAAGTCATGGGACACATACACCGCTGTTGCGCCACGGTCACGCACCACGCGTTTGAACGCCCGCAACACATCGATCTGGGTCGTCACATCGAGCGCCGTGGTCGGTTCGTCGAGGATGACCAGCAACGGATCACTGATCAGCGCCATTGCCGCCATCACTCGCTGCAGTTGCCCGCCGGACACCTGGTGCGGGTAACGCTGGCCGATATGATCCGGGTCCGGCAGGGCCAGATCGCGAAACAGTTCAATGGCCTTGGCCTCAAGGGCGGCGCGGGTGCCGAGGCCGTGAATCAAGGCGCCCTCCACCACTTGGTCGATCAGTTTCTTCGCCGGGTTGAACGCCGCCGCAGCGCTCTGCGCGATATACGACACCCGATTGCCGCGCAGGCCCTGCAATTGCTGCTCGCTCAGCGCAAGCATGTTGTGCTCGCCGACCTGTACCACGCCGCCGGACAACCGACAGCCCCGTCGGGCATAACCCAACAGCGCGAGGGCAATGGTGGTCTTGCCCGAGCCCGATTCGCCGATCAACGCCAGCACTTCACCTTGTTCCAGGGCAAAGCTCACGCCTTTGACGATTTCGGTTTCACCGTGCTCGCCGCAAGCGACCACGCGCAGGTCTTCAACTCGAATCAATTGGGTCATTTCAATGGCCTCCCGTGCGGCGACTGCGTCGCGACGACAATCTGTCGATAAACAGATTCACGCCGATGGTCAGGGTGCCGATGGCCAACGCCGGGATGACGATGGCCGGGGCGCCCTGATTGAGGCCGCCGATGTTTTCCCGCACCAGCGAACCGAGGTCGGCATCCGGCGGTTGCACGCCCAGCCCTAGAAAACTCATGCCGCTGAGCAGCAGCACGATGAAACCGAACCGCAGGCCCAGGTCAGTGAGCACCGGGTTGAGCATGTTCGGCAGGATCTCCACGCAAGCGATATACAAGCGGCGCTCGCCACGGGTCCGGGCGACCTGCACATACTCCAGCGCTTCGATGTTCACTGCCATGCTGCGGGCGATACGGAACGCGCCCGGAGCAAAGCTCAACACCGCCGTGCTGATCAGCAGGGTCACTGAAGAGCCGAACGCCGAGACCATGATCAACGCGAGCATCTTGCTCGGGATCGAGATAAAGGCGTCCATCAAGCGGCTGATCACTTCGTCCAGCCACTTTGGCGACACCACCGACAGCAGCGCGCAACCGGTGCCCAGCGCACTGGCCAGCACCGCCGCAATCAATGCCAGGCCCACGGTGAAGCGTGCGCCGACGAGCACCCGGCTGAGCATGTCGCGGCCCAGATAATCAGTGCCGAACGGGTACAACGCGCTGATGTTGTCGAACACGTTGCCCGAGACCACCTCGCCGACCGGGTGCGGCGCCAGCCACGGGCCGAACAACGCAACCAGCAGCCAGATAACGCAGATGGCGGCGCCGATGAGTCCCAGCCACGCGGGCCCGTGAGACACCTTGCCGGCTGACAGATCGGGGGCTGCGGGCGTCGATTTCACAATGAGATTGTTCATTGGTTTCTCAGCCTCGGATTGGACAGAATCGCGCACAGGTCGGCAATCAGCACCAGACCCAGATAAGCCGTACAGAACAACATGGTGCAGGCCTGCACCAGTGCCATGTCACGGTTGGTCACGGCATCGACCATCAGGCTGGCGATGCCGGGATAGTTGAAGATGGTTTCGACAATCACCACCCCGCCGAGCAGATACGACAGGCTCAGCGCAATCGCGTTGGCAATCGGCCCGATGGCATTGGGCAACGCGTGACGCAGTACGATGCGGATCGGACTGACGCCCTTGAGCCGGGCCATCTCCACGTAGGGGCTGTCGAGCTGGTCGATCACTGCGGCGCGCGTCATCCGTGCCATTTGCGCAACGATCACGCAGCACAGCGTCATCACCGGCAAGGCGTAGGTGCGCATGAATTGCCACGGTGAAGTGATGTCGCTGGCATAGGACAGCGCCGACAGCCAGCCCAGGTTTACCGCAAAGATCAACACCGCGAGGGTCGCCACCAGAAACTCCGGCACCGCGACCATGGCCAGGGTGGTGAAACTCAGGACACTGTCGATCCGTCCGCCCCGCCCCATCGCCGAGCCGATGCCGAGAACCAGCGCCACCGGCACCGACACCAGCGCCGTGGCGGCCGCCAGCATCAGGGTGTTGGGCACGCGCCCGGCCATCAGCTCACCGACCGGCATTGCGTTGGATACCGACACGCCCATATCGCCACCGAGCAGGCTCATCAACCAGTGCAGGTAACGCACCACACCAGGTTGATCGAGCCCCAGTTTCAGGCGCAGTGCCGCCACCTGTTCCGGGGTGGCGAACTGGCCAAGGGATTGTTGCGCCGCGTCTCCCGGCAGTACCGCCGTGATCGCGAACACGACCATCGATACGATCAACAAAGTCACGATCGCGGCGCCCAGCCGCCGTCCGATCAACCACAGTGTGTTGCTATTCATCGCCTACCCTCCTGCACCTGGCTTGCCGTTCATTTCGACGGCTCTGTTCAAGCGTCCAGCCAGACCTGCTCGGCGAACATGTAACCCATGAAACCGCCGAGCGGGTTGCTGCCGTAGCCCTTGATCCGTTGATCGACGCCGTCGATGTTGCTGATGAACACCGGTATGCCGATGCCACAGTGGTCGTGCACCAGGGTCTGCATGTCCGCGTACATCTTGCCGCGCTTGGCATCGTCGGTTTCGCCGCGGGCGAGCATCAGCAACTGATCGAACTGCTCGTTCTTCCAGCCGGACTCGTTCCACGGCGCCTTCGACTGGAAGAACTGCGAGAACATCACGTCGGCGTTCGGCCGTGGGTTGATGTTGCCGAAGCTGATCGGGTGCTTCATCCAGTGGTTGGACCAGTAGCCGTCACTCGGCAGGCGCTTGACGTCGAGCTTGAGCCCGGCCTGTTTGGCCGACTGCTGCAACAGCACTGCGATATCCACGGAACCCGTTGCGGCAGGCGACGCAAACAGCTCCATGCTGATGTTTTCCATGCCCGCTTTTTTCAGCAGGAACTTGGCTTTTTCCGGGTCGTAGACCGTTTGTGGCAGGTCGCTGTTGTAGTAGCGCGAGCCGGGCGCGATCGGATGGTCGTTGCCGACCACGGCAAAGCCGCGGAATACCGCCGACTTGATCTGTTCGCGATCGAGCAGGTACTTCATCGCCTGGGTGAAATCGGCGTTCTGGCCGGGCATCTGATCCTGACGGATGATCAAATCAGTGTAGTTGCCCGACGGCGCATCAACGACCCGGTGCCTGGCGCTGGCCTTGATCCGGTCGGTGGAGCGCGGGTTGACCTCGTTGATCATGTGCACGTCGCCGGACAGCAGCGCGTTGACCCGCGACGGCTCGTCGCCAATGGCGATGAATTCGATTTCGTCGAGGTACGGCAGGCCTGGCTTCCAGTAACCGGTGTTGCGTGCGGCAACCGAACGTACACCCGGTTTGAACTCCTTGACCTTGAACGGTCCGGTGCCAATGCCCTGGTTGAAGTCGGTGGTGCCTTCGGGAACGATCAGCAGATGCGAGACGGCCAGAATCGACGGCAATTCGGCGTTTGGCGCAGTCAGGCGAATCTGTACTTCGTTGGTGCCGGTGGCCTTGATTTCGGCGAACTGCTCCATCAGCGGCATGACTTTGGAGCCGGTCAGCGGATCCTTGTGTCGTGACAGCGAGAACACCACGTCGGCCGCGCTGAGGGTTTTGCCGTTGTGAAAAGTCACGTCTTTGCGCAGGGTGATCGTCCACAACGTCGCGTCGGTGTTGTCGATGCGCTCGGCCAGTTCCAGTTGCGGTACCAGGTGCGCGTCGAAACGAGTCAGGCCGTTGTAGAACATGTAGTGCCGCACATAGTCGGTGGACAGCGCGCCTTTGGCCGGATCGAGGGTGTCGGCGGTGGAGCTGGACATGCCGGCGACGCGTATCCGCCCACCCTGCTTGCCTTTGCCCGGCGTCGCCGTATCGTCAGCCAACAGCTTGCCGGCGGCACCGAACAGGCTGCCGGCGCCGGCAGCCGCTACGCCGGCCACGCCGAGCATTTGTAACGCGTGACGGCGTGACATGCCGCGATTTAGGCCTTCGAACACCCGCAGGCTTTCTTCGCCTGAGATCAACGGTGAATCGTTCTTGTGATCAGTCATTTCAGTGCTACCTGTCGAAATCAAGAAGGCTCAAGTGTTCCGGTTGACCGGAACGTCCTGGAAACGCAAACGACGGTGAAGCCACAACATCAACTCAGTGCAAATAGTCCTGAAAGCGGTAGTAGGCGCCCACCAAAGGCAGGAACCACGGCTTGCCGAAATGCCCGGGGATCGCCGGCCAGTCGAGTTCACGCCAGGGGTTGGCCTCGGCATTGCCGGCCATCACGTCGGCCATGACCTGCCCCATGTGCACCGACATCTGCACGCCGTGGCCGCTGTAGCCCATCGAGTGGAACACGCCGCCGTGCTGGCCGGCTCGCGGCAAACGGTCGGAGGTCATGTCTACCAGGCCGCCCCAGCAGTAATCGATCCTGATGCCTGCCAGTTGCGGGAACATCTGGATCATTGCCGCCTGCAGCACCTTGCCGCTCTTGGCATCGTTGACACTGTCAGACATGGCAAACCGCGCACGCCCGCCAAACAGCAAGCGGTTGTCCGGGGTCAGGCGGAAGTAGTTACCGATCATTCGGCTGGTGACATAAGCGCGGCGTCCCGGCAGCAGCTGATCGATCAGCGCCTGAGGCAGAACCTCGGTGGCAATCACGAAACTGCCCACCGGCACAATCCGCCGCCGATACCAGCCCAGACCACCGTGCTGACAGGCGCCGGTCGCCAGCAGAACCTGCCCGGCGTGCAGCGAACCCTTGCTGGTGTTGACCTGATAACCGCCGGCGCGGGCTTTCCAGTCGAGCACCGAGGTGCCCTGATGAATCAGTGCGCCGTGACGCACCGCCGCTTCTGCCAGACCGACACCGAAACGGCCGACGTGCATCTGCACGCCATTGCGCTGCAGCAGGCCGCCATGGAACTGCGCAGAGTTGACTTCGGTGCGGGTCTGTTCGGCAGACAGCAATTCAACATCGGCATCGACTTCGTTACGAATCAGCTCGCAGGTGCGGGCCAACCCTTCGTAGTGCAGCGGTTTTGCCGCCAGTTTCAGCTTGCCGTTACGCAACAGGTCACAGGCGATCTGCTCCTGCTCAACCAGCGACACAACGCTTTGCACGGCACTTTCGTAAGCCTTGTAATAGGCTCTCGCCCGATCGGCACCGAGACTGGCGCTGAGGCTGGCGTAATCCTGCGCCATCCCCGTGTTGCACTGCCCGCCATTGCGTCCCGAAGCCTCGCCGATCACCCGCCCGGCTTCCAGCACCACCACACTGGCGCCCTTGAGCGCCAGGGCCCGGGCCGCCGCCAGCCCGGTGAAACCGCCACCGACGATGGCTACATCGACTTGCCCGGGCAAACCGCCGAGCTGTGCGCCGGTGAAGGCCGGTGCGCTGTCGAGCCAGTAGGATTCACTGCCCATGTTCAATCCCGCCTTTGCCAATGAGGATGTCGTTACAGGCCGACCAGCCCGGCCAGACCGCCGATGTCCGGGATCTGGTGGTAGCTGTAGAAGGCATTGCCCGGTACTTCGTGGCCGCGGGCGACGAAGGCCTTGTTCTTGATCTTCATGTCGTGGGCCGGCATCAGGTCGTAACGGAAGCTGGAGGACACATGCAAGATGTCTTCCGGGCCGCAGTTGAGGTTGTCGAGCATGTACTCGAACGCCGCCAGACGTGGTTTGTAGGCTTGTGCCTGTTCGGCCGTGAAGACCTTGTGAAAAGGTGCGCCGAGTTTTTCGACGTTGGACATGATCTGGCTGTTGCTGGCGTTGGAGAAAATCACCAGGGGAATCTTGTCGGCGATTTTCGACAGGCCGGCCGGTACGTCCGGGTGCGGACCCCAGGTCGGAACGGCGTCGTAATACAGCTGGCCTTCTTCGCGGTATTCGATTCCCCAGCGCTTGCAGGTACGCGCCAGAGCGGTCTTGAGAATCTCGTCATACGGCATCCAGTCGCCCATGACCTGGTCCAGGCGATAGGCCGAGAAATCCTTGACGAACTGATCCATCTGCTCGGCGGGTACGCGATCAGCGAAGAGTTCGCGGGTCATCGTGCCCATGTGGAAATTGGTCAGCGTTCCGTAGCAGTCGAAGGTAATGAATTTGGGGCGAAGAAAGCTCATTGAGTGCGTTCCTGAAGTTCGTTGAGGTCAATGGCGCTACAAGCATTTGCCTGGATTGCGCAGTAGCGATGCAACGCTGCAGCACACCGTCATTACAACACCGTGAAATCAGCAGATGGCGTTAAAAGCGACCTCCGTTCGATACAAATCACCGTTTTGCTCACGCTGCTCAGCAGACTTTGCGGTGCGCTCCAGCCTTGGGCAAAGCCCCGGTTTATGCGCTCTTATGGACCTGTATCAGCCGCTGTGGATTTCGGATATCGACTTTGCCCGCAGAAACTGCGCCCCCTCGCAGGAGCGTGTCGGTTGCTGCGGCACACGTCGGTCCGGTTCTGAATTGAAGTGATTGAAGGCACATCCTGCGCCTTGAACGACAAGGCTCGGTACAAGCCTTTTATAGGGTAAAAAAGCCCAAGCATTTGCTGCCGGCACAAGGCCGCAATTAAGTAGTAAGTGTGGTCTTCGGGACTGTGCTTCGCGGAATCTGCCGAATATTCCCTCCCCCCTTGTCAGGCTTTCATCCAGATGGGATACAGGCGTCATCTCGCCGGAAAAAACGGCGTAAGCGCACACTCTTTATCGGAGAATCGCCATGTCTACCCCGCGTCCGTCCTACGTCTATCGGCCGATGACTGCCGACGACCTGCCCAAGGCCCATGCACTGTCCGTGCAATTGAAGTGGCCCCATCGACTCGACGACTGGGCCATGCTGCAAAGGGTCAGCAAGGGCTTTGTCGTACTTGATGGCGAACGTTTGATCGGCACCGCGTTCGCCTGCCCGCAAGGTGATTTCACGACTATTGGCCTGGTCATTGTCAGTGACGATTACCAAGGCCAGGGCATCGGGCGAAAGCTCATGGAACACGCGCTGCAGGCTTGCCAGTCAAGCACGGCGATATTGAATGCAACCGTGGCCGGCGCACCGCTGTATGCCAGCCAGGGTTTTGTCGAGTTTGGCCGAATTCAGCAGCATCAGGGCCAGGTGCAAGCTGCCCTGCCCGGGCCATTGGCAGACGGTGAAGAATGCCGCCCACTGCGCGAAGCGGATCATGCGCGGGTGCTGGAACTGGCCAATGCCGGGAGCGGACTGGATCGGCAAGCGGTGCTCACCGATCTGTTCGCTGTCGTCGAGCATTCGGTGGGCATCGTGCGCGACGGTCAGTTGCGCGCCTTCGCCCTGCTGCGCCCGTTCGGTCGCGGTCGTTGCATCGGCCCATTGATCGCCGAAAACCTTGAGCAGGCCCAACACCTGATCACGACATTGCTGGCCAAGGTACCGGACGCCTTTGTGCGCATCGATATTCCAGCGGATTGTGGTCTGGCCGATTGGCTGGAAGGCGCCGGCCTGAAAAAGGTCGACACCGTGGCACAAATGTCCCGCGGTCCGGCACCGCAAGCAAGCAACGGCGTTCGGCAGTTTGCCCTGGTCACTCAAGCCATTGGCTGATCATCGGGTTTGAACTCGTCCCTGCCCAAAAAATCTCTCAATAACTGGAGCGTCACCCGTATGTTCGAACCTTGCATCATGCTGTTGGCTCGCGCCGATGGCAGTCGCGTCGACACCTCTTTCAAACAGCAATCCTTGAACGCTGCCGACCCCTTCTCGACCGGACGTCAGATCGCCTGGTCAGGGAGCGACGGTGCGTCTGCCGGCATCGTCGAAGCAGGCGAAAGCCTTGATATCAAGGACTTCCCGCACACCGAGGTGATCGTGGTTCATGCGGGGCACGTGACGTTGAAAACCCGGGAGCGGACACTGGTACTGGCCGTCGGCGCCAGCGCGGTCATCGGCCGGGGCACGGACGTGCGGATCGAAGCACAGACCGGCACCCGGTGGGCGTTTTGCGCCATGGCCACCCAAGGCGCGACGCCTGGCCTGACCTTGCTCGACCCGCTGGCGCACCTGTCTCCCTCCGCCGCGCCGGAACAACAGATTCTGATCGGTCCAACCCCGCAATGCCGGTCACGTAATGCCTTCGAAGATGCCACAACCGATCTGCGTGTCGGCGTGTGGGACTCGACGCCCTACGAACGTCACGGTCGCCCGCACAAGCTCAATGAGCTGATGTATCTGATCGAAGGAACCGTAACGTTGCAGACGTCTGAGGGGTTGAGCGTGACCGTCAATACCGGCGACAGCGTGTTTGTTGCGCGCGGTGCGCCGTGCGCCTGGAAAAGCACGCGCTATGTACGCAAAGTGTATGCGGTTAAATAGCGTCCGCCAGAAATAACAGTGTTATCACGCCCGTTCCAGCCAAGTCAGAGCGCCCCCCTTCAGGGGCGCCCGCGTTGTTATTCCCCAGGAACGTTCTCTCTGGAATTGGCCGAAACGAAGATATCTGCGCCCTGACCTACAACTGATCGACGTTGCGCGCAGCGACTGCCACGGTCGCCGGTGAATCGGAAAGCTTGACGAAGCTCCGAGTCGCGCCATCCAGTGCATCGATGCAACCCGCCTCGATGTCATAGACCCAGCCATGCAAATTCAAGCGTCCTTGCTCAAGCGCAAGCGCCACCGATGGATGAGTCCGCAAGTTCGCCAGTTGTGCGATCACGTTTTCACGAACCAGGCCATCCAGCTTGGCACGCGGCGTATCGAACTCATGCGCAGCATTGATCGCTTTCGCGGCGTCCGAATGGCGAAGCCAGTTTGCAACGGCCGGAAGGTGATCCAGACATGTGCAGCGTGAAATCGCGCCCATCGCTCCGCAATCCGAGTGGCCGCAGATCACGATGTCCCGTACACCGAGCACTGCAACCGCATATTCCACTGTGGCCGAAACACCGCCCGGTTCAGGACCATACGACGGCACAATGTTGCCGGCGTTGCGGATCACGAACAGCTCACCCGGTTCGCGCTGTGTGAGAAGTTCAGGTACTACACGACTGTCCGAGCATGTTACGAACAACGCCTTCGGGTTTTGCTCGGTCGCGAGCTGCCTGAAAAGCTCGACGCGTTGTGGATACACCTCGCGTTGAAAACGCAGAAAGCCATCAATAATGTCACGCATGGGGTTCTCCAAAGCCTAATTTCAGATGCCGAGACGAGTATTCGACATGCCTTTGCACCTCACTGAGTCGTCATTATCGCAGACGCCGCATGCGTTGATAGCATGCGGATTGCGCAGGAACAGTGTAAAAGCATCCGCCTCAGCCGCCTCCCCCCTCCAGCATCGGCTCCGACACACAGACCTTGCATTGCCCCTTGGCGAGGTCTGCCCTTCACTCCTTGGTCAGATCAACCAGCGGCGTCTGCCGCACTTCAGTTTCCCGCCCACCCTGAATCTCGCTCACCTGTTTCAAGGCCTTATCCACAGCCAGCTTATCCACCAACAAGCTGTAGCTGATGCGGAACTGCTTGTGTTCCTTCGGCCCAATTGTGGGTACCAGGTTCAGTGGCCGTTGATAACGGCGGTTGTAGGAAAAGCTTGTCCCCGGCTCCAGCCCCGTGACATACCCCTGGCCTTGGGTATCGGTGTTTTTCCATAGGGAAAACACCGGCAGTGTCTGAGTATTGAAGCCGACCGAAACGCCCAGGCTGCCGGCCTTGTTATGCAACACGGTCAGCGTATCGCCCTTGGCATCGGCATACGGCACTACGTTGTAAACCGTTTCATCGTAGTCCTTGGTCGGTGCGCGGTAGGTTTGCCATTCGGGCAGATCGCCCTTGGCCTTGTCGTTGAACGGCGACACCTGTTTCACCGGCGCGGCAAAACGAGCGCCTTGCTCCAGGAACGGGGTGCTGAAGTTACTGTGATACAGCGCCTGGTATTCCTTCGGATAGTCGCCGTTGTTGGTGAGCGTGTCGTTGAGCGCGAACACTACGCTGCCGGGTTCGGTGACCAGTTCGGTGGCGACGGAGAAGTCGACCTTCTTGAACGCCTGCTCTTTCAGTTCACCGCGCAGGGTGATGGCGTACGGTGGAGTTTCATCGATGTGCAGGGTGACTTTGTTCGCTGGAATGTTGGCGGCCCGACCGTGCAGGGTCAGCAGTTCGCCGTTGTCGACGCCGGGGTGGCCGACCCATTCGTATCCGCAGCGGGTGACCAGTTCATTGAAACCTTCCAGCCAGCCCAGACCGCCGCGGCCATTGAGTTCGATGAAGGACGGATTGACCACTTCCTTGACCGGCGAATCCCAGCCCATGCGCACATTGCCGACCGAAGCCTGCAAGACGTTCATTCCCCGTGTCGGCACTACCGAGAGTTTCATCGTGCCGTTATCGATGTCGACGATGCTGACGCCCTCCTGCCGACCGCCATGCAAGGTGCGCAGGGTAACGCTGAAGGGTTTGTCGGTTTTCAGGCCGAGTTGCTGGCTGGTGATCTGCCAGTTCTGGGCGGCTTTGTCGGTGTCGAGCAGAACGTAATCCCAGGCCATGGCGTGGGAGGCAGCGGACAGTGTGCTGAGGGCAACGACGAGTTTGAGCGGGGTCATGGCAGTAGCCTTTTTTGGAGTTGTGCCATTTTTATAAACGCGATGAAACGTTTCAGCAAGCTTGAAAAGTGCCACAACACCGGTAATACCAACAAAGACTTGGGCCAAATCGCAATATCGAGTCGATCCAATGCCGCAAATCCGCCGCTTCAGTCGGCGCTGGCCCGTCGCCAATCAGGCGCGCGATTTAGCTGTTTACACACTGCATTCAAAATTAGTGATTTAACTAGGTAGTTACCTAACGATATAATGCCCGCCTCATTTCAACGGGACATTCAACGTGAAGCAGAGTCAACGCCTCTCGGGCATATCAACATTCATTCTGGTCGGGCTCGGGGTGATCATCGCCCTGCTCGGCCTGGCACTGGCCGCTGGCGGTGTGAAATTGGTCAGCCTGGGAGGCTCCTGGTACTTCCTGGTGGGTGGTCTGGCGATGGCTGTCTCCGGTCTGCTGATTGCGCGGCGCAAGCCTGCCGGTGCCTGGCTGTTCGCGGCGTTTCTGGTTGGAACCGCCATCTGGGCCGTGATCGATGCAGGGCTGGTGTTCTGGCCGGTGTTCTCGCGCCTGTTCATGTTCAGCGCCGTGGGGCTGGTGGTTGCGCTGGTCTATCCGCTGCTCAAACGCGCCAATGGTGACGTTGCAGGTCGCGGCGCTTACGGCGTTGCGGCTGTTCTGGCGGTTGGACTCGCGGTAGCTGCCGGCAACATGTTCGTCGCGCACCCGACCGTCGCCCCTACCGGCACCGGCCCGGGCCTCACACCGGTTGAGCCGGAAAAGGCGCAGAAAGACTGGGCGCATTACGGCAATACCGAAGGTGGCAGCCGCTTCGCTGCGCTGGACCAGATCAACCGCAGCAACGTCGACAAGTTGAAAGTCGCGTGGACCTACCACACCGGCGACATCGCCGAGAGCGACGGTAATGGCGCCGAAGACCAGCTCACCCCGCTGCAGATCGGCAACAAAGTATTTATCTGCACCCCGCACAACAACCTGATTGCGCTGGATGCCGACACCGGTAAAGAACTCTGGAAAAACGCGATCAACGCCAAGTCCAAAGTCTGGCAGCGTTGCCGTGGCATGGCCTACTTCGATGCCAGCGCAGCCGTCGCCAAAACGGCCAGCTCGCCGGTAACCGACACGCCGACCGCTCCCGTCGCCAATTGCACGCGCCGTCTGCTGACCAACACCATCGACGCCCGTCTGATTGCAGTCGATGCCGCCACCGGCGAGTTCTGCCAGGGTTTCGGCAACAACGGCCAGGTTGATCTGAAGGCCGGTCTGGGTGATGTCCCGGACAGCTACTATCAACTGTCCTCCGCGCCGCTGATGGCTGGCACGACCGTGGTCGTTGGCGGTCGCGTGGCGGATAACGTGCAGACCGACATGCCGGGCGGCGTGATCCGTGGCTTCGACGTGATGACCGGCGCCATGCGCTGGGCGTTCGACCCGGGCAACCCGCAGGATAAAAAGGCACCTGCCGACGGCAAGACCTATGTTCGCAGCACGCCGAACAGCTGGGCGCCGATGTCTTACGACCCGGCAACCAACACCGTATTCCTGCCGATGGGCAGTTCTTCCACCGACATCTACGGCGTGGAACGCAGCAAACTCGATCACACCTACGGCGCGTCGATCCTGGCGCTGGACGCCAACAGCGGCGAAGAAAAGTGGGTGTACCAGACCGTGCACAACGACCTCTGGGACTTCGACCTGCCGATGCAACCAAGCCTGATCGACTTCACCAAGGACGGCAAAACCGTGCCGGCGCTGGTGATCGGCACCAAGGCCGGGCAGATCTACGTGCTGGATCGCGCCACCGGCAAACCGTTGACCGAAGTGAAAGAAGTGCCGGTCAAGGCAGCCAATATCCCCAACGAGCCGTACTCGCCGACCCAGCCAAAATCGGTGGGCATGCCGCAGATCGGTGCCCAGCACCTGACCGAGTCGGACATGTGGGGCGCTACGCCGTACGACCAGTTGCTGTGCCGGATCGACTTCAAGTCGATGCGTTACGACGGTCTGTACACCGCGCCAGGCACTGACAAATCCCTGAGCTTCCCGGGTTCGCTGGGTGGCATGAACTGGGGCAGCATCTCCACTGACCCGGTGCACGGTTTCATCTTCGTCAACGACATGCGTCTGGGCCTGTGGATTCAGATGATTCCGTCGCAGAACAAGGCTCAGGCCTCTTCCGGTGGCGAAGCGCTGAACACCGGAATGGGCGCGGTGCCACTGAAAGGCACGCCTTACGCCGTGAACAAGAACCGCTTCCTGTCGGTCGCCGGCATTCCGTGCCAGGCCCCGCCGTTCGGTACGCTGACGGCTATCGACATGAAAACCCGGAAAGTCGCCTGGCAGGTTCCGGTCGGCACCGTTGAAGACACCGGCCCGCTCGGCATCCGCATGCACCTGCCGATCAAGATCGGTCTGCCAACCCTCGGCGGCACGCTGTCGACCCAGGGCGGCCTGATCTTCATCGCCGGCACCCAGGATTTCTACCTGCGCGCTTACAACAGCAACAACGGTGAAGAAATCTGGAAAGCCCGCCTGCCGGTCGGCAGCCAGGGTGGCCCGATGACGTATGTGTCGCCGAAAACCGGCAAACAGTACGTGGTCATCACCGCCGGTGGCGCCCGTCAGTCGACCGATCGTGGCGACTACGTAATGGCTTACGCCCTGCCGTAAGCCACTGCGCCCTCCTTCACGTTCTTGTGCGCGACACCTTCGGGTGTCGCGTCGTTTCATGTCCCCAACTCTGGATTTCAGCAATGTCATTCGTTGTTCGTTTTTCCCACACCGGCATCTTCACCGGCGTGCTGTTCGGTATCACCTGTAGCGCCGCCCTGCCCGCTTTCGCTGACACCGATTCGAACGTCTTCACCCGCAATACCCTGACCGGCGACTGGGGTGGCCTGCGCCACCAGTTCGACGAAGACGGCGTCAAGTTCACCGGCGATTACACCGGCGAAACCGCCTACAACGCCGACGGCGGCAAGCACCGCTCAGCCCGTTACTCACAGAACATCAAGCTCGGCGCGCAATTTGATCTGAGCAAAATCTATGGCGTGGACAACGCCGGCAAGGTCCAGCTGACCATCAACGACCGTCGCGGCAACAGCGCCTCGCAAGATCTGGTCGGCAACCGTCTGCCGATCCAGGAAAACTACGGCGGCCTCTACACGCGTCTGACTGAACTGAGTTACGAGCGCACGCTGTTCACACCGGCGCTGAACGTCAAACTCGGCTACATGGCCATGGGCAACGACCTCGGCGGCCTCGACAGCGGCATTCTCTGCAACTTCATGAACGCCGGCTTCTGCGGCCATCCGCTGAACATGTCCGGCGGCAGCGGCTGGACCAACTATCCCAACGCGCACTTGGGCGTGCGGGTGAAATACGACCTGTCGCCGGAATGGCAACTGCGCGTCGCCGCGTTCAACGTCGATCCCGAAAGCAACGGCAACTCCAGCCGCGCCTGGCACCTGGGGCCGAAACACACCACCGGCACCGTGGTGCCTGTCGAACTGGTCTACAAACACGCGGGCACGCTGCCCGGCGAGTACAAGCTCGGTTATTACTACGACAGCTCCGACGTGAAACGCATCGGCAGTGACAAGGAAGTGTCCGGTCGCGGCGGCCATTACCTGCTCATTGATCAGGCGGTGTGGAGTTCGCCAACGTCGGAGGGCCGCAGCCTGCACGCTTTCGGTCAATACTCGGCGGCCAGCGAAGCGGCTTCGCCGTTCAGCAAGTGGTATGGCGCCGGGGTGGTCCTGTACAAACCGTTCGAAGGCCGCCCGCGTGACACCGTCGCACTGGGCTACGGTCGCGCCGTGCAAAACCCGCGCAGTCGCGACGTGCAACAAGACGCCGCGCTGGCCAACGGCACACCGCTCTCCAATATCGACGGCGCTGAACAGCTGATCGAACTCGGTTACGGCTACCAGGCCACGCCATGGCTGACCCTGCGACCGAACCTGCAGTACATCATCGAGCCGGGCGCGTTTTCCGGGCAGGACATCGATAATGCACTGGTGTTTGGACTGCAGGTGAAAGCAAGTCTCTGACCTCGCCGCTGTCAGCGCAACGTTACTTTGCGGGCCACGACATACGACTGACTCAAGTCCGTGGCCCAACCGTCGAGCACGCCTTTGACGTTCTCCGCGGTCATCACCTGTTTGTCGTTTTCCAGCGGCACGCCCATGCCCTTGCGAACGACTTTCGCCACCACCTCGCCGGTGGATCCATCCTCGATCGACACTTCCGTGGCGATCTCACTGTCCTGATCACGAATGCCCGCAGCCGTACTCACTCCGGCCGCAACCAGCGTGATCGGCAGCCATTCGTAGTACCGCAGGCTCTGGGTGCTGGCGGCGACTTGCGTGATGGCTGGCCGCACAACCAGCGTGTTCGGGCCGGGCCCGGATGCCAGCGGCAGCGTTTTGCCCAGTTCCTGCCTGAGGGCTGCGTCGTAGTAGCGGGTCACACCTGACAAGGTGCTCTGCGGAATCCGCCCCGTGGGCTGGACCTGCGGATAGAACTGGCTCGGCGCCAGGTAAATCCGTGTGTAACGCCCCTTCGCCAACGCCGGGCTGACCCAACTCAGAATCGTCTGTCCCGACGGCGTCTGCTGCTCCTTCAACATGCTGTAGTCGTTGAGAAACCCGGAATACAGTTCAGGCTCGACTTTTTTACTGCTGCAGGCCGACAGGCTCAAAGTCGCTGCAAACAACAACGCCAGCGAATGACTGTTTCTCATCAATGCGCTTCCCCAGCGGTCTGAACCTGGCCGAACGGGGTATTTTCAGAACACTCGATGCGCAACTGGCCATGGGTCATGATCCAGTGAATGAATTCGGCCGTGGGAATCGTGTGGATGTATTCCACCCAATGACTGTCGGTCGGGCTGAAGCGCTCGAAGTAGCGGCGCATGACGAGTTGGCTTTGATCCGGAGCGATCCCCAGGCAGGTTTCCTGGAAAAAGATCGGCGCGTTGAGAACGCTGCTTGTGGTGCGCTGGGTCAGGATCAATGGGCGCACGGCGCCATGACTCTGAGTGGAATAAGCGCTTTTCATATCCTTCATATGAACCCCCTTGGATGGAATGCCGGCAGAGTGCCCGAGGTTTTTTGCCCGACGATGTCCGGCTGATGTCCGAGCTGAAGGAATGTTGCTCGATTGAAATAAATGACCCTGGCCACGAAATGGTTTTAGATGCCCTCTTTTGGGTACATGGGTCCTGCAAACGTGAGCAGATTGCTGATCGTCGACGACGACGTGGAAATTCTGTCCCTGCTGAAGAAGTTTTTCGTTCAGCACGCCTACGAGGTCGATGTGGCACCGGATGGCCAGGCCATGTGGGCCGCCATCGAACAGGCGCGACCGGACACGATCATTCTCGACTTGATGCTGCCGGGTGAAGGCGGTTTGAGCCTGTGCCAGAAAATCCGTGCGCAGAGGGGGATCCCGATCATCATGCTGACGGCCATGGCTGAACTGAGCGACCGGATTGTCGGTCTGGAACTGGGGGCCGATGATTACCTGACCAAACCCTTCGCCCCCCAGGAATTGCTGGCCCGGGTGCGCGCCCTGCAACGTCGCGCCGGCGAGCAAAGTCATCCCGCCAGCGAACCGACCCGTCCGGTCATGACCTTCGCCGGTTGGCACCTGGACATCACGTGCCGCGAACTGCGCTCGCCCGACGGTGTGATGATCCCGATGTCCGGCGGAGAATTCGACCTGCTGCTGGTTTTTCTCGAGCATCCCCAACGCATCTTGACCCGTGAGCAACTGATCGACCTGACCCACGGCAAGGGCCACGATGCGTTTGATCGCAGCATCGACGTGCAGGTCAGCCGGCTGCGACGCAAGATCGAACCGGACAGCAAACGCCCGGACCTGATCCGTACCGTGCGCAACGGCGGTTATATGTTCACGGTCAAGGTCAGCCGCTCATGATCGGTCGAATCCTGCCGCGCGACACCCTCAGTCGCCGGATCGCCCTGACGATCATTGCGGCCATGCTCGCCTCGCTGATTCTCAATGCCCTGTTCGTGCAGGTGGCAGGCACCTGGGCCCGTCCCCCCATCGAACGCACCGGACTACTGGAACGGATTGCGGCGAGCACTCGCGTGATCGAGGCGGCCCCCGCTCAATTACGCCCTCAGCTGGCAAACGCGGCCAGCAGTTCGACGCTTGAGGTGTTATGGAGTGCGCAACGCAGCCAGTTCAATCTGCCCGGGGACGGCGAACCGGTCGAGACCGGCAAGGTTCCTGCGCTGCGGCAATTGCTCGGCGATGACCGGGAAATCGAAGTATTCAACCCCGACGACTGGCCACCAGGCAGTGCGCAGGCTCATTACGTCGCCCTCGTGCCTCTGGCCGATGGCAGCTGGCTGACATTCACGCCACCGGAACGCAGCTGGGGACTGAGCCTGGATGCCCGGATCGCGGTCATCATCGCGTTGGGCCTGGTCGCCACGTTGCTGGTCGCCTGGATTGCCACGCGCCAACTGGCCAATCCGCTGCAGCGTTTTGCCGGCGCCGCGAGGCGGTTTGGCAAAGATTTGAACGCGCCCCCCATCGATATCGAAGGCCCCCACGAGATCCGTCAGGCGATCATCGCCTTCAACACGATGCAGGCGCAGATCCAGCACTTCATCGGTGAGCGAACTCACATGCTTGCCTCGATTTCCCATGACTTGCGCGCGCCATTGACCCGGATGCGCCTGCGCAGTGAGTTCATGGAAGACTTGGACAATCAGCAGAAAATGATTCGCGACATCGAAGAAATGCAATCGATGATCAACGCCGCGCTGGCGTTTTTCCGTGAAGGCACACGGCTTGAACAACCGACGGCGTTCGATTTGTCGGAGTTGCTGCAAACCATCCTCGACGACTACCGCGACCAGAACGTCCTCATCGACTTCAACGGCCCGGCCCATCTGGTCTATGACGGCCGGCCGCTGAGCCTGAAGCGGGTGATCGTCAACCTGCTGGAAAACGCCGTGAAATACGCCGAGCGCCCGCACATCGCGCTGAGTCGCAACACACGCTCCATCTGCATCGAAATCTGCGACGAGGGCCCGGGCATTCCCGAGGACGCGCTGCAACGGGTGTTCGACCCGTTCTTGCGCCTCGAAACCTCGCGCAACCGTGAAACCGGCGGCGTCGGCCTCGGCCTATCGGCGGCCCGGGCGATCGTGCGTGAACAGGGTGGAGAACTGACCTTGAGCAATCGCAAGGGCTCGGGGCTGGTGGCGAGGGTCGAGTTGCCGGTTGTCGATTGACACAGCACACCCGCTCAATCATTCAGAGGCAACCGGCACCACAATCCGGCGACATTCCATTTACGCCGGTCACTGACACATGAAAGGATTTCCGCCCTCGGGCATCACACTCGCGTTGCTGCTCGGTGGTGCCGTCAACACAGCCCTGGCCAGCGGTTTTCTGGATGACGCCAAAGGCGAAGTGCTCAGCCGCAATTTCTTTCTGAGCAACGACTACCGCTCGCCCTCGCCCAGTGGCAAGAACTACAAACAGGAATGGGCTCAAGGCTTTATCGGCACCTTCTCATCCGGTTTCACCGAAGGAACAGTCGGTTTTGGCCTCGATGCCCATGCCTTTTATGGCTTGAAACTGGACGGTGGCCGGGGACATTCCGGCACCGGTCTGTTGCCGGTGGACAGCGAAGGTCGCAGCGAAAGCGACTACTCCAGCGCGGGCGGGGCACTCAAGTTGAAGGCCTCGCGCACCACCCTCGCCTTCGGCGAAATGACCGTCGAGACGCCAGTGTTCGACACCTCGGACAAACGCCTGCAACCGGAGTACGCCACCGGGTTTCTGCTCAACAGCCGTGAAATCGACAACGTCAATCTGGTGGCCGGGCATTTCACCGCGTTCAAGAATCAGGACAGTTCTTCCGGCCAAGGCGATTTTCAGGGCTACGGCGCCAGTACAAAGGCCGGCGGAATCAGCTTCATCGGCGCAGACCTGTTCAGTGAAAGCCCTGTAGGTGGCGCGCTATACGCGTCCGACTTGAGCGAAACCTGGCACCAGTACTACGCCAACCTGCATTTCAAACAGTCCGGCGTGCTGCTCGATGCCAACGTCTACCACACCCGCGACACCGGGCAGGCACTGGCCGGTGAAATCGACAACACCGCGTTCAGCCTCTCGGGCAAATACGCCTTCGGCCCGCACGCGGTGATGCTTGGCTGGCAACGGATCAACGGTGACACACCGTTCGATTTCGTCGGCGGCGACTCGATCTACCTCGCCAACTCGATCAAATACGCCGACTTCAACGGCGCCCACGAGCGCTCATGGCAAGCCCGCTACGATCTGGATCTCGGTGCGTTCGGCATTCCCGGCCTGAATTTCATGACCCGCTACGTCTCCGGCAGCCACATCGACGGTACCCACGCGCCCAAGGGCGGCGCCTACAATCCGTTCGACCCGGACAGCGGTCAATACCAACCACAGCAAGGGGATGGCGGCAAACACTGGGAGCGCGACATCGATCTTCGCTACATCGTCCAGTCCGGTGCCGCCAAGGATCTTTCCGTTCAGCTGTCCCACGTCTCGCACCGGGCCAACAGTGCTCAGGCGGGGGATGACATTGACCGGATCTATGTGGTGATTCAGTACCCGCTCACGTTCTGAAAACGGTTGATCAACAGCTACCCTAGCGAGCCGAGGGATCCACCGCGCCATAGGCGTTGAATACCGCGTACTTTTCGAGTTCAGACTGAGTCAGTCTATGTATGGATGTCGAGTCCACCTCCAGACTGTCACTGAGAAGGCGTAGGTGAATCTCGGCTTCATCGGAGCCTTCCAGCATTTTTCGATAGTCCGAAGTGGAAACATAGGGCCAGAATTCGTTGACTTTGAACCGACATACGCAAAAGTCCAACGGAACCCCTGAACTGTGAACTCCAATATTGAAATCACTTCCAAGTGCGGTTCTTGTTTTGCCCATCACCAAGAGATACGGGCAGGCGGATTGGCATTCAACGTTGGAAACATCTATTCCACCCTCGAGTTTGTAATGCTCGGCCATACACGTATTCAAGTTATTGGACTTTATCCAGCGTCCTATACGTGTTGCGACCCCGGCACTGCCACCGGGGCTGCCGAAACACACTGTATCGAATGTCTCCTTTTCAGCCAGTTGTTCGATTGCTTTAACGGTACCGTCGTCAATGGCCCCCAAAATGATCAAGACATTCTTCTTGCAGGTACTGTTTTCCTTGTTGCAGGCCTCACCGAGCATGGCCTTCTTGACCACTTTTGATTTATCGACGGTTTCAAGCGTGTCGTTTGGAAAGATCGAACGCCATACCATCGGCACGTTTGTACAAACAAAGAGCATGACTGCGGACAGCGCAATCGCTACGCCAATGGCGGCTCCCAATCGGATCAATATTTTTTTTAGCAAAACAGTCATCCCTGAAGTTGTTTTTTCATGCCGAAATAGTCTTTACGCAGCACTGCGCTGGCACAAGTGAAATGGGTCGAAAATGCAGGAAACAGGAAAAAGCCTTCCAAAGAAAGGCGGTGCAATCCCTCGGATGATGTCACATTGATGGCACGCTGTAAAATCGCGCTTATGCACTCATGAGCGCACATCCGATCAAAAACATCAGGTATCAAACAGCAGGAATTGGCGGAAGGCAGCCGGAGTCGAACCTGCCCGGGAACGGATGCCGTCCCCAACCGGGTTTGAAGCCCGGCCGCGCCACCGGGCGCGATTGCCTTCCTTGAACTCAATCCGCGCCGGGGTTGGCCAGCGCGTTGTCGTAGCGGATCTGCCGGCCCTCGCCGAGACGCCGGGTCAGGCCGAGGCGGTCGAAGTATTCGAGGATCTGGATACTGCGTTTGCGTCCCAAGCCTAGCGCATCGCGGAACGCCGTGACTTGAATCGGCGGATTTTCTTCACCCAGACGCAGCAGCACGGCGGCCATTTGCCGCAAGGTGATGTCGGTGAAGAACAAGTCCCGCACCACTTGATGCATCACGCCCAGCCGCGCCAGTTTGCGCAGCAACAGCCTGACGGTCGCGTCGTCCTCCTCCACGGCTTTGGCCACGTCGCGCACCCACGGCGGATCGAAACCGGCCTGTTCGAACAGCGGCTGCAACACCAGCCACAGGGCTTCGTCGTCGGCATTCAGGCGCACCTGATGGTCGGGCAAATGCAGCCACGGGCCGCTGGCGGTGAGCGAGCCGGCGCTGCGCAGTTCTTCCAGCAGGCTGATGAACGTCGAATGCTCGATATTCAATCCGCTGAAACGCCGCAGACGATCACGGTCCGGGCCCATCTGGTCGGGCTCCAGCTCATGGAATCGCGCCAGTTGCTCCAGCAACGTGAATTTCAGGATGCCCCAGTGCTGGGCATTGAACAGCCTCGTTCCCTGGCGGGTTTCGATCAGGCGGACGTTGTCCGGCAGCAACCAGCCTTCACGCGGTCGGTTGAACTGACGCTCCAGTCGCTGCGGATCAATGCCGCTGTCGCTGTATTCCAGCAACGTCGGCAACGCTTGTTCAAGATCACTGCTGATTGCCAGTGCCCGCAATTGCGCCAGACGCCCGGGGCTGCGCCGTTGCCGGGCCGGGGCAAACGGATCGAGCAATTGACCGCCGCCGAGCGTGCGCTGGGCGCTGGCATCACGCAGGACCAATCGATCCCCCTTTACGCCGTGTACCGGGACATTGGTCAACAGTTGCGCGAACATGCGCTCGCCCGGAAGCAGTCGTGGTCCTTCGAGCAACGCCACCCGGGCGATCACGTCTTGCGTGCCGAGATGCAGGTGCACAGGCTGAAAGTGTTCGAAGGTGCGCGTCTCTTCGGGCAGCAACTGGAAGTCGATGTCCAGGCGTTGGGTCGGTGCGAACAGTGTTTCGGCGAGCAGCCATTGCCCGCGATGTATTTGCCCAAGCTCCAGGCGATCACCGCTGATGTTCAGGGCCACACGTTGACCAGCAAACGCCAGTTCTGCAGGTTGATTCTGGGCATGCAGCCCTCTCACCCGCACCGTTTTGCCCGAAGGCCCGAGGATCAGTCTGTCGCCCACCGCGATCATTCCCGACAGCGCTGTGCCCGTCACCACAATCCCGGCACCGGCGACACTGAACGCCCGGTCGATGGCCAGACGAAACCCGCCCTCGCGACTGCGTTTCAACACTTCACGTTGCGCCTGTAGCAACGCTTGCCGCAGGTCATCGACGCCCTCACCCGTCATGCTTGAGACCGCGAGCATCGGCGCACCTGCAAACGGACCGGGGGCCAGCAGATTTTCGATTTGCTGGCGCACCTTTGCCACCCTGCCCGCCTCGACCCGATCACACTTGGTGATCGCCACCAGCGCCCGGGGAATTCCCAACAGCTGGGCAATCGCCAGATGCTCGCGGGTCTGCGGCATCACGCCGTCATCCGCCGCCACAACGAGCAGCACCAGATCAATGCCTTGGGCGCCGGCGAGCATATTGTGGGTGAATTTCTCGTGGCCGGGCACGTCGATGAACCCGGTCAGCCCCGCGCCGGGCGCCAGTTCGGCGTAGAGATAACCGAGGTCGATGGTCATGCCCCGCTCACGCTCCTGCGGACGACGGTCGCCGGTTTGCCCGGTCAGAGCCTGGAGCAGCGAGGTCTTGCCGTGGTCGATGTGCCCGGCGGTGCCGACGATCATGGCTGCAACTGCGCGAGTTGCGCGAGCCACGCCGGCTCATCGTCGAGTTGCCGCAGATCCAGCCACAGTGCGTCATCGTCGAGGCGTCCGAGCACCGGAATCGGCAGCTCGCGCAATGCGCTTTGCAGAATCAGCAGCCTGCGTCCGCGTAGGCGTTTCGACACTTGAGGGCGGGCACACAATGCCGCGCTTGGCAGCCGCGCCACCGGCTGGCTGCCGCTGCCGATCATGCCCAGTGTTTTCTGCGCCGTGACCGTCCAGGTTTCACCGAGCACCTTGGCCAATGCCGGTTGCAGGCGTTCGGTCTGGGCCAGAATCTCATCTTGCGGGCGGGTCAACAGACGCAGAGTCGGCAAGCGCTCGGCCAGGCGATCCGGATCGCGATAGAGCCCGAGCACCGCTTCCAGCGCGGCCAGTGTCATCTTGTCGACCCGCAAAGCCCTTTTCAGCGGGTTTTTCTTGATCTTCGCGATCAGTTCCTTGCGCCCGACAATCACCCCCGCCTGCGGTCCGCCGAGCAGTTTGTCGCCGCTGAAGGTGACGATGTCAGCGCCATCGAGCAGTGCCTGACGCACCGTCGGCTCCGCCGGCAGGCCCCAGCGGGTCAGGTCCAGCAGGCTGCCGCTGCCGAGGTCCTCGAGCAACGGCAAACCATGGCGATGGGCCAATTCCGCCAGTTCGGCCGTTGGCACGCGAGCGGTAAACCCTTCGATGCTGTAGTTGCTCGCATGGACACGCATGATCAGGCCGCTGCGAGGGCTGATCGCTGCTTCGTAATCACGGGCATGGGTACGATTGGTGGTACCGACCTCATGCAGACGCACACCGGCCCGGGCCATGATGTCGGGAATGCGGAACGCACCGCCGATCTCGATCAATTCGCCACGGGAGATGATGCCTTCCTTGCGAGCACCAATACTGTTGAGCGTCAGCAGCACGGCGGCGGCATTGTTGTTGACCACGGTGACGGCTTCGGCGCCGGTCAGCTCCCGGATCAGACCTTCAATCAGGTCATCACGGTCACCACGCTTGCCGCTGGCCAGATCGAATTCGAGGTTCAAGGGATAACGGGCCGCCAGTTGCACGGCGGCGATGGCTTCTTCCGGCAACAGCGCACGGCCCAGATTGGTGTGCAGCACGGTGCCGGTCAGGTTGAACACCCGCCGCACCTGACTGCGCTGCTGCAGCGCCAGACGTTCGGCAATCCTGCCGGCAAGTGCTTCAGGGCTGATCTCGACAGCGCAGAGCTGCCCCGCCACAACCGACTCACGCAAGTCATCGAGCAACTGACGCAAAGCCGCCAGCAGCGCCTCGCGCCCGTGCCGCTCGGCCACGGGTTGAAAGGCGTTGTGACGCAACAGACTGTCGATGGAAGGCAAACGCTGGGCAACACTGGCAGGCATCAGGCGCTCCGGATAAAAAGCCGTTGCGCCAGAGTGTAGACGCTCGGTTCATTCGTCTCCGGGCGCCAGCAGCAGATTCGGTGCCAGTCGCTGATAGCCGTCCTGGGCCAGGCGCATGTCCAGCAGCAGACTGCTCAAGTCCGCCGACAAGGCTTCGGCCTCGGCATCATTTTCCAGGTACAGCAATTTCAGATAGCTGTTGCATCCGGGACAGACCTCGGCCCTCAGCGGCGCCTGACTGGCGGCGTGGCGATCGTCTTCCAGACTCAGATATTCCAGCCCCTTGCTCTGCTCGCAATACACGCACTTGACCCGCACCACGTGCCATTCGCAAGCGCACAGCGAGCACACCAGATAACGCAAACCGTTGTGCTTGCCACGGTGGCGGATCACACCGGCCATGGCCGGCGAACCACAGGCCGGGCACTGGCCGAGGCTGTTGCCGGGCGCCAGTTGCAGGTTCGGTGCGCTGAGCAGCCAGTGGCTCCAGGCCGTTTGCAGAGCCGCTCCGAGAAACGGCACCAGCGCCGCCGGCACCAGCGAATACTGGCCGCTGACCAGCGCCACGGCCCAGGCGCGCAACTGTCCGGGGCTGGCAATGCGCAAGTTTGTCAGCGCTTCGGCGACGGCTGTTTGTTGTGGCGCGTTGTAGCGTTGCAGCAAGGCCTCGAGATAGGTCTGCCAGACGTCCTCGCGGATCAACGTATCGGCGGCGAACGGCGGCATGCCGTGTTGCCGGCAGACCTCAAGGCGTTGCTCATCAATCGGGGTGTTTGAGGGGGGATCGTCAAGGACTTGCTGCTGCACGCGGCACAGTCCCGCGACCAGGCGCAGGTAGTCGGCGAGCGGATGTCCGATAGCCAAATGTTCCAGACGCTCGGCGCGCAGCGTGAACAGATTGTGCGGCGGCAAGTGCAGAAACGGCGGCGCACTGGCCGCCGCTTCGATTTCCCCGGGTTCAAGAATGGTTGGCAAGTGTCAGCCCTTTTTGGTGACCGGTCGCTCTGGCGGATCCCTGGATTCCACTTCGCGATACCAGAGTGCGTGGTGTTTTTTCGCCCAGGCGCGGCTGACCCAACCGTGCAGCATCGCGTCCACCGAGCCCTTGATCCAGATCCCGGCATAGATGTGCACGATGATGCTCAGGATCAGCACGAACCCGGCCAATGCATGCAACAACATCGCCCAGCGAATCGTCGTGATGCCAAAGTAATGACTGAAGTACGCGCGCCAGATCACCAGCCCCGTGAACAACAGCCCCAGCATGCACAGCAGTAAAGTCCAGAACAGCATCTTCTGCCCGGCGTTGTACTTGCCCACCGGCGGCACAGTCTCCTCATCGTTGACCAGCACCCGGTCGATGCGCCGCAGCCACTTCCAGTCGTTGTCGATGAAGAAGTTCGAACGCCAGAAACGCAACACCAGGCCAAGGAACAACACGAACATCAGCACGCCCATGAACGGGTGCAGGATCCGCGTCCACGGCCCGCCGCCGAACAGGTGGGTCAGCCAGAACATCGACGGATGAAACAGCGCCAGTCCCGACAGCCCCGCCATGAAGAACAGAATCGCCACCAGCCAGTGATTGGTACGCTGGTTGGCGGTGTAGCGCAGGATCGTCTTGTTGCTCATGGCCGGCCCTCCCCGCGTGGATCGAAGGTGTGAACCGCCGGGTCGACCACGTGGACCGAGGTGTCTGGCGGGTCCGGATGGTCATCCTCTTCGGTGCGGTTCGGGCCGATCCGCACGTAATGGAAGAACCCGGCCAGCACCGCCGCGCCCATGGCCAGCAGACCCAGAGGTTTGCTGATGCCTTTCCACAGGCCCACCAGCGGACTGATCTCGGGGTTGTCCGGCAGGCCTGCGTAGATTTTCGGGGTATCCGCGTGGTGCAGCACGTACATGACATGAGTGCCGCCGACGCCTTCCGGGTCGTACAGACCGGCGTTGTCGAAACCACGGCTTTTCAGGTCGACGATACGTTCGGCGGCGTGGGTCTTCATGTCGTCCTTGGTGCCGAAGACAATCGCCCCAGTCGGGCAGGTTTTCACGCAGGCCGGCTCCAGCCCCACTGCCACCCGGTCCGAACACAGCGTGCATTTGTAGGCCTTGTGGTCCTTCTGCGAAATGCGCGGAATGTTGAACGGGCAGCCGGTGATGCAATAACCGCAACCGATACAGTGATCCTGATCGAAGTCGACGATGCCGTTGGCGTGCTTGATGATCGCGCCGGGGCTGGGGCACGCCGCCAGACAACCGGGCTCGGCGCAGTGCATGCAGCCGTCCTTGCGGATCAGCCATTCGAGGTTGCCGGCGTCGGTTTCGTGCTCGGTGAAGCGCATCAGCGTCCATGACTCTGCGCTCAAATCCTGCGGATTGTCGTAGGTGCCGTGGTTGTGGCCCACCTCGTCGCGCAGCTCGTTCCACTCCGAGCACGCGACCTGACAAGCCTTGCAGCCGATGCATTTGGTGGTGTCGATCAGCTTGGCGACTTCCTCCTGATTGCGCACCGAGGGGGCCGGTGTGGTGGTGGCCGAGCGGGCAATGATGTCTTGGCTGGCCATTTAAAGATTCTCCATCAGAGCTTCTCCACGTTGACCAGGAATGACTTGGATTCCGGGGTCTGTGTATTGCCATCGCCGAGGAACGGCACCAGGGTGTTGGTCAGGTAACCGTGGCGCGTCAGGCCGGTGAAGCCCCAATGCAGGGGAATGCCGATCTGGTGCACCACCTGGTTGTTGACCTGCAACGGCCGGATTCTTTTGGTCACCACCGCCACCGCTTCAATGAACCCGCGCTTGCAGCTGACCCGCACCCGGTCGCCGGCAACGATGCCCTTCTCCTTGGCCAGCACTTCACCGATTTCCACGAACTGCTCCGGTTGGGCAATCGCGTTCAACCGGCAGTGTTTGCTCCAGAAGTGGAAATGCTCGGTCAACCGATAGCTGGTGGCGGCGTACGGGTAATCCTTGGCCACGCCGAGGCTGTCCCACACCGAATCGAAGATCCTGGCCGCCGGGTTGCTGGTGGCTTTCTTGTTTTCGGGGTGCAGCGGGTTGATGCCGATCGGCGTTTCGAACGGCTCGTAGTGCTCCGGGAATGGCCCTTCGTTCATCTTGTCGACGGCGAAGAACCGCGCCACGCCTTCGGGGTTCATGATGAACGGGTTCATCCCGGCTTCCGGCGGCACGTCGGCCTTGTAGTCCGGCACGTCGGTACCGCCCCAGGCCTTGCCGTTCCACCAGACCAGGCGTTTTTTCGGATCCCACGGTTTGCCCTGCATGTCCGCCGAAGCGCGGTTGTAGAGAATCCGCCGGTTGGCCGGCCAGGCCCACGCCCAGCCCTGGTGCTGATGCATGCCGTAAGGATCATTGTTGTCGCGCCGGGCCATCTGGTTGCCGGCCTCGGTCCAGCTGCCGCAGAAGATCCAGCAGCCGGAGGCGGTGCTGCCGTCATCCTTGAGCTGGGCAAATGCGGCCAGTTGCGAGTTGCCCTTGATCGCCGCGCCCGTGGCGTCGGTGAAATCGGTGGTGGCGTAGCCGTTGATCTCCTTGGCGATTTCTTCCGGCGACGGTTCTTGCGCAATCTTGTACGGCCAGGAGAGTTTGAGGATCGGATCGGGATAAGCCCCGCCCTCGGTCTGATACCGCTGACGCAGGCGCATGAACAGTTCGGTCATGATCCGCACATCGGTGCGTGACTCGCCCGGGCCGTCGGCGCCTTTCCAGTGCCATTGCAGCCAGCGGCTGCTGTTGACCAGCGAGCCGTCCTCTTCGGCAAAACAGGTGGTCGGCAGGCGGATGACTTCGGTCTGGATGTCGGCACTTTTCACATCGTTGTACGGCCCGACGTTTTCCCAGAACTGTGAGGTTTCGGTGGCCAGCGGGTCCATCACCACCAGCCATTTCAGTTTGGCGAGAGCAGCCATCACCCGATTCTTGTCCGGCAACGCAGCAATCGGGTTGAAGCCCTGGCACATGTAGCCGTTGACCTTGCCCTGCCCCATCAGGTCGAACACCTTGAGGATGTCGTAGTTGGGGATGTCGAGTTTCGGCAGGTAGTCGTAGGCCCACTGGTTTTCGGCGGTCGCGTTGGCGCCGTACCAGGCTTTCATCAGGCTGACGTGGAACTTGCTGTAGTTCTGCCAGTAGGACAACTGCCCCGGCCGCAACGGCAATTGCGTGCGTTTCTTGATGTAGGCGTTGTAGTCCTGCTCGGCGTCCGTCGGCAGGGTCAGGTAACCCGGCAACGAGTTCGACAGCAACCCGAGGTCAGTCAGGCCCTGAATGTTCGAGTGCCCGCGCAAGGCGTTGACCCCGCCACCGGGCATGCCGACGTTGCCCAGCAACAATTGCACCATCGCCGCGCTGCGGATGATCTGCGAGCCGATCGAATGTTGGGTCCACCCCAGCGCGTAAAGGATCGTCATGGTCTTGCCCGGCGTCGAGCAAGTGGCGATTTCCTCCCAGATTTTCTTCATCGCATCGACCGGCATGCCGCAGATCTGGCTCGCCAGGTCGATGTTGTAGCGGCTGTAATGCTGCTTCATCAGCTGATAGACGCAGCGCGGGTCCTGCAGGGTCGGGTCAACTTTGGCAAAGCCGTCATCGCCCAGTTCATAACCCCAGGAGGACTTGTCGGTGTAGCTGCGTTTGGCCGCGTCGTAACCGGTGAACAGCCCGTCCTCGAAGCCGAATCCGGCTTTGACGATGAACGACACGTCGGTGTAGTTGCGCACGTATTCGTGCTGAATCTTGTCCTCGGTCAGCAGGTAATTGATCAGCCCGCCCATGAACGCGATGTCGCTGCCGGTGCGGATCGGCGCGTAGTAATCGGCCACAGACGCGGTCCGGGTAAACCTCGGATCGACCACGATCAGCCGCGCCGCGTTGTGCGCTTTGGCTTCGGTCACCCATTTGAAGCCGCACGGATGCGCTTCAGCGGAGTTGCCGCCCATCACCAGGATCAGATTCGCGTTGGCGATATCGGTCCAGGTGTTGGTCATGGCTCCACGGCCGTACGTCGGGGCAAGACTTGCCACCGTCGGGCCGTGTCAGACACGCGCCTGGTTATCAAACCCCAGCATGCCGAGACTGCGAACCACCTTGTGGGTGATGTAGCCCGCTTCGTTGGACGCCGCGGACGCTGCAAGGAACCCGGTGGTCAGCCAGCGGTTCACCGTCTGCCCCTGGGCGTTCTTCTCGACGAAATTGGCGTCGCGGTCGGCCTTCATCAGGTCGGCGACACGGTCGAGCGCTTCATCCCAGGTGATCCGGGTCCATTCGCTGCTGCCGGGCTTGCGCACCTGCGGGTACTGCAAGCGGCCCGGGCTGTGAATGAAGTCCAGCAGGCCGGCGCCTTTCGGGCACAGGGTGCCGCGGTTGACCGGGTGGTCGGCGTCGCCCTCGATATGGATGATGTTTTGCGCAACGTTCTTCGCGGCATCGCCCTGGCTGTACATGATCAAGCCGCAACCCACCGAGCAATACGGGCAGGTGTTGCGGGTTTCATGGGTGTGGGCAAGCTTGAAGTGGCGCACCTGCTCGGCGAAGGCCTGCGTCGGGGCCATGCCCAACGCGCCCAGGCTAGAGCCTGCAAGGCCGATACCGGCGACCTTGAAGAACTGACGACGGCTGAGATCCATCGTGCACTCCTGATCAGGTGGAACCCGGTACTTGAGCCGGGTTTTTTCTGGACAATCACGGTGGCGGCACACAAGTGCCGACTTTTTCACTGTAGACAACGTCCCCGCTGCCTGTGTGAAAACCGACCGTCGGCCACCCCTCGGTCATAAGTCAGCCCAAACCTTGTGGGAGCGAGCCTGCTCGCGATGACGGTGGTACATCCACATTCGTAGCGCTTGGTCTGACGCTATCGTCGGATCGCCGCCCGGAGCAGGCTCGCTCCCACAGGGGATGGGGGTTTATCATCGCCGGCACGACCCATCTCCGCCTTCAGAGACTGCGCATGACTTTCAATTTTGATCAGGTATTCGACCGCCACGACACCGGCAGCACCAAGTGGAGCCGCTATGCGGCCGATGTGTTGCCGATGTGGGTCGCTGACATGGATTTCGCGGCACCACCGGTGGTCATCGAGGCGCTGCAGCAGCGTCTGCTGCACCCCTTGGTCGGCTACAGCGTCGCCCAGGACAACCTGCGCGAGGCCATTGTTGCCGACCTCTGGAACAAATTCGCCTGGCGGGTCAAACCGCAAGAGCTGATCTTCCTGCCGGGCGTGGAATCGGGTTTCAACATGGCGCTCAAGGCGCTGGTGCAGCCACAGCAGAATGTCGTGGTGCAAACCCCGAATTACCCGCCGCTGCGACACGCGCCGGGCCATTGGGGCCTGAACAAGGTCGAGCTGGAATTCGACGCCAAGGCCGACGGCACCTACGCCACGCCGCTGGATGCCTTGCGTGAATCCCTCACCGGTGGCGGCGCCCTGCTGCTGAGCAACCCGCACAACCCGATCGGCAAGGTCTTCGGCCGTGAAGAACTGCAAGCGGTGGCCGACATCTGCGTGGCGCAGGACGCCTGGATCATCTCCGACGAAATCCACGCCGAACTGTGCTACGACGGTCGCGTGCACATTCCGACCGCGTCCCTGAGCCCGGACATCGCCCGGCGCACCATCACCCTGATGTCGGCGAGCAAGGCCTACAACATTGCCGGCCTCAAAACCTCGTTCATGATCATTCAGGACAGTGCCCTGCGCGAGCGCGTCAATCACGCCCGCTGCGGCATGGTCGACAGCGTCAACCCGCTGGGCATGGAAGCCACTCGCGTGGCCTACAGCGAGGCCGGGCCGTGGCTGAAGGAACTCAAGCAATATCTGCAAGCCAACCGTGACTGGTTGGTGGAAGCGGTTCGCAGCCGCCTGCCCGGGGTGAAGATCAATGTGCCGCAGGGGACTTATCTGGCGTGGCTCGATTGCTCGGCCCTGGGCCTGGACAATCCGCAGCAGTTCTTCCTCGAACAGGCTCGCGTCGGACTCAGCCCGGGCATCGATTTCGGTGACCATAGCCAGCAATTCGTGCGCCTGAACTTCGGTTGCCCGCGTTCGCTGCTGGAGGAAGGCATTGCGCGGATGGAGCGTGGCCTGACTCAACGCCAGGCCTGAGCCTGACTGACGGCATCGTCAATCCAATCGAACTCATGGCAAATGCGCCGGGTCAACCGCCCATACCCGCCCTGAGCTTCGGAGATTGACGATGACCGACTATCCAAAACCCCCATTCCCGAAACAGCCACAAACGGTGCCCGGCTCTCAACGCCAGATGGAGCCGTACCCCGATTGCGGCGAAAAAAGTTACCGCGGCTCCGGTCGCCTTGCCGGCAAGATCGCCCTGATCACCGGCGCCGACAGCGGCATCGGCCGTGCCGTGGCCATCGCCTTTGCCCGTGAAGGCGCGGACGTGGCCATCGCCTATCTCAACGAACACGAAGATGCACGGGAAACCGCACGCTGGGTCGAACAGGCCGGACGTCAATGCCTGTTGCTGCCCGGCGACATCGCGCAGAAAACCCACTGCCATGCACTGGTGGACCAGACGGTGGAGCGCTTCGGACGCATCGACGTACTGGTCAACAACGCAGCATTTCAGATGACTCACGAAACGTTCGAAGAGATTCCCGATGATGAATGGGTGATGACCTTCGACGTCAACATCACGGCGATTTTCCGACTGTGTCAGGCCGCGATAAAACATATGCGCCCCGGCGCATCTATCATCAACACCAGTTCGGTCAACTCGGACATGCCCAAGCCCACCCTGCTCGCCTATGCCACCACCAAAGGGGCGATCGCCAATTTCACCGGCGGTCTGGCGCAAATGCTCGGACCGCGGGAAATCCGTGTGAACTGCGTGGCGCCGGGGCCGATCTGGACGCCGCTGATCGTCTCGACCATGCCGGACGACCAAGTGCAGCATTTCGGTGAACAGACCCCGCTCGGCCGCCCGGGTCAACCGGTAGAAGTCGCGCCGATCTACGTGTTACTGGCATCGGATGAAGCCAGCTACATCACGGGTCAGCGCTACGGGGTCACGGGTGGCAAGCCGATGCTGTGATTCCTTCACGTCACGCCGGCGCCGAGGCGGAGCAACGACTGTCAGGACGGGCCGCGGACCATGACATTCATTATCTGGGTAGCAGTGCTCGGCGCCGTCCTGCTGACGCTGGCGTTGACCTCGTCGTACCTGCGCTGGATGCCGGTAACGACGTCAGCGGTGTGCCTGCTGCTCGGCGTCGGCATCGGCCCGAGCGGGCTCGATCTGCTGAAGCTGCCGCTGGAGCACGCCGCGTCCTGGATGGAGCACCTGACTGAAGTCGCGGTGCTGTTTTCACTGTTCGTCTGCGGCTTGAAGTTGCGCCTGCCGTTACGCGACAAGCGTTGGCGAATCGCTTTCGGCCTCGCCGGCCCGGTCATGGTGCTGACGATCATTGGCGTCTGTCTGCTCCTGCACTACGGTCTGAAAATGTCGTGGGGACCGTCGTTGCTGATCGGCGCGATTCTGGCGCCCACCGACCCGGTGCTGGCGGCGCTGGTGCAGGTCAACGATGCGCGGGATGTCGACAGTGTGCGCTTTGGACTGTCCGGCGAGGCTGGCCTGAACGACGGAGTGGCCTTTCCCTTTGTGATCCTCGGGCTGTTGCTGCTGCAAGGCGAGGGCCTGGCCGCCGAGTGGAGCAACTGGGTCTTGCGCGATCTGCTCTGGGCAGTCCCCGTCGGCTTGCTGACGGGTTACTGGATGGGGCGCGGCATTGGCCGGGCCACCCTCGCCTTGCAGACGCGCAATGAAGACAGCACTGTCAGCCCGAACGACTATCTGGCACTGGCCTTGATTGCACTTGCCTTTGTGGTGGCCGAGTCCGTGGGGGGCTACGGCTTTCTGTCGGTGTTTACCGCCGGGCTGGGCCTGCGTCAGGAGGAAGTGAAGTCCACCGGCGTCCATCAGCCGCCGGCCGAACATCTGGTGCAACCGGTGGTCGGCCATCAGAACGTCGAACCGCAGCACGCGGTGCACGGTGACACCGAGCGGCTGCAAAGCAGTCAGGTGGCCGCCGGGATCATGATGGGCGATATGCTCGCTTTCGGTGGTCTGGTGGAACGGGCCATGGAAGTGTTTCTGGTGACCCTGCTCGGCGTCGTGCTGGTCACTCACTGGGACTGGCGGGCATTGTGGGTCGGTGGCGTGTTGTTCTGTCTCATTCGGCCAGCCTGTGTGGCACTGATGCCATGGGGATCACTGCTGATGTGGCGTCAGCGGATGCTGATCGGCTGGTTCGGCATTCGTGGCATCGGCAGTCTGTTCTATCTGTTCTACGCCCTGAACCATGGCCTGGGTAACACCGTGGGCGCACAGTGTACCGATCTCACCCTTTCGGTCGTGGCCCTGAGCATTTTGCTGCACGGCATCAGCACCCAGCCGCTCCTGGCTCGCTACGAGCAACAAAAAAAGCAAAAAAACTGATTTTTTCTCCCGGCGCTATCGCCGAAAAACATCGAACTTTTTTCTTTAAATAAATGGATCCGCGTCTGACCGCCGCCGGTCACAGCTTTAACCTCTCGTCGATTCCGTCCGGCGAGATTCGGCAGACTCGGTTCCCCGCGGCTGGACGCCCGGCACAAGGAATCAGGAAGAATAAGGTCAACGGTCATGAAAGAATGTTCGACATCGGCACAAATCAAGGCTTGCAGAACCCTGGCGCTGGAGCGCAACCGGCAGTTGTTCGAAGAGGCCCAGGCGCTCAATCGGGCGGCCCACGAATTGCTCGAAGGCGAGCACCTGGATATCGAACAATTCGAGCGGTATCGACTCCTGCGCCGCAAGGCCGATCTGAAATTCCAGGATGCCATCGAGCACCTGTGCGTCTTGAACGAGGATTTCCCGCCCATTCCCATGTCGCAGCAGAACTCCCGGGGATTGCGCCGCGAGCTCGAAGCCAGCGCCTGACCTCAAAAACGCAAAAGCCCGGCCTGGATGGCCGGGCTTTACTTTTGGGGTCGCTCAATTTCCAGGATTGGTGATCTGTATGAAAACGGCATAGCTGCCGAGCAGTACCCAGAACGTGGCGAAAATCCACGGTGTGCGAAGGGAAAAAAGCAGGGATTTACAGTAACCCTTGTGACTGGACTCCATTTCACTGAACAACGGCGATTCGTCATAAGCCAGACCCATCAACGGTTCGCTGCGCAGCAACTCACTCTGTTTGAAATGCCAGTGGTCGATGATGTCGTAGGCCGCCCGGATTCCCGGCCAGGCATTGAGTGAACTGAGTAGCCCGAGTAATGCCAGAAAGGGCGGAACCACCAACGTAAACAGCTTGCCCCACTCCGGATTGAGGTTGGCCATGCAGGAGGCGAAGGCGATCACCAGAAACGATTGCGCCGCCAGATACGCGTCGGTGCGGTTGGCCAGAATGCTGGTTTCGTACTGGATTTCCCGTCGATAGAAATCCAGGCGCTCCTTGGGCGAGCCGAACATCTTTGCATTGTGTTCGGTCAGGGTCTCTTCGGCGGTCGGATGGGTCAGTATGCGTGGCACGGGATGGACGCTCCGAAAGACAAAGCGTTTGGAGCCGGCCAGCCCCGAACAAGTTCAGCCGGATCCTGACCCGGCTCACTTCATCGACTGAGCGATGATCTCCACCAGATGCATCTGATTGAAAGGTTTCGACAGTCGCGGCAACTCGGCCGCGAAGCCTTCGAGACGCTCGGCATAGCCCGTGGCAAGAATGATCGGCAGATCCGGCTTGAGCAAACGCACCGCATGCGCCAGTTGCGCACCGTTCATTTTCGGCATGGCCATGTCTGTAATCACCAGATCGATCACTTCCCCCTGATTGAACAATTCCAGCGCTTGCACGCCCGAAGCCGCACCGATGACCCGATGTCCCAGATCTTCCAGCAACAGGCTGGTGCTGGTTCGCACCAGACTGTCGTCGTCCACCACCAGAACGCTGAGTCGCGGCACTGCCGCCGTGGGCGGCTTCGGGCTCAGAGGCTTGGCCGCCATCCCGTCGACGGCGACCGGCAGCCAGAGTTCGGCGCAAGTCCCGTGCCCCTTCATGCTTTTGAGCACAAAACGGCCGCCCAACTGCTCGATGAAACCGTGCACCATCGACAGTCCCAGCCCTGTGCCCTTGCCCAGACCTTTGGTGGTAAAGAACGGATCGGTCGCCGAGGCCAGTGTCGCGTCATCCATGCCTTCACCGGTATCGGTCACGCTCAGGCAGACATAACGCCCTGCCGCCAGCGTTGACTGGTTCTGCTGCAGAACCACTCGCGGCTCGGCGCCGATGACCACGCTGCCGCCCTCGGGCATCGCATCCCGTGCGTTGGTGGCCAGGTTGAGGACCGCCAGTTCGAGCTGGTTGGTGTCGGCCAGCACCGCTTCAAGTTCGTCGGGAAACTGTGTTTCGATGCGAATTCCCGGGCCCAGCGAACTGCGAAGCAGGCCAGTGATGCCTTGCACCAGTTTCGCAATCTCCACGGGTTCGGTCTTGAGTTCCTGACGCCGGGCGAAGGCCAGCATGCGCTGGGTCAGGGACACACCGCGCAGCGCGCCTTGCGTGGCATTTTCCAGCAAACGGCTGACCTTGGGGTCGTCACCCACACGTTTGCGCACGATCTCCAGATTGCCGAGGATCACCGTCAGCAGATTGTTGAAATCATGGGCGATGCCACCGCTGAGTTGGCCGATGGCCTGCATCTTCTGCGCCTGGAACAGCGCTTCGCGGGTCTGCTCCAGTGCCAGTTGTGCCTGGTGGGCTTCGGTGACGTCGCGGGTGATCTTGGCAAAACCAAGCAACGTGCCGGTCTCACCGCGAATCGCATCGACCACCACATGCGCCAGAAACCGCGTGCCGTCCTTGCGCAGACGCCAGCTCCTGTTCTCGAAGCGCCCTTCGCGCACGGCGGTTTCCAGCGCTCGCTGCGGCTCACCGATCTCACGGTCTTCCGGGGTGTAGAACATCGAGAAATGCTTGCCGATCACTTCGTCCGGCGCATAGCCCTTGATCCGTTGCGCACCGGGGTTCCAGTTGGTCACGCGGCCTTCCGGGCTGAGCATGTAGATCGCGTAGTCGGTCACGCCCTGCACCAGCAGGCGGAACTGCTGTTCGCTTTGCTTGAGGGTTTCCTCGGCCATCTTGCGGTCGGTGAGGTCACGGGTGATTTTCGCAAAACCGAGTAGTTGCCCGTCCGGACTGTAAATCGGGTCGATCACCACGTGGCACCAGAAGTGCGTACCGTCCTTGCGCACCCGCCAGCCTTCGCCTTCGAACCGTCCTTCGCGGATCGCCGTTTCCAGTGCCCGTTGCGGCATGCCGACAGCGCGGTCTTCATCGGTGTAGAAGCGCGAAAAATGCTCACCGAGAATCTCGGCTTCTTCATACCCCTTGAAACGTTTGGCCCCGGAGTTCCAGCTGGTGATGATGCCAGCCGGATCGATCATGTAGATCGCATAATCGACCACGGCATCGATCAGCAGGCGAAAGCGCATTTCTTCGATCGCAGCGGACGTCTTGTTCTCGCTCATCAGGCTTGGCTCAAAGCAGATTCTCAATAACAGGAGTATGCGTCAAACCGGCGGATAGGAAAGCGGCATCTGCATGATCGAGTTGCCACCAGCGCGGCAACAGTTGCTGGATGCGGCTCTCGGCGAAGCGATCGTCGATCAGCATGACCACGCCACGATCCTGCTGGGTGCGGATCACCCTACCGGCGGCCTGCACCACTTTCTGCACGCCGGGGAACAGGTAGGTGTAGTCGTAACCGGCGCCGAAAATCGCCGCCATGCGCCGTTTCAGCTGTTCGTTGACCGGGTTGAGCTGCGCCAGCCCCAGCGTGGCGACGAAGGCGCCGATCAACCGGGCACCGGGCAGATCGATGCCTTCGCCGAACGCACCGCCGAGTACCGCGAACCCGATGCCCTGGCTGTGCGCCGTGAACTGATCGAGAAACGCCTGCCGCTGCCCTTCGGCCATACCCCGCGATTGCTGCCAGAGCGTGATCTGTGGATGCCGTTCGGCGAGCAATTGCGCGACTTGTTGCAGGTAGTCGAAGCTGCTGAAGAACGCCAGATAATTGCCCGGACGCTCGCCGAACTGGCGAGCGATCAGTTCGACAATCGGCTCCAGCGAAGCCTGGCGATGGGTGAAACGGGTGGAGATCTGGCTGACGATCCGCACCTGCAACTGTTCGGCGTTGAACGGTGATTCGACGTCGATACACACCGTGTCGGCCGGTGTCCCGAGCAGGTCGGCATAATAATGGCGAGGGCTGAGGGTGGCGGAAAACAGCACGCAACTGCGGGCCGCTCTCAGCCGTGGACCAAGCAGCGCTGCCGGCACCACGTTGCGCAGGCACAGCTGCGACAGCGGGCGTTTGCGGTCGAGGTCGCGCTTGCTGATGTCGAACAGGTAATGCGCATCGAACAATTCCGCGACCCGGCCGAATTGCAGCATCTCGAAGTAGGCATTCCGCAAACCGCTGTCCAGCCCTTGCGGATGGTCGTTGAGGTAATCGCCAATGCTTGCGCTGCACGACGTGATCGCCTGCAGCAGTTTTTCCGGCGCCTTGTCGTAGGCCTGATACGGCGCCAGTTGCGCGTTGTGCAGGGCGTTCCATTCACGGTTGACCCGCTGCAAAGGTTTTTTCAAAGCCTCGGGTGCGGTTTTGCGCACGTTGTTGAATATCCCCTGATCGAGGGTGGCGCTGTACATCTGCCGTCCGCGCTCGATCAGGTTGTGCGCCTCGTCCACCAGCACCGCGACTTTCCATTGATTGAGCTGGGCAAGGCCGAACAGCATCGCGGTGAAATCGAAGTAGTAGTTGTAGTCCGCGACCACCACATCGGCCCAGCGCGCCATTTCCTGGCTCAGGTAGTAGGGGCACACCGAGTGTTGCGCGGCGACGTCACGGATTGCAGCCTGATCCTGCAACTTCAATTGACTGGCGGCTTCGCGCGCCGCTGGCAGTCGATCGTAGAAACCTTGCGCCAACGGACAGGATTCACCGTGACAGGCCTTGTCGGGATGCTCGCAAGCCTTGTCCCGCGCGACCATTTCCAGCACCCGCAGCGGCAGGGTTGCGTCGTGATCGAACAGCACTTGCGCCGAATCCAGCGCCAGTTTGCGCCCCGGTGTCTTGGCGGTGAGGAAATACACCTTGTCCAGCTGCTGCGGCGCCAGGGCCTTGAGCATCGGGAACAGCGTGCCGAGGGTCTTGCCGATGCCTGTGGGCGCCTGGGCCATCAGACAGCGGCCGGTGCTGACAGCCTTGAACACCGACTCGGCAAGATGTCGCTGGCCGGGACGGAAACTGTCATGGGGAAAGCGCAGTTGCTGCGCCGCCTGATTACGCGCTTCACGGTGAGCCATTTCCTGCTCGGCCCATGCCAGGAACAAGCCGCACTGCTGTTCGAAAAAAATGCGCAACGCTTCGGCGCTGAAGTCTTCGACCAGACAGGTTTCCTTTTCGCTGACGATATCGAAATACACCAGCGCCAGGTTGATCCGTTCCAGTTCCAGCTTGCGGCACATCAGCCAGCCATAGATCTTCGCCTGCGCCCAGTGCAGTGCGCGGTGGTTGGCCGGTTGTTTACTCAGGTCGCCACGGTAGGTTTTGACTTCCTCCAGGCAGTTCTGCGCCGGATCGTAGCCATCTGCCCGGCCCTTGACCTTCAAGGTACGAAATTCGCCCTCCAGCGCCACTTCGCTTTGATAGGCGTCATTGCGCCGGGAGGCGACGGTGCGGTGGCCGGCAATGCCTTCCAGTGCGGTGGGTGACGGTGTGAATCGCAGGTCCAGGTCACCGCTCTTGGCGGTGAATTCACACAGGGCCCGTACCGCGATGCTGTAGCTCAAGCGCCCTGCTCCGCCCATTGCACGTAACACACGGCTACCGGCATCTGGTGCGCGTGGCAGAACTCCAGCCAGCGCAGCTGGTTATCCTGCAAACGGTCGCCGGGGCCTTTGACTTCGATCATCCGGTAGGTCTTGTGCTGCGGCCAGAACTGGATCAGGTCCGGCATGCCGGCGCGGTTTGCCTTGATGTCGAGCAGCAGGCGATTGAACCAGTGCTTGAGGTGTTCGGCCGGCAGGCAGGTCAGTGCCTGCTCCAGCAGTTCCTCATTGAGGGCCCCCCAGAACACGAACGGTGACTGAATGCCCCACTTGGCGACAAATCGGCTGCGGATGGTGTCGGTGTAGCGGCCGTCGTCAAGTTCGGCCAGGCAGGACTCGAACAACCCGGCGCGGCGAGCGTGGAAATCCTCATGGAGCAAGTCCGCCGGCCCGCGCTGGAACGGGTTGAAAAACGCGCCTGGCAGCGGTGCAAAAATCGCTGGCCAGCACAACAGGCCGAACAGTGAATTGATCAGGCTGTTTTCCACGTAGTGCACGGGGCCTGCGTCTTCATGCAGGTGTGCCTGCACGTGATACTCCACCGACAACGTCGGTTCGAGCCGTGGCAGATGCAGGTCCAGTCGTTCTACAGGTTTTGGCGCGACACGCTTGAGTATCGGGCCGCCAAGTTTGCGCCGCAGGCGTGGCAGCATGCGTTGCAGCCCCTGCTGTTCGGCGGCGCTTTGCGGTGCCTGTTCGGCCACCGTGCCCAGCTCCAGCGCCAGCGCATGTTCGCCGCAACGCTCCAGAACACGGATCATCCGCAATCGCGCGCCGGGATAGGCGCAGTCACGATAAAGACTCAGGGCCAGCGCAAACGCTGCGATGCGTTCGCAATGCTGGCCGATCTGGAACAGCAGCTTGCCGAGCCGACGCTGCAACCACGGGTTATCGAACTGCAGCGTGTTCAACTGCCCGGCAATCGGCTCGATCGCCTCACCCGCCTCGAAGCGCTGCTGGCAATCGTGCAGGAACAGGCAGGCATCAACATCCGCGCGGCTGCGCAGGCCACGGGAGTCGGCGCTGAATTCGACCTTTTCATAGGTGAAGATCCCGAGGTCGGCGAGGACGAACTCCGACCAGTCCTGATACAGGTTGCCGAAGAACATCAGGCGAAACCGGTCGCACAGGTCCATCAGTGTCAGGCTGAACAGTCGGTCTGTCAGTTGCGGGCACCAGTCACGCCACGGGCGTACCTCGGGAAACTGTTCATGCAGGATCGGCAGCCAGTCGACTTTCCTGCCCTTCGGGTCGTCGATGGCCGGGCCGAAGGCTTGCACAACTTCAGCCTTGAGCAGCAGATCGAACAGCTCCGGCATCGACAACAGCGCCTGCTCGTTCAGCCAGCCATGATCGAGCAACGGTTGCGCGGCTGACGCAATGTCACCGATTTCCGGATAATCGAGCTTGCCCGCCCGAAAATGTACGCCCTTGCGCATCACCATTCGCACCAGCAACCCCTGTGACCCGCGTGGCAGCGATGTGAAGTCACGGATGAACGCGTGTTCCGTGTCGCTCATCACGTCGGCATAGCGAAGCTCAAGCCATTCAAGCACTTGTCGAAAGTTGTTGAGGTAATAGAACGGATCGTCGAGGGGGCTGGAAGTCACGATGATAACGGGCCATGGCAAGCGAATACTGGTTATGCGTACAGATACCAGTTCCGCCCCGCCGGGTGCAAACGGAAAAGGATCAATGGCATCCGCGCTTGAGGTTTTTTCGCCAGTCCATCGAACTTTTACAGGCGATCTGGCACCAACCGCGTAAGAGGACCGACACCGGTCGAATTGAATGAGGAAATACCGGTTATGAATTTCAAGACGTTGTTTATGCCGATGACCGTCGTAGCGCTGATGGCACTGGCCGGGTGCTCCACCCCGACGGTGGTGACCTTGCAGAATGGCACGCAGTATCTGACCAAGGACATGCCGAAAACCAAGTCCGAGGACGGCTTTTATGAATTCCGGGATATTTCCGGTGCGAAGATCCGGGTCAAGGCCGACGAAGTGGCCACGGTGCGCAAGGAAGACTGATTGCAACAGCGGAGCTGCCCTTGCGGCAGCTCCCTGAAAGCCGCGATTACTGCGGCAGGGTCATGCCTGGAATGCTGTTGTCACAACTGAAGTAGCGTTCACCTCGACGGGCCAGTTCTGCCTGTAGTCGCTGGCAACGCTCGCGTTCCTGCTGTGCCATCCGGTCGATACTGAGGTTGCCGGTGGTTTCCGGTTGCTTGCCGTCGCCCAGACGGATCGTCACGAAGGGTTGTTCCGGCTGGAGCTGAAAACGGCTTTTTTCTTCGACCGGCTCGGTGTTCTCGGTGGGGGCCGGTTTCGGCAAATCATCGGAACTGACGCCGTAGCGGCTCAGAATCGAGCTGTGAGGCAGATCGGCCCAGGCGTTGGCCGACAGCAGCGCCAACCCGACGATACCGATATACCTCTTGAAACCTTTCACGTTTGAATCTCCTGTACTCATTGGCGGCTTGCCCATACATGACGAGTGCGCATGCGATGGCTTTAGTCCGCATTTCCTGTTGTTGCAGGGCTTTGAGTCAGGTAGTGGCCAATGAGTCACTTTTAATAGGGAGAGGGAAGGAATTCCCTCTCCACCATTACCCTCAAGCGATCACGATGCCATCGGCGCTGAGACTGCTCAGCGAAACCCCGACCAGCGTCACCGAGTCACCGCCGAACTTGAGCAGCGTATCCTGCCCCACCGCCGTGGCGTGGGCGCGGAAGTCATCGCCCGGCAACACGCCCTGCACGCCGAGGAACACCAGTTTGTCGTTGCCGGTGAATCCCACCACCCGGTCCTGACCGAACGCACCGCTGAACAGGAACGTATCCGCCCCGCCGCCCGACTCCATCAGGTCATTGCCGGCACCGCCGACGAATACGTCATTGCCCGCGCCGCCGATCAAGTGATCGTTGCCGTCCAGACCGAACAGCCAGTCACCGCCGGTGTGGGCCTTGAGGCTATCGGAGCCACTGGTGCCCTTGACGCTCGACTCGTACTGGGTGACGTTGTTGCCGACCTTCAGGCCATCGGCGGTCACGCTGTGGGTCACGTCGTCCTTGAACAGCCCCCAAAGGAAACCCGGCTCCTTGGTGACGATGCTGCCGATGTCGCGAGTAATGCTGATGCCGCCGTTGGCATCGCGGATGTACAGGTTGCCGGCGCCGTCGTTGGCGAAGTCGAAGGTATTGACTGACTTCTGCAACTCCAGGGTGTTGTTGCCCGAGCCGCCGAGCAGGATGTTGTAGCCCCCGCCATCGCGGAACGTATCGTTGCCGGCACGGCCCTCCAGATAATCGTTGCCGCTGCCGCCCTGGATCAGGTCATTGCCGTCGCTGCCGATGATGAAGGTACTGCCCTTGTGGGGCTCGGCGTTGCGGTTGAGGTCCTGCACCCAGGTGTTGGCCCGTGCCGGATCCGACAGGTTGGCGACGATGATCGTCGAGTCTCGACTGGTGAGGTCGTAGAACTTCGATTCGATCACACGGTTCATGCCGTCGCCGTAAGCGGTCGGCAGGTGCGAGATCCAGGTCGGAACGTTGACGATCGAGAACGGCAGCACGTTCCAAACGTTCGAGGCGTAGTGGTCGTTGAAGCTGACGATGTTGTCGGTCGCCGACACTTTCGACGCGTCGTGGACGCCCAGCGATGCCCCGGTGAACGTCGAGCCGTCGAGTGCACGGAACACAGGGTCGTTTTCATAGCCGACGTTGAGCACCTTGTCAGTGCTGCTCTGGGTCGGCGAGGCGTAGGCAATGTAGTTGGAGTCCTGGAAGAACCCGCCCCACTTGCTGCCGCTCAAGTCCGCCATGCTGTTGACGGCCAGTCCGCCGAGGCTGTGGCCGCTGACCAGCACGTCCTTGCCGGTGAGCCCGTTGGCCTTGGCGAAGGCCACCACGTTGTTCATCAGGTTGCCGAAGGCTTCGCCGACGTAGTTTTTGGCGTAATCCTTGGGGCCGAAAGCGGCGAGCAGGTCATTGATGGCGTCGGCGATGGAGTCGCCGATCAGGATTTCCCGCGGGCCGCTGGTGCCGCGAAACGCGATGCCGATTTCCGTGAGATGGCCCTGGGCGTCGTACTTGCCGAGGACTTCCACCTGGGCGCTGGTATAACCGGGTTTTTCGCCGAAGAAGGTTCCGCGAACGTCGGTCTTGCCGTCATAGCTCAGTTGCGAAGCGGTGATGGGTGTCCAACCGGCCTTTTTCACGGCGTCGAGGGCGAGTTTTTCCGAGTCGGGGTTCCACGGGACGCCGGGAATCACCCCTTGCGAATCGGTCCCGCCAATCAGCGCGCTGACCAGTGTGGCCGGCAGGCCGAGGCCGAAACCGTTGTGTTGGTAGCCAACCGCGAAACCGTTGTCGAGGTTGTGATAGGAGTACAGCGTGATGGCCATGGCGTCACTGAACAACGCCTTGGAATCCGCTGTGCTGAAGTTCTTGTAGTCATACACACCCATTGCTGTTGCCTCTCTCTTTGTTGGAATTATTCAGAGATAGCTCACAACCAGAACGCCCCTCCCGAGGCGTTCCGGAGCATTTCATTTACAACACTTGTGTCATGCAACCCCAATGGGAACCGTCGCAAGCCGCGGTGGCTCCCACACGGAATCAGGCGAACACGAAACTCGAATCCGACAGATTAGCCACACCCACCCCGATCAGGGTCACGGCATAGTCGCCAATCTTCAGCACGGTATCGGCGCCGGACTGCGCAGCATGTTGCTTGTAGTCGTAGCCCTGCCCTGCGCCCTGAACGCCCATGAACACCAGTTTGTCGCTGCCCTGGTAGCCATGGATCGAGTCAAAGCCGAACGCGCCGCTGAACAGGAAAGTGTTGCTGCCACCCACCGCATTCATCACGTCATTGCCGGCGCCGCCGACGAAGGTCACATGGGCCTTGTCGCTGAACAGGTGATCGTCGCCGCCCAGGCCGAACAGCCAGTCGCCGTCAGCGGTAGCCTTCAGCGTGTCGCCGAGTGCGCCGCCATTGAGCGAATGGTTGTACTGGGTCAGCTCGGCACCGTTGGCCAGGCCTTTGCCGGTGACGGTCCAGGTGATTTCCTTGCTGCTCCACATCGAACCGGACTCTTTGCTCACCAGCGCGCCGATGTCGCGGGTCATGCTGATGCCGCCGTAGGCGTCGCGCACGTACAGCGTGCCGTCGCCGTCGTTGGCAAAACTGAAGTTCTGCAACGGTTTCTGCAGGTCGAAGGTGTTGTGGCCCTGACCGCCCAACAGAATGTTGAAGCCCCCGTCATCGCGGAACAGGTCGTCGCCGGCGCGGCCTTCCAGGAAGTCGTTGCCCGCCCCGCCCTTGAGCCAGTCATTGCTGTCAGTGCCGATGATGAAGGTGCTGCCGGTGTGCGGCTCACCGCTGCGACCCAGATCCTCGACCCAGGTCTTGCCCCGGGACGAGACCTCCAGATTGGACACGATGATGGTCGAGTCCTGACTGGTGAGGTTGTAGAACCTGGAGTCGATCACCCGGTTCAGGCCGTCGGCGTAGCCCAGGGAACTGTGAGCCGACCAGTTCAACGGGTTGACGATACTGAACGGCACCAGGTTCTGCGCGGTGGACGCGTAGTTGTCGTTGAAGTTGACGATGTTGTCAGTGGTCGAGTCGTGCGGCTTGTCGTGTTTGCCCATCGACGCCGTGCTGAACGTGGTGCCGTCGAGCACACGGAACACCGGGTCATTCTCGAAGCCGATGTTCAGCACGTTGGTGCCGGTGCTGCTCTGGGTCGGCGAGGCGAAGGAAATGTAGTTGGCGTCCTTGAAGAAACCACCCCAGTCGCTCGCGCTCAGTTGCGCCACGCTGTTGACTCCGAGCCCGCCGAGGCTGTGGCCGCTGATCAGCACGTCCTTGGCGGCGATGCCATGGGCCGTGGCAAACGCCGCTACTGACTTGAGCAGGTTGTCGAAAGCATTCTTCGCGTAATTTTTGGCGTAATCCACCGGCCCGATGGCGGCCAGCAGATTGTTCTTCATGTCGCCGAAGGTGTCGCTGTAGCCCAGGCCGCCGGTGCCGCGAAAGGCCACGCCGATGCCGATCAGCTTGCCCGCGGCGTCGTACTTGCCGAGCACTTCGGCTTCGGCGCTGGTAAAGCCGTCCTTCTCGCCGAAGAACGTGCCCTTCGCATCGCTCTTGCCTTGATAACCCAGTGCCGTGGCGCCAAGTGGCGCCCACCCGGTGCCGGGCAAAGGCTGCCCGGTCGGTGTGTAGGAATACAGCGTCAGCGCGATGGCGTCGCTGTACAACGCTTTGCCATCGGCTTTCTTGTAATCAAACAATCCCATGTCGTGCTCTCTCTTCCTTTAAAAAGCGGCAGTTCTTTTCCGAACTGCCGCTACACCTTAGAACTGCCAGTCCAGCGTCAGGCCCACACCGTGGTCCTTCTCGTTCGAACCGATGAGTCCGTTGTAGTCCAGGTTGACCCGGACATCGCGATTGAGCGCCAGCCCGGCGCGTACGCCGACCACCGCTGCATCTCGATCCATCGACACACTTTGCACGGTGAACGCACTGTTGCCATTGACGAAGGCCAAGTGGCTGTCGGAATCCACGCTGCTCAGGTTGTGCTGCCAGCCCAGTGTCGCGCCCAGCTCCAGCTGATGTTTGTCCGACAGGGCAAACGTACGCTTGGCGCGAACGCCGAGGGTCGACAATACGGCGTCGCGGTTGTCTTCACCGCCCTTCAGTGCGGCGGCATCACCCTTTTCGGTAAAGCTGTCACTGTTCAGGTGCACGTAAGCCAGATTGGCGAACGGCTCCAGGTTCATCGGCTGCAGACCAAGATCGTAGGCGGCTTCTGTGAACAGTTGTGCGGTGGTCGCATCACGCTTGGTCTTCTGCTTGCCGCTGACGCCCGCGAATTGCAGGTCACGTTTGACGTCGATGCGATGCCAGCTGTAAGCCGCTCCGGCGGTCAGGCGCAGGGCGTCGATCTGATGCCCCAGGTACGTACCCAGGTGATAGCTGTCAATGGACGCCGACGAGTGCGTGCCGCCACCCATGTTCAAAGAACTGTCGCTATAACCGGTAACGAAACCCAGACGGGTATCTTCAGTAATCAGGCCATCGACACCGAGCAACAGTCCGCCAATGGAGCTGTTGGCGTTGGCATTTTCATGGCCGCCGTCGCTCTTGCCCCAGGCACCGAGCACCTTCATCCAGGCGTTGCTGCGATCATCAGTCGGCGCGCCGGCGTCGAACAGATCACGCTCGCGCAGGCGTTCGCCCACGGCATCGCGCAGGTAACGGCTGTCGTTGATCAGCAGAGTGCCAATGGCCGGGTGAATCTCGCCGGACAGTTGCTGGAAAGCGTCCTGCGCCACGGCGGCAGTCGGCGACAGCAGCAGGGTTTCGAACAGCGCATTGCCCGCGCCCAGACGTTCGGCGGCGGCACCGACGGCACGCTGATTCGGGGTCAGGCCGACGCTGGCGAACGAAGCACCGTTACGCCCGACATCCAGTTGCACACCGTTTGCCGAGTAATCGAGAGTGCCGCCAAGGAACGCATAGCTGGGCAGGACCTGACCGAAACGGCCCTGGATGCCACCCGCTGCCTGCAGGATGTTGAACTGGCTGCCGAGCAGGGATTTCACCTCGCCGGTGGTCAGCAAGGTCGGACTGTTTTCCAGTGACAGCGCAACGGTTGCGCCCTCGATGGTGGCAGTACCGCCGGCCACGACGCGGTCGCTGCTGGTCGGGGACACTTCCACCGCATAGGTCGAACCCGGTGCGAAGGTCACGTCACCGGCCACGTTCAAGGTCCCGATGGAATTGCCCGGCGCCACAGTGCCGCCGCTGTTGGCAGTCAGCGCGGCGATCCGGCCGTTACCGCCGAGGATGCCGCCGTCATTGACCGTCACCGCCGATTGCAGCGAGCCGTTGATCGCCAGTCGCCCCTGATTCACCAGCGTCGGACCGGTGTAGGTGTTGGCGCCGGTCATCACCAGGGTGCCAATTCCTTGCTTGGTCAGACCGCCATGGCCGGAAATGTCGTTGCGCCAGGTGTCGAGCCCGCAGGTGATGTCGTTACACACGCGTTCGGTGGGTTTGCCCGCATCGATGATCGCGCCGATTCCCGGCAGATCCGCCACGAACTGACCGGAGCCGTAGGCGCCCTGGATGCGGAACTCTTCGGGAATGTCCTGTTCAGTGACGAACATCGCCGGGCCGTCAATGGCCTTGCGCAGGTTGATCATGCCCCAGCCGTACAGGGCGTCGATGCCCGGTGCGCCGAGGTCGGTGGCGGTGGTACGCAATACGCTGGCAACCTGGTCCCCGGACATGTACGGGAAGCGCTCCATCAACACCGCCATGGAGCCGGCCACGTGTGGCGCGGCCATCGAGGTGCCGTTGTAGTTTTTGTAGCCGGTCGTCAGGTTGTCGGCGTTGGTGCCTTCGATGATCGAGCTGTAGATTTTCGTACCCGGTGCCGAGACGCAGAAACTGGCGGTGTAGCCGCAGCGCGAAGAGAACGTACTCATGATGTACGGGTTGGCGCTGGCCAGATCCGGGTTGTTCTGCAATGCGGCGACGGTGATCCAGTTCGGTGCGATGTCCGGCACGAAGTAACCGAGGCCGGCGATGGCGTCCGGGTTGTTCAGGTTGTAGTCGTTGCCGGCTGCGAAAATTGTCACGATTCCGCTGCGAGCGGCGGCGATCGCGCCGTCATACGCGCCACCGGGTTTGGTGCCGAGCAGCGTGCGGATCTCGTTGAACTGCAATTGCGCGTCGTTGACGGTGAAATGCGGATAAGCAGGGTCGCGGCCGCCGCGGTCGAATCGGTCAGTGATGCCGATACCCCAACTGTTGTTGATGATCCGTGCACCGCTGGCGACCAGGGCATCCCAACCGGCCTTGTACACCGCGCCGTCGTTGCCGCGCACAATGCCGTCTTCCGGCCCCGGGTCGCCGTTATCGGCACTGATGATCTGCGCCCCGAACGCTACGCCGTGCATTGGCCCGCCGTCACGGCTACCTGCGGCGATGCCACCAACGTGGGTGCCGTGGGCACCGAGCTTGCCGTCGGAACCGATCGAGGGCGAACCGTCATAACGGAACGCGTCCCCGGCTTTGACCGGGATGTACGGATCGGTGTATTCGCGGATACCGCTGGTGACCAGGGTGACGACTTTGTTGGTCCCGGAAAATTCCGGGTGCGCGGCATATACCGGCTGGTCGAAAATCCCCAGTTTCACGTTTTTGCCGGTGTAGCCGGCGGCGTAGGCGTAGTCCGCGCCGATCGCGCCCAGGCCCCAGTCCGCCTTGAACTCGGCGCTGCGCCAACTGGCCGGGTCCCCTGCCCGCCCGCTCTCCACGTAGGGCGCAGCCTGTGCGCTGCCCCAGGTGGCCATGGCGCAGAGCAAGGCGCAGTTGAGGGTTTTCAGGCGAAAGCAGCCACCCGATTGCGCGGGGGTGTTGTTATTTTTCATCCAGCGACCTTCCTTAGTGATGTTGCACAAAATCCGTCTATTGAAGTGATCGTCTGATCGTTCTCACGCGGGAGCATGGGAACGATCAGTCAGAACTGCCAGTTCAGGCTCAGGCCCACGCCGTGCTGTTTCTCGCGGCTGGCCAGTTGTCCGTTGTAATCCAGGTTCACCCGCACGTCGCGGCTCAGGGCCAGGCTGGCCTGTACGCCGACCAGCGCGGCGTCGCGCACCAGCGCTGAGCTTTCAACGCTGTAAGGCGCGCTGCCGCTGGCGAAACGCAAATGTTGTTCGGATTCGATGTCGCCAAGGCTGTGCTGCCAGCCGAGGCGACCGCTGAGATCGAGCTTTTGCGAGCCTGACAGGTTGATCGTCTTGATCGCCCTGACACCGAGGGTGCCGAGCACCGCATCGCGCTGGTCGCCATTGCTTTTCAGCGCGGCAGCGTCGCCTTTCTCGGTGAAACCGTCGCTGTCCAGGTGTACGTAGGCGAGATTGGCGAACGGCTCGAGAGCCAGCGGTTGCAGATTCAATCGATACGCCGCTTCGCCGAACACCTGAGTGGTGGCGGCGTCGACCTTGGCCTTCTGTTTGGCGCTCACGTCGCCGTATTGCAGGTCGCGCTTCACGTCCGCGCGATGCCAGCTGTAGACCATGCCGGTGCTCAGACGCCAGTCACCGATAGCGTGGCCGGCGTAGGCACCGAGGTGATAGCTGTCGACCTTGGCCGAAGAATGCGTGCCGGAGCCCATGCTCAACGAACTGTCGCTGTAACCGGTGACCAGACCGATGCGAGTCTGCTCGTCCAGCGCGCCGTCGACCCCTGCCAGCAGGCCGCCAATCGAGGTGCTGTAGCCGGCGGTGTCGTGTCGCGAATCGGTTGTCCCCCAGGCACCGAGGGCCTTGATCCAGCCATTGCTCTGCGAAGTGTTCGCGTCATGCAGGCGTTCACCCAGCGCATCGCGCAACTGGCGGCTGTCGTTGATCAGTACCGAACCGAGGGCCGGGTAGATTTCCCCGCTCAGTTGCTGGAACGCTTGCCGTGCATCGTGGGTGGTAGCCGACAGCAACAGGCTTTCGTAGACGGCATTGCCTGCGCCCATCCCCTCGACCGCGCTGGCCACAGCCCGCTGGTTCGGGGTCTGGCCGACACTGGCAAAAGATGTCGCGTTGCGTTCGACACTCAGCGTGATCCCGGTACCGGTGGACGCGAGGCTGCCACCGATAAACAGGTAGTCCGGCACCACAGCGCCGAACTGGCCCTGAATGCCACCGGCGGCTTGCAGAACGTCGTACTGATGACCGAGCAGGCTTTTCGCTTCGGCGGTACTGAGCAAGGTCGGGCTGTTTTCCAGAGACAGGCTGACCGTGGCACCGCTGATGGTCGCCGTGCCGCCGGCGACGATGCGGTCACTGGCCGTCGGTGACAATTCCACCGCATAAGTCGAACCTGGTGCGAAGGTCACGTCGCCGGCGACGTTCAAGGTGCCGATGGAATTGCCCGGTGCCACACGACTGCCGTTATTGGCGATCAACGCGCCAACCCGTCCGGAACCACCGAGGGTGCCGCTGTCATTGACTGTGACCGCAGAGGTCAGCGAGCCGTTAACGGTCAGCAGGCCGCCATTGACCGTGGTCGGACCGCGATAGGTGCTGTCACCGGTCAACAGCAGGCGGCCGGCGCCGGACTTGATCAGACTGCCCTGATACACCCGATTGGCGGCGGCCGCATCCCGGGCCGTGCCGATGGCGTAATCGGTTTGATCCTGCTGACTCGCACCCGCCGGAACACCGTTCTGCCAACCTTTGGCTTGCAGGGTTTGCTGCCACGCACTGTGTTCGGCGAGGTCTTCGCGCTGACGCTGGATCAGGGCCTTGTCGGAAATGTCATTGCTCCACACATCGCTCTGCCCGGCCGCCAGACGCGCCTCGAACGCGCCAAGCAATTGCCCCGGCCCGCCCATCGCCCGTTTCAGGTTGGCCACGCCCCAGCCGACTCGTTCGGTCGGTGCATCAGTCACCGATCCATCCAGTTGGGTGGCGGTGGTCAGCAGCACTTCCAGCGCCTGCTGATTGCTCATGTACGGGTAGCGCTCCATCACCAGCGCCAGGGCCCCGGTGGCGTGGGGCGCGGCCATCGATGTACCGGACTTGATCGCGTAGCCACCGTCGGGAATGGTGCTGTCGATCTTCGCGCCCGGTGTGGTGATGCACCAGTATTTGGCGAGGCCGCACTGGTTGTATTTTTGCTGATTGCTCTGGTCCAGCCCCGATACCGCCAGCCAGTGGCCTTCCAGGTCCGGCTGAAAATACGGCAGCGCCGAACGCACGCTGGCGTTGGGATAACCGCTGTTACCGGCGCTGAACACATTGATCACGCCGCGGCGCGAAACATCGGCGGCGGCATCGAGCCAGGTACCCTTGTTCCAGTGCTGGGCGTAAGCGGCATGCAGATCTGCAAGGGTTCGATAACTGACATCCGGTGGCTGACTGCCCCAGCTGTTGTTGATGGCCCGCACGCCGGCATCGGCCAGGGCGTCGTACGCTGCTTTGAAGTAGCGCGGATCGGGGTTGGGGCCGAACAGGAAACTGTCGTTCTTGTTGGTGTTGCCAACATAGATCTGCGCATTGAACGCCACGCCGTGCATGCCAATGCCATCACGCGAGGCACCCATGGTGCCGACCACATGGGTGCCGTGGGAGTCATTGTTCGGATTGAGTGTGCCGTTGACGCTGAACAGCGAGCCATCGACATAGCTGCCGCGGCTCAACACCGGGTGATATCGGTCGCCGGCGAACTCGGGATGGGCGGCGTCGAAACCCGAATCCAGCGCACCGACCTTCACGCCTTTGCCGGTAATACCGGCGGCGTAGGCCTGATCGGCCTGCATCCGGCCCAGGCCCCAGTCGCGCAGGAACTCGGCGGATCGCCAACTGGCGGCGTCGCCGGGCTTGCCAGACTCAAGGTACTGCGCCTGTGCCTGGCTGACAGAAATTGCGAGCAACAGCGTGCCGACCGATGCCGGCTTGAAGCGTACGTCCATGTTCACCACTCGTTTTTGTTGTTTTGTGTAAAAGTTACGGCGTTATTGCGTCCGTGGGCCCTGCCCGAATGCTTCGTCCACCCGCGCCAGATCCTGCTCGCTCAAGGTGCCCGCGTAGTAATGCAGCTTGGTCCAGGCCATCAGGTAGTCGTAGCGTGCCTGGGCCAGATCGCGGCGGGTGGTAAATAGTTGTTGTTCGGCGTTCAGGGCGTCCAGATTGGTCCGCTCGCCGCCCAGAATGCTTTGTTTGGTCGAGACCACCAGTGCTTCGGCCGACGCAAGCGCCTTCTGATAGGCACGCAGCTTGTTGACGCCGGACAGGCAGGCACTGAACTGACGGCGCAGTTCGATGAGCGTCTCGCGGGTCTTGCCATCCAGTTCGTATTCGGCCTGTTCCATATTGCGACTGGCCTGACGGGTCGAGGCCGACACACCGCCACCGGCGTACAACGGCACGCTGACTTCGAAACCGATTGTGTTGGTCTCGTAGCGCTGGTTGTAGGTGTTGCCGCTTTCCGACTCGTTCTGGCGCATCGCGGCGTAGGCATTCACTTTCGGCAGATGCCCTGCACGATTGCGTTCGACCTCGTAACGGGCCACTTCCACGGCCTGGCGTTGCGACGCCAGATTCGGGTTGTTGCTGATCGCCAGTTCATGCCAGGTGTCGTAGTTGGCCGGCATCAGGGCGAACGTCTGGAAGTTCTGATCCAGGGGCGCCAGGTCAGTGATGTCCACCGCCGGTACGCCCACCAGTGCGCCGAGCTCGCGCAAGGCCGCATCCTGTTCGTTACGCGCCTCGATCTCTTCGGCGGTCGCCAGCTCATAGCGGGATTCGGCTTCGAGAATGTCGGTTCGCGTGCCCTCACCCTGCTTGAACATGTGCTCGTTCTGCTGGAACTGCTGCTCGTAGGCCTTTTTCTTGGCTTGGGCGATGTCGATCTGATCCTGGGCGAACAGGGCCTTGGTGTAGTTGTCCAGGACGCGAACCAGCAGCTCCTGACTCTTGCCGCGAAAGTTCTCGTCGGCAAACAGCGACTGCGCCACGCCTTTGCGATAGGCCGCGTAGGCTTCGTAGTCGAGCAATGGCTGCTGCAGCGTCAGGGTCGAGCCGTAACTGTTGTAGTTGCGCTCCTCGGTACGGTTTCGGGCACGCTCGTCGAGGGACGTGGCCTTCGATGTGTTGTGGCCCTTGTTGTAGTTGTAACCCAGTTTTGGCAACAACCCGGCGCGGCCAATGGCCCGATTTTCAAGGCCTGCATCACGTTCCTTGATCGCGCCGAGAAACACCGGGTCGTTGCGTAAGGCCTGCTCGTAGATTTCGAACGGCCCCATGGCTGCCACTGCACTGTTGCCCGCGAGCAGCGCGAACGCTGCCGCCAGCATGGAAAGCTTATTCATACAGCCGAACATCCTTATTCTTCAGTCAATGCGGAGCCGGCCCGGTCGAGCAACGGTTTGAACAGATAGTTGAGGAGTGAACGTTCGCCCGTGCGCACGAACATTTCCGCCGGCATGCCCGGCTTGATGACCAGGCCATTGAGCTTCTCCATGGCCTGATCGCTGACGCTGCTGCGCAACACGTAATACGGCGCGCCGGTTTTCTCATCGACCATCTGGTCGGCGGAAATCAGGCTGACTTCGCCGGGAACCCGCGGCGTCTTGCTCTGGTTGAACGCGGTGAAGAGGATGTCCACCGGCAGGTGCGTCCCGACCTTGTCGATCAGGTTGATCGGCAAGTGCCCTTCCACTTCCAGACGGGTGCCTTGCGGGACGATTTCCAGCAGGGTTTCGCCCTGACGCACCACGGCGCCTTCGGTGTGCACGCCAAGATTGACGGCGATGCCGTCCGAGGTGGCGAGGATTTCGCTGTGTTGCAGGTCGAATCCGGCGGAGGTCAGTTGCTCGGACAGGGTGACGCTTTTCAGTTGCGCATCCGCCAGCTGGCTGCGGACTTCTTTCTGGTATTCCTCGCCGTGCTGTTGCAGTTTCAGGCGCGACTCGAGAATGCCCTGCTCCACGCGGCCGCTTTCGCCGGTGTTCTCCGCCAGTTGCTGCTGCACCTGCGACAGCTGACGCTGGTATTCCATCAAACGGTTGCGCGGGATGTAGCCGTTGTCCGCCAGCGGTTGCAGGTTGCTCAACTGCTGTTGCAGGGAAGAGGCCTGGGCATTGAGATCGGTACGGGCGCGGCGCATGCCGGCCAGTTGAGACGTGGCGCCTTCGATGCTGGCGCGCAATGCAGCCTGCTCGCGGGAGAACGCTTCACGGCGGCTGCTGAACAGTTGTCGCTGGCCCTCCAGCACCAGGGCCAGACGCGGGTCGGCGTTGTCGCTCAGCTCTGGCGGAAACGTCACCTGCTTGAGGTTGTCGCGCTCGGCCTGCCAGCGTGCCAGGCTGGCCCAGGCCATGCGGTACTGGGCCTGCAGCGATTGCACGTCGGCGGCAACCTGCGTCTGGTCGAGGCGGAACAAGGGCTGGCCCTGCTTCACAATCTCGCCTTCGCGGACCAGGATCCGGCTGACCACACCGCTGCTCATCGACTGCACGGCCTTGCGTTTACCGGATACCACCACCGTGCCTTGCACCGGAATCCCCTGATCCAGCGGCGCCAGTGCCGCCCAGGCAAAGAAACTGCCGGCCCCGGCCAGCGCCAGAATCCAGCCCATCCGGGCGAAGAACTTTGCGTCGCGCTCCGGGCGTTCGGTGATGTAGGCGTGTTCCATGTTCGCTTCGTTTTCTGTGTTCATGCTCGCGCTGCTCATACACCCGAGTTCCTTGTCGAGGGCTGGTACTGCCGGCTCATGCTGAGTCCGCCCGGTGCCTGCGCGTTTTTTTCTGTTTGTTGTGGCTGTTGTGGCGGGTTGCCGGACAGCGCCTTGAGTACGTCATGGCTCGGACCGAAGGCTTGCAGACGGCCCTCGTTGAGCACCAGCAGCTTGTCGGCCTGGGCCAGCACCGAAGACCGGTGCGTCACCAGCACCACCGTGGTGCCCTGGGCCTTGAGTTGCACGATGGCACTGGACAATGCCGCTTCGCCGACGGTGTCGAGGTTGGAGTTCGGCTCATCCAGCACCACCAGACTTGGCGTGCCGTAAATCGCACGCGCCAGTGCCACACGCTGTTTCTGGCCACCGGACAGACCGCTGCCGTCCTCGCCCAGTTGCGTGTCGTAGCCTTGCGGCATGCGCAGGATCATTTCGTGGACCCCGGCCTGTTGTGCGGCGGCCACGACTTTCTGCGGATCGGTTTCGCTGAAGCGCGCAATGTTCTCGGCGATGGTGCCGCTGAACAGTTCGATATCCTGCGGCAGGTAGCCGATATACGGACCGAGTTGGTCGCGGTTCCAGCGATGGATGTCGGCACCGTCCAGGCGCACTGTCCCGCCAAGGGTCGGCCATACACCGACCAGCACCCGCGCCAGCGTCGACTTGCCGGAGCCGGAGGCACCCAGCACGCCCAGCACTTCACCGGCCGCCAGATTGAAATTGATCATGTGCAAGGTCGCGGCACGTTGCCCGGGCGGGCCGGCACTGACCTGTTCAAAGGTGATCTGGCCTTTCGGCGCCGGCAGTGCCATGGCGTCGTCGCTCGGCGGAAATGCCTGCAACAGGGAATCGAGACGGCGGTAGGCCAGCTTCGCCCCGCTCCACTGTTTCCACACGGCGATCAATTGGTCGATCGGGCTGAGCACCCGGCCCATGAGAATGGAGCCGGCGATCATCATCCCGGCGGTCATGTCGCCCTTGATCACCAGCAAGGCACCCAGGCCCAGCACCAGCGATTGCAGGCACAGACGCAAGGTCTTGCTCAGGGAGCTGATGACCGCGCCGGTGTCACTGGCCTGGTTTTGCAGGCCGAGAAAGCGCGAATGCACCTGGAACCAGCGCTTGCGCAAGGAACCGAGCATGCCCATCGCCTGAATGGTTTCGGCGTTGTGCAGATGGCTGGTGGCCAACTGGCTGGACTTCTGCGAGAAACCGGCGGCTTCGCCCAGCGGCTTTTTGGTCATGTATTCGTTGAGGCACGCCAGGGCGATCAGCAGCAGCGCGCCGGCGGTGGCCAGCACACCGAGCCAGACGTTGAACAGATAAATCACGAACAGATAGACCGGGAACCACGGCGCATCGAAGAAAGCGAACAGCGCCGGCCCGGTGACGAACTGGCGAATGTGGGTCAGGTCGCCGAGGGACTGACCAGCGTTGCCTTCCCCCTTGAACAGGTTGCGCTCGAACGCGGCCTGATAGACCCGCAGGTTGAAGCGGCGCTCCAGCTGGCTGCCGATGCGGATCACGATGAAGCTGCGCACCACCTCCAGCAGGCCGATGAACGCGAAGAACCCCACGACCATCAGAGACAACATCGCCAGGGTGGTTTCGTTTTGCGAAGACAGCACTCGGTCATAGACCTGGAGCATATATATCGAGGGCACCAGCATCAGCACGTTGATCAGTGCGGTAAAGCATCCGACGCTGATCAGAATGCTTTTATAGTCACCCAGTGCCTTGAATAAGGGTGCGGTGGCTGGGGCCTTCGCCATCTTCATTGATTATTCCTGAAATGATATTCCCCGCCGTACTTGGCGAGTCTTCTATTAATTAGCCCGCGCTCGGAGCGGGACATACACCGACAGCATCCGCTTACACTTCAACAACAACTTTCGCGACCAAGTACCACGGCAGAGTTATTGAAGGCAGGCTTATAACTGTAACGAGGTGCCTTATATTTAAACTGCGTGCCGGTTCCGATAATCAAGGCTGCTTTGCAACTCGCTCCAGGGTAATCACCAGACCCGACTTCAAAGCACTCAGATAAAGCCCGTCACGTTGTCGGCTGAAAAACTGGATTCTTGAGCCCTCTTTACCGGTGATGGAGAGCCCGTCGGGATCGGGAAACCAGCCGATGGCACTGTCTTGCAGCCACGCGCTCAGACAATCGGCGCCCTTGCCCAGGGTCTGATTGGCCTCAAGGTCGACCTGGCAGGTGTTCGACGGTTTGTCCTGCATCGCTAGCGCTTCGGGGGTGTCACTGCGGGCGCTCAGTGTCGCCTGCCACGGCCCGGCAAATACCGATGGGTCTTCGAGTCTCAGGCTGCTTGCCATGGTTGTTTCTCCAGAAATCATCATCAGCATCGGCAACAGGTGCGCCGCCGCATTGCGGGTAAAAGCGAATTGGATCATAGGAAATTTCACTCCGGCACGTAGCCTTGCTTACCGGCCAAGACGATGCAAGCAAAGAAAGCGGCGCATGCGCGCCGCTTTCCCGGCTCACATCAAGCCACGATGTCGCTGATCGCTGCCTGGCCAACGGTGCTGACCTGGAAGTCCGCCACGCCGTGCCCGGAGAAATCCACCGACAACAGGCTGTTGCCGCCCGAGGAAGTCAGGATGGCATCGCCCGCCGCGCCGGTGAAGGCGCTGACGAAGTGCAGGCCCGAACCATTGGTGATCGCGCTCAGGTCGATTTTGTCCAGACCGCTGACAAAATCGAGGATCTGATCGATCGCACCCGGCTTGGAATCGGAACTGGCCGCGAACAGGAAAGTGTCCGAACCCGAACCGCCCCACAGCTTGTCGGCACCGCCGCCGCCCCAGATGATGTCGTTGCCGGCACCGCCCTTGAGCTCGTTCGCGGCACTGTTGCCGATGATCAGGTCGTTGCCCGAACCGCCGATGGCGTTCTCGATGGTGACGCCCTTGGCGATGGAGACGTTGCCCACCAGGCCGCCAACGTCGGAGAACGAGGCTTCATTGAGGTTGATCTTCTGGTTCTGGGTGAAACCCGAGAAGTCGAAGGTGTCCTTGCCGCCCGCATCCCACACCGAGAACACCAGCTTGTCCGTCGACGAAGTCGCGCTGAGGAAGTCGCGGCCGGCGTTGGAGTTGAAGCCGTAGGTGGTGTCACCGGTACGGGTGGTCAGGTTGGCGCCGTAAAGCTTCTGGATCGCTGCGATGTCATCCATCAGCGGGCCGGAGGCATAGGCTTCGACGCCGCCCTTGCTGAAGTTCTGGCTGGTGTTGCTTTCACTCCAGTAACTCATGAGGCTGTAGCCGCGGGTGTCTTGCCCGTAGGAAGCGTCATTGTAGGTCGGGTTGCCCGTGCCGGCGTTGTAGTCGCCCGGGTGGGACAGGCCCAGGGTGTGGCCGATTTCGTGGGTCAGCGTCTGACGCCCGTAGTTGTTCACACCTGGAGTTTTGTTGACGTCGTATCCACTGCCGGTCAGGTACCAGGACTGACCGTCATAGCCTGGCTCGGTGCCTGGCAGGAACGCGAATGCCGCTGCGCCTTCCTGACCGCCGCTGTAGTTGCCGAAGGTCATGTGGCCGTCGCCACCTCTGGCCGCTTCGGTAAACGTCACGTTGGCGACATCGGCCCAGGATTGCATGGCGAGCACCGCCTGGGCTTTTTGCAGGGAACTGAACTGACTGAAACCGGTAACGCCCAGGCCACCGAAGTTGGCGGTCTTGGAGGTCAGAAAGGTGTAAGTCAGTTCGATCTTGCCGCTACCGTCGAGGTCGTGCCAGGAGGCACCATCTCGCAGCAGTTGGGTGGCGGCTTGATCCACCGAGAAGGAGGGTTTGCCATTGACCGTGAGGTTGCCGCCACGATCGTACTGATGGCTGAAGCTATTGATCTGGTTATACGCCGAGCTTGGCGCAGCCAGGGGGGCCGCGTTCAGCTGGAAAGCCTGTTCGGCGGTATCAATAGCATTCGCTTTTACTTTCGACATAAACACACTTCCTTGTTTAGCAATGGAACAGTTTTTGTCCGATAGCGACAACCTCTGGCGAGATTGTCCTATCACTCGCCCAATGAAGGCATCAGAAACCTGACACAATTTGAAATCTGTCGTCTAGCGTTTTTTCGAGATCAAATTGAAGTCTTCCGGAAAAGTCCCGTAAACAAAGCGCGTGCCGCTGGAAGAATGTTGCAAGTGTGGTGAGTTTGCCTAATTGTCTGACGATTTCTTATTTAAATATTAAATATCGGTAAGTTGCTTTTTTGTTGGATACGTCTCACTTTCCCGCACTTTATTAGTGCGGTGCCAGCGAAGTGATATCAACCAATTAAATAGACGTTGCCAGCTATCGGAGCGGGATAACCCGCTCCGACAGATTGTCAGCTGCCGGTGCGGATCTTGTTCCACACCCGCGTGCGGATCCGGTCAATGTTCAGCGGCATGGCTTCCAGCGCAAACAGCTTGCCCATCATTTCCGGGCTGGGATAAACCTTGGTGTCGTTCTTTATGGCCGGGTCGATCAGGCTGTCGGCCTGTTCATTGCCGTTGGCGTAATGTACGTAGTTGCTGATGCCGGCCATGACGTCGGGCTGCAGCAGGTAATTCATGAAGGCGTACCCCGCCTTGGCATCCGGGGCATCGGCGGGCATGGCGACCATGTCGAACCAGATCGCGGCGCCCTCCCTGGGGATCGCATAGCCAATGTCGACGCCATTCTTCGCTTCTTTGGCGCGGTTCTCCGCTTGCAGGATGTCGCCGGAGAAGCCGACCGCCACACAGATATCGCCATTGGCCAGATCGCTGGTGTACTTCGAGGAATGGAAGTAACTGACATACGGCCGCACTTTCATCAGCAGTGCTTCGGCTTTCTTGTAGTCTTCGGGATTCTTGCTGTGGTGCGGCAATCCCAGGTAATTCAGCGCAGCCGGCAGCAATTCCGGGCCATTGTCGAGGATCGCCACGCCGCACTTCTGCAGTTTCTGCATGTTCTCGGGCTTGAAGATCAGGTCCCAGGAATCCACGGGCGCGTTATCGCCCAGTACGGCCTTGACCTTGGCGATGTTGTAACCGATGCCAGTACTGCCCCACAGATAGGGGAAGCCGTGTTCATTGCCCGGATCGTTGGTCTGCAAGGCCTTGAGCAATACCGGATTGAGGTTTTTCCAGTTCGGCAACTGGCTCTTGTCCAGTTTCATCAGCGCCCCGCCCTGAATCTGCCGCGCCATGAAGTGGTTGGACGGAAACACCACGTCATAACCGGATTTACCGGTCATCAGCTTGCCGTCGAGGGTTTCGTTGCTGTCGTAGACGTCATAGGTGACGCCAATGCCGCTGGCCTTTTCGAAGTTCTTGGCGGTGTCCGGTGCGATGTAATCGGACCAGTTATAAACCTTGACCGTATCCGCGGCCTGAGCGAGGGACACGGCGAGCATCAAGGGGGCGAGAGCGAGGGTCTTTCGGATCATGGATCGATTCCTGTATTGGCTGTTGTTGTTGGCAGGCAATCAAAAGGATCAAAGCGTCAGAAAATCAGGACATAGGTCTTGCGCACGGTCTCCTGGATGTCCCAGATCCCGAGCGTGTTGGCTGGCAACATCAGTGCGTCGCCACCTTGTATGTGCAGGGTTTCGCTGCCGTCGTCCGGGGTGAACTTGCAGCGACCGGAAATGAAATGGCAGAACTCCTGGGCGGTGATCTGCCGCCGCCAGCGTCCGGGCGTACATTCCCAGACGCCGGTTTCGACGCCGTCGTCGCGCTCGACGCTGGTGGTCGATGCCACCGCGACCGGAGTGCCGAGCGGCACGGCCACCGGATTGGACTCGTCCAGTTGCAACATGGGGGTGTTCTTGAATTGGGTGATGCTCATGGCGTTACCTGTCTGGTAGTAAACATCGTTCAGTGCATGAAACCTTCCATGAACCCGGCCACCCGGCTGGCAAGCTTGCGCCGCCAAGGCGCCGTCGCCGGGTTGGCCAAGGTCTGGTCTTCGTGGACGAAGCTTTTGATGATCGCGTTGTAGCCGAGCCAGCGGCACGGCTCCGGCTCCCACGCTCGCAACGCGTGGATTCCACCGTCGGGGAGAACCCATGGCTGACGGGTCAGTTCGGTGTCGCGCTCGAGGATCAGATCGGCCAGGGTGCGTCCGCCGAGGTTGCTGGCCCCCACGCCTTCCCCGCCATAACCGCCGGACAGCGCGATGCCGTTGGCCCGGTCACACAGCATGTGCGGTTTGAAATGCCGGGACATGCCGAGGTTGCCGCCCCAGGCGTGGGTGATCTGTACGTTTTTCAGTTGCGGGAACAGTTCGCCGAACAGATAGCGTCGCAGTTCCACTTCATCCCGGGTCAGATCAAAGTTGTGGCGCAACTGGCCGGCGAATTGATAGCCGCCACGGGCGCCGAAAATCAGTCGGTTATCGGCGCTGCGCTGGCCGTAGGTGACCTGGCGACTGAACTCGCTGAAAGCCTGGCCCCGATTGAGGCCGATTTCATCCCAGGTCGCAGCGGGCAACGGCTCGGTGGCGACGATCAGGCTTTGCACCGGTATTTGATAACGGCCCAGCGGTGGCAGTGTGACGGAATAACCTTCGATAGCCGGGACGATCCAGCGACTGCGCACGCTGGCCTTGTCGGTGCGCAGGCTGCCGGCCTGCCAATGGGTCACCAGGCTGTTTTCGTAGATTTTCACTCCCAGGCGTTCGACGGTTCGCGCCAGGCCGCGCACCAGTTTTGCCGGGTGAATGGTCGCCACATGCTGGGCGAAGATGGCGCCGTAGGGTTTGGCGATGCGCAACTGCCGCGCCAGTTGCTCCGGGCTTAGCCAGCGGTAATCGTCGTCGGTCAGGCCCTGAGCGTGGAGCTTTTTCAGGTAGTCGCGCAGATTGGCTTCCTGCTCGGGATAGCGCGCGGCGCAGTACAGCACCCCTCCTTTGCGGTAATCGCAGTCGATACCTTCGCGTTCGAGGACAATTTCCACTTCATCGGGAATGCTGTGCAACAGGTCGAATGAAGCGCGGCGTTGTTGTGGCGACAACCCTGCCAGCAGGCGATCCTCGCCCAGCAGATTGCCCATCAACCAGCCACCGTTGCGACCCGAGGCCCCAAATCCGGCGGTTTGCGCCTCGACGATGGCTATATCCAGTCCCGGCGCCAGTTTCTTCAGGTAGTACGCCGTCCATAACCCGGTGTAGCCGGCGCCGATGATCGCCACGTCGACGTCCAGGTCCTGCTCCAGTGCCGGCCGCGCGCTGAGCGGCTCGTCGAGTTGATCCATCCACAAACTGATAGTGCGCCACGCCGGCATGCAAGACTCCGCCAATCCAGATTTCGATGGCGTCGATCCTAGTGGCTGACCTCAAGGACTGTCTTGCGCGCGTGTCCGCAAAGAAATTTGTTTGGCGTAGGCCTTGGGCGACTGCCCGGTGTGCTGGCGAAAACAGCTGTAGAACGCCGACAACGAGTTGAATCCGGCAGCGAACGCCAGTTCATCAATGCGCAGCGGCGGCGCGGCGTTATCCAGCGCTTGCAGCAAATGCTGGAGTCGTGCCTGGTTGACGTAGCGATAGAAGCTTTGCCCCAGCACCTGATTCAGCAGATAAGAAATCTGATTGCGGCTGTAACCGCACTCCTTCGCCACGCGTTGCAGGTCGAGTTCGGGGTCGAGATAAGGCTGCTGACGCTGAAAATACTGCTGCAGGTCTTCGGCCATGAAACTCAACTGTCGTGGCGACAGGCCCAGTCGGCTCGCCGCCGGACGCTGACTCGGCGTCGAGGTACTGGAGCCCTGCTCGCGCACCAGTGATGCGTATTCGTTGACCCGCCAGATTTTGGCGTCCTTGACGGTAATCGCTTCGCTGGAACGGAACGACACCAGACCATTGCCGCCACGCAGGGTCACTTCGTATTGGATGAACGCCGTGTTGCCGTCGATGCGGATCCGGTCGCAATGCTCCAGCGCTTCGTCGGATTCACGGGGCATGCTGACGCGAACGTACTCACGCAACTCGTCGAGACCGAGCACGCGGTTCTGGAAAAAATCGTTGTACTGAATGTCCGGATGGTACAGCGCCATGACGCCGTCCAGATCCCGGTGTTTCCAGCACAGGTGATAGCGCATGACCGTTTCGGCCGTGGCCGGGGTCTGCTGCGGGCCGTCATCATCGGCGTGCATAAGGGACTCTTGGCAAAAGAACCGAGCTTGCCCAACTTCGCGTGCGTCATCAACCAAGCGGCGCATAGTGGCATTTTGGCGACATTTTCATCAGCCGTGACTTACATCAAAAAAATCCCTGCAATCGCCAAACGGCCTGAAAAATCTCACAGGTTTTTCACATCCAGGTGCTACTTTTAAGGACAGTCACCGGTTGAGCCAATGAAGGCTCTTCCCACCTACCATGAGCAAACGGAAGCGCTCGATGAAGAAGGCGGGCAATACATGAACAAAGGGTCAAGCAAAGTCACGTTCCCCAATGCCTGCCAGCTGATGCGCTGGCATTTTCATCCTATGGGTTTCGAGGCCACGATGGACGCGCCGGGCAGCATGATTGCCCGCCTGTTCGACCGGGCCAGCGGCGAAACCATGATCGCCATTGCCGGCATTCCCTGTGCCACGGTGATGAATGCGGCGGATGTCGAGCGAATAATCGAGGCCGTTGAGGATGAGCTGGAGGCCTTCATACCTCCGGATTCCCTCAAGAGTTACGCATAACCTGATGATTTAAAACAAAAAAAGCCCGCCGAGTGCGGGCTTTTTCATGGGCAATCGATTCAAGCGGTTTTCTTTTCCGATCGGTGATCGACGAAGAACGGCTTGCCCTTGGCGACCCGGTCCGACGCACGCGGCATGTTCACCGCTTGGGCATCCTGCGGCTCGACGTACCAGTAGCAATGGCTCACGGCACGGGTGATGCCGACGTAGGCCAGACGCAGGATTTCGTCCTTCTGCGCCGTGTCGTAAGGCTCGTTGTCACCGGACTTGCCCAGTCCGGCCATGCGGTAGACCTGATTCTTGTAGGGCGAACTGGTGAGGTGCTGGCAGTCACCGAGCAAGAACACCGCATCGGCCTGCAAGCCTTTGGCGCTGTGATAGGTCAGCTGTTTCAAGCGTCGAGACTCGTACGGCAAGCTCGAATCAACATTAACTACTGACTGAATATGATGTTCTATCAATGACTTATCGCTACTTTTTCGATAAAGCATCAGGATCGAATCACCGTTCCTGTAATGCTCCGCCAGGCGCTGGCCGAGTGCCTGATCATCGCGCTCCAGCACGTTGACCGGTTGCAAAGGCTTCTCTTCGCCACTGGCTTTTGCTTTCTTGCCCGGGATCGCCGGTGCGGCACGGACAATGTGTTCGGCGGCATCGATGATGTGCTGATGGCTGCGGTAGTTGTCGCTGAGCATCACCCGCGTCGTGCTTGGCGAGGAGAACTCTTTGTTGAACTCCATAAAGTAACTCGGCGAACTGCCGCGCCAGCCATAGATCGACTGCCAGTCATCCCCCACGCACAACAAGGACGAACGCTGCGCCCCGCGTCCGACGTGCATGGCCGGGCCACGGCTGCGGATCTCCGCAAGGCTGGAGCGGATCCACGAGACGATCTGCGGTGAAACGTCCTGAAACTCGTCGATCATAAGGTGCGACATGGGGCGCAGCAGTTCATCGCTCAGTAGCTTGAGGTTCTCCGGCGAATGCTCGCTGAACAGCGCAAACATGCGGTTGTAGGTCATGATCGGCGGTTTCTGATCGAGCAAGTGATCTTCCAGCGCACGCCAGAACAGGCTTAGCGCCTCGAAGAAAAACCGGTCAGGATCATCCTTGGCGAAACTCATGCGACCAACGGCGTCCGGTACGTCCAGCCCCAGGTTCTCGATAAACCCGGCGGCGGCGACAAAACAGTCGAGCAACGGGGCAGACACGAGTTCGCCCTTGACCTTGTAATCGAACCCCGGACCGGCACTCGCATCGCCGGCCAAGGAAGCCAGAACTCGTCGCGAAGATTCATAACTGTCGAGCCATATCAATGGCTTACGACAGAAAGCTTGAAACAGGGTGCGCTTGACTGCCCACTCTGCACGGACCGTCAGCCTGGCATCGGGACGACAGACTTGCGGGTTTTCCTTCGGGTCGAACCCCAGGATGACCCAGGCATCGAGACTTGGAATGTAGCCATGACAATGGAAGGTCGAGCCGTTGATCTCGAACGCCTGGCGGTTCGGCTCGACACCTTTTATCGGCCAGGCACCGGCACGAAACCACAGGTCTTCAATCACGTCGCACAGTTCTTCGTCGCGCCTAGCGGCAAGCTCGGTCACTGCCATGCGTTTTTGCACGTCGGGGTGATCGCGCTCCAGCTCCTTGAGCTGCAAGGCATGCCGGGACAACGGCTGGACCAACTGGCGAAAGCGCTCGTTATCCGTGTAGAGGCGGTAATAGCAGGCATTGAGCTGCTGGCGCTGGGCGTCGTTGATCCGCAGATCGAACGGGTTGCTGTCGACGTCGTCTTCAGCACCCTGCGGCCGGTGGCTGAGATTCTCGAACGCCTGCAAGCGCTCGAACCCTGGCAGGCTGCGCACCATCGGCAGAATCCGCGAGTGAAAGGTGCGCACCAGATCCCGGGCGGTTTTCTGGCTGATGGCCTGTCCCCACAAGGCGAACAGTTCGATCAGTTTATTGATGAAGTCCTTGCGCGACTCCCGGGTGAAGGTCACCACGGTCATCGAGTCCAGCTCAAAGCCCAGATAGTGCGTCAGCAGCAGAATACGCAGCACCAGCGTGGTCGACTTGCCAGCCCCGGCGCCAGCGACTACCGACGTTGACGGCGTATCGCTGAAAATCATTTTCCACTGCGCAACGCTCGGCTGGGCACGGGCCGGCAGCAAACGGGCGACGTCAGCCTTCATACGTTTCTTCAGCTCGGCCGTCAGTGGCAGGCGCCAGTCATCGAACAGGTGGTTGTCGATGCCCGGCGCACGGTGCTCAGTGCTGCGGCTGTCGCGGATCAACAGGACCTGCCGGCCCTCTTCCAGCCCTTCAGCCTTGCCTTCCTTGTAGCCGTAATCGAACCCCGCGGTGTGCCCGCTGCGAAAGCCGTCGGCCTGACCGTGCAGCCACGATGCCCGATGCTGGGCGCGTAATTGCGTCAGACCATGCCCGAGGAAACGCGCCGCCAGGCGTTTGAACCACGGCATCTCGGCCAGGGGACGAAGTTCGGGAGGAAGATCGGGGGTATTTTGCGCCACGCTGACGGACTCCAGAGGCTGAGGCTGTTGAGGGCTATGGTGTCTGCATTTGCCGTTGAGTTCTAGCGAAATGCTTACAGGTCATTGAGTTAGGCGATGAACTGAAGGCTGCATGAGAGCGTTTCGAGATTTATAACATCAGTCAATTCGATGGGAATACGGCACTTTTTACGCTTTTTCTCGATTATCGGTTGATAGATGATGCTCGCCATCAATCACCGGTCTCGCTTCGTGGCTGCGGCCGAAACGCCCCATGACGAACCTTTTGAGGAGAAGATCATGCTTGAACTCAGACCCTTCAGCTCGCTGGGCGGCGCCCATCACGGCTGGCTGGATGCCCATCACCATTTTTCGTTCGCCGAGTACTACGATCCGCAGCGCATGAGCTGGGGCAATCTGCGGGTATGGAACGATGACATCATCGCCCCGGGAACCGGCTTCCCCACTCACCCGCACCGGGACATGGAAATCATCACTTACGTGCGCGAAGGTGCGATCACCCACCAGGACAACCTGGGCAACAAGGGCCGCACTGAAGCCGGCGACGTTCAGGTAATGAGCGCCGGCACCGGCATCGCCCATAGCGAATACAACCTGGAAGCGACCGCCACCAAAATCTTCCAGATCTGGATTCTGCCGACCGAAACCGGTGCACCGCCTTCCTGGGGCGCCAAACCGTTCCCCAAAGGTGAGCGCGAAGGTTTCGTGACGCTCGCCAGCGGCAAGGACGGTGACGATGAAAGTCTGCGGATTCGCGCCAACGCACGTTTGGTGGCGGCCACTATCAAGGCCGGGGAAACCGCTGAATATCGACTCGACGAGGGGCGTCGCGCCTACCTTGTACCGGCCACCGGTGTGATTGAAGTCAACGGCTTGCGTGCACAAGCTCGAGACGGTGTGGCGGTAAGCCATGAGTCGGTATTGAGCGTCACAGCGATTGAAGACTGTGAAATCGTGCTGGTGGATCTGGCCTGATCGGCTGAATGACGGGCAAAAAAGGGCGACCTCTGAGGTCGCCCTTTTCTATTCAGCACTGATCACTGGGTGGAAATTGCACCATCGACCAGCGTTTGCGCTTCGACCACCAGTTGCTTGAGGTGGTCATTGCCAATGAAGCTTTCGGCGTAGATCTTGTAGATGTCTTCGGTACCCGACGGACGTGCAGCGAACCAGCCGTTCTCGGTCATGACTTTCAGACCGCCGATGGCCTGATCGTTGCCCGGGGCCTTGCTGAGAATGCTCTGAATCTTTTCGCCGGCCAGTTCGGTGGAAGTCACCTGCTCCGGCGACAACTTGCTCAGCAGGGCTTTCTGCTCCGGGTCGGCCTTGGCGTCTACACGCACCGAGAACGGTTCGCCCAACTCATCGGTCAGCGCACGATAGGCCTGGCTTGGATCGCGGCCGGTACGGGCGGTCATTTCAGCCGCCAGAAGCGCCGGGATCAGGCCATCCTTGTCGGTGCTCCAAACGCCACCGTCCTTACGCAGGAACGAGGCGCCGGCGCTTTCTTCACCGCCGAAACCCAGTGAGCCGTCGAACAGACCATCGGCAAACCACTTGAAGCCGACCGGCACTTCGTACAGGCGTCGGCCCAGGCGCTTGGCCACGCGATCGATCAGGCCACTGCTGACCACGGTTTTACCCACGGCAGCATCGGCGCGCCATTGCGGGCGGTTCTGGAACAGGTAGTCGATCGACACCGCCAGGTAATTGTTCGGCGCCAACAGACCGCCGGACGGCGTAACGATGCCGTGACGGTCGTGATCAGGATCGCAGGCGAACGCGACATCGAAGCGCTCCTTGAGACCGATCAGGCCCTGCATGGCGTGGCTGGACGATGGGTCCATGCGGATCTGGCCATCCCAGTCGACAGTCATGAAGCGGAACGTCGAATCGACTTCCTTGTTCACCACGTCGAGGTCAAGACGATAGTGCTCGGCGATGGCTGACCAGTAGCGCACCCCTGCTCCACCCAGAGGATCGACGCCCATACGCAGTTTGGCACCGCGGATGGCATCGAAATCGATGACGTTGATCAGGTCGGCCACGTAGGTGTTGACGTAATCGTGACGATGCGTGGTCGGGGCTTTAAGCGCCTGCTCGTAGCCGATGCGTTTAACGCCTGCCAGCTTGTTGGCCAGCAGTTCGTTGGCCTTGGCTTCGATCCACTTGGTGATGTGGGTGTCGGCCGGACCGCCATTGGTTGGGTTGTATTTGTAGCCACCGCTTTGAGGCGGGTTGTGCGACGGCGTGATCACGATACCGTCAGCAAGGCCGGTGGTGCGGCCGCGGTTGTAGCAAAGAATGGCGTGGGACACGGCCGGCGTCGGGGTGTATTCGTCGCCTTCGGCGATCATCACGGTCACGCCGTTGGCTGCCAGCACTTCCAGGGCACTGGCTCCGGCCGGCGTAGACAGCGCGTGAGTATCGATGCCGACGAACAGCGGGCCGGTGATGCCCTGGGCTTCGCGATACAGACAGATCGCCTGGCTGATCGCCAGAACGTGCCACTCGTTGAAACTCAGGTCGAAGGAGCTGCCCCGATGCCCGGAAGTGCCAAATGCCACGCGCTGGGTGGAAATCGAAGCGTCAGGCTGCCCGGTGTAATACGCCGTTACCAGTCGCGGGATATCGACCAACAGTTCTGCCGGTGCCGGTTTGCCCGCAAAAGGACTGAGTGTCATGCAAAACCTCTGAAATAGAGTGGTTCAGGAAATTACAGCGGAGTTTACTGGCAGTTTGACCGTAGTGCGATGGTATCTATCCCGTGCATCCCCGATGTTTTTTAACAGCTCAGTCACCGGGGGCCAGCCGCAATGCATCGCCAAGCAGACCGACGACCCCGGCCAGCTCAGGCCCGCTGCTGCCGATTGCACTCAGGCGCATGTGCTGCCCATGCATGCCCTGGGTACTGAACAGCTCCCCCGGCGCGATCAACACGTGTTGTTTGAGCAGGCGCTGAAACACCGCCCCCATCACCACCCGACGGGACGAGCGCACCCAGATCGTCGCCCCACCCTGCGGCTCGTCGATGTGCAATGCATCGCCCAGCCCGTCTCGCAGCAGCTCGATCAACTGCGTTCGGCGCTCCTTGAGCAGACGCTTGAGCACCGGCAAGTGTTGATCGACACGACCGCTTGCATACAGGCGGGCAATGGCTTTCTGGCGAATCGGCGAGAGACGGAACGAACGCAGCAGGAAGTGCCGTTGCAGATCGGCCCGCCACTGGCGAGCAAGTACAAAGCCGTAAGGGGCTTCGACACCGATCACCTTTTCAAAAGTCGAGAAAACCAGCAGGCGATCGGGGTCCAGCAGATCACGCAGAGGTCGCCGATCACTGTCATCTCTCAGCTCGCTGTAGCTGTCGTTTTCCAGCACCCAGATGCCGTGGCGCGTGAGCAGGCTTGCAATAGCCTCGAGATTATCCTGAGGAGCCAGACTGCCGTGGGGCATGTTCAATTGCGACGACAGCAAGACCAGCCGTACTGGCTCGGTTTCCAGCAACAATGCCAATTGCTGTGGATCGAACACCCCGCCGGGCTGCACCGGCAGCTCGATGATCCGCACATCCGCAGACTGAAGCAGGCGCAATATCATCCAGTCACAGGGCGACTCCACCACCACGGTAGCGTGGCGCAGCTCAAGGACAGCGATCAGGATCTCGAGGACCCCTCTTGCGTCGGCGCCAATATAGACATCTTCGGCATGCCAGCAATGGGTCGGTGAAGAGGTATAACGTGCAGCAAGCAACGTGCGCAGCTCCAGTTCGCCACAGGGCTGAACCACGGCCTGAGGTTGCCGCGGGTACTGGCGCATCAGCTCCCGCTCAAGCGTCAGCAGCGGACCATCCAGCGGTTGTACCGATGCCGGGTCATCTGCGCTCAGCACGCGCATCCCCGAACATCTGGCATTGACATAGACGGTTTCCAGCAGGTCGCTGCCCCGACCGGGCGGCATGACCGTACTGGCTGCTCTTGCGAAATAACCGGACTTGGCAACGGAGTAAACCCGACCTTCCTTTTCCAGCAAGGCATAGGCGTACTGAATGGTTGAAATCGAGACGCCCAGCCGTTCGGCCAATTGCCTCAGGGATGGCAATCGAATCGCACCTTCGCCGCCAGGCTCTTCGATCAACTGGGTAAGGTATCGATAGACGGCCTGGTAGGCGAAGTCGGTTTCACGTGCGGCATTCATGAGCGGGCATCCGCCGGCATGTTTTCGCCTTCAGGCAATACACTCACGCTCAACCTTCCGCGGAGCGGTCGCCCACGGCAACCTCGACGTCGGAGAGCTCCGGAGCCCGCCTGACCTGCTCATCCATGGGAATGGAATCCATGGCATACAACCGGCTGATCAGGTGTACGGGCAACCCGCTGACTTCGGTCATCCATTGCAGAACCTGCTCCGGCGCATGCAGCCCTTGCATCGCCCGGTGCAGATCCGGCATGGCGATCAGCATGCCCGGATGGCAAGTGCGCAGAAAACGTTCCAGGCCGGCACCGCCTTCGATAAACGGCGCAAACAACAGACAAACGAGTTGCGATTCACTGATTCCGACATTTCTGTGCAGTGCGGCCATCGCCACCGATCGGTGTTCGGTCAGATCGGACAGGTTGCCGAATGACGCCAGAAACCGCTCGCAAATCTGTTCGGGAACGTTCCTGCGGCGCATCGAAGCCAGACAACGCTGCACATACTCCGAGACGCCCGCCTCGTAGCTGCGCCCTTCGACATGACAGACTTGCAGGCCGTGCAGGTAGGCAGCGATTACAGGGTCTGTCGACTCGTCGGTGCCCGTTTCGATCTGCAGTTCATTGGCCTGAAAACCAAGAAAATCGCTGAGCAACGGCCACCGCTCGTCCATCTTGCCCACCACGATATCGTCGATGCCGATGTAACTGGTGCGCCGACAGGCTTCGAACTGGCCAAGCGGGCGCCAGGGCTGCAGGTCGGCTTCCGGGTAGAGTTCCCGATAGTAATCGCCGCCCATGCCATCGAGCAGGCTGAACAATTCATCGAAACCGTTGCCCCGCTTTGGCAGTGCACCGATGCCGGCTTTGCGAGCCGCCCGGTCGAGGCCATGCAGAAAAGCCTCCTGACTGCGTGCAGAGTCACTGCTGAGCAGTGCATCGACGCCGTTGTTCCATCGAGCGACCTGGCCGAAAAACTCGCCCGTTGCCAGGTAGTTGTCGTCCCATAGATAAAGCTCTTCATTCCAGCACCGACGATGGCCGACCATCAGCAAATTGATGCAGCTTGCCTCGCGCCCCACCTCCGAGACGGGTGCCTGGTGATTGAAGGGCAACACCTCTCGATGATCGACCATCAACAGTTCGACCCTGGGATCATCATAAAGAAACAGTGCACTGAAGCTGCGATGCATGTTGTGCAGTGCCGACGCGGGTACGGCACCTCCGCGCAGCGTCGCAACCCGCAGCTGAAAGGTGCCCGGAGCGCGCCCGGCGATGCTCAATTGGGCGGCGCGCATAAGGGCCAGGCTGTAACAACAGTCTCGGGTTCCGGATTGAGTCACCAGCACCTTGAATTCGCCGATACGATCCATGCCCCCGGCCGCTACCGCCAGCCGCTGAATCAACAACTGCAATGCCGTGCGCTCGGCACGGGAAAAGAAACTCAGCAATCGCTGCAATACTTGCTGGTAGACATAATTCATTGCCTGATCATGGATCGTGCTCATCAGTACTTCACCCGATATCAAAGGTTTCATATTGCGCAGCCAAGAACATCGGACGCGCAATCATTCTTCATTAATTAATAGACGCTAAAATGCTAACACTTAAAGTTTTGTAGTTATTTGAAACAGTTGCACTTGAAATAATTCACGCCCGCGACACGAATGGCGCAACCCCCTGTCTTTACGGAGGTTTCCCTGGCTTCAAGTTTTCTTAGGAAAATTCTTACAATGACCTGCGCACGATGAGCACAGGAAAAAAAGAAGGGATTACATAGCCGCCCTACAGCAATTAAACAGAAACCGGAACATCGATCTTCAACAGCCGTTTGGTATTGCACAAAGCAAATAGAATGCACAGACATCGCTCATTCCTTGAGATGAAAGTAGTCATTCAATTATCAGGGTCTGGAGGGCGATTAGAAGATACAGATCACGAGTAAAAACCAGTTCAGTTGCTGAACGTCCCCAGGCATCGCGCCCAGGGTTTCTCATGGTCTGAAGGAAAGAACGCACAAGAGTCCGTGGGCCACGGACTCTAAAGGTAAAGGTCAGGCAGGTTCGACTTGCAGTGCAACGCGCTCACGGCAAGGGCATTCATCCATGTAACGATGCGCTTCGACAAACTCGTTGAACGGGAAGACTCGCGTCTTGAGCGGCACCAGCACGCGATCGGCCGTCAACTGATTGATGTCGCGCAGGGCACGTTGCAGCGCAACATGATCCTGGACGATGCCCAGCTCCGGCTTCCCGGTGAAGTTGCCGATGCAATGCACGAAGAACTGGATGTTCTTCTGGAACGCTGCGCAGGCCGGGAATGGCGTCTGGTTGCCACCCTGCAGGCCATACAACACCAAGCTGCCACGAGGTGCCAGCACATCACCCAGCAGTGACATCTGTGGGCCGCCGAGACCGTCGAACACGACGTTGACGCCGCGGTTGTCGGTAATCTTGTTGACCCGCATCAACAGGTCTTCTTCTTCGGTGACGATCACTTTCTCGGCACCCAGAGAGAGCAGGTATTCGCGCTCTTCTGCGTTTTTTGTGGCGGCAATCACTCGCACGCCCAGCGCCTTGCCCAACTGGACAAAGGACGGGCCGGCGCAATGACTGGCGTCAGTGACCAGGGCAAACTGTCCGGGTTTGACGCGTGCCAGATCGACGTAACCGAAGTACGCGATCAACAGCGGCGTGTAATGCACGCTGGCTTCGATCGGGTTCAGCACGTCCGGATAACGGGTCAGCGCGGTACGTGGCAGAACGATCAGTTCGCCGTAGACCGGATAGTCGTTGGGACTTTCCGCCGGGAAACTGGCTACCTTGTCACCGACGATGAGGTCTTCGACACCGTCGCCGATCGCCGTGACCACACCGGCCATCTCATGGCCCAGGCCGGACGGCAGGCGTGCCTGGGACGATGCCAGATTCTGACGCCAGAGTGTGTCGTACCAGCTGATGCCGATTGCCTCGACACGCACCTGCACTTCGCCAGGACCTGGCTGAGCGGCCGCATGCTCTTCGCATTTGAGCACCTCGGCCGGACCAAACTTGTGAAAACGGATCGTGCGGGACATCGCAAACCTCGTCAAAGTAACCTCTAATGCCCTGAACTCTATCTGGGCTTTCCAGCCAAGACCATCAGTGGCTATTAATAGTCGACATGCCTGTCATTGATTCCGCAGCATGGCCAGCATTGAGAAAATCCATGAAAAAACTGCCACTGCCTTCTCAGTAAAGCTGAATTACCCGGTGCAGACTACCAGCCTTTCCCCGTAAGATTCATGCCGGCCATTGTTCTCATATGGCTGCCCTCGTCAAGCTTGATGACTCTGCCAGGACTCCAGATGAATCGTAATGACCTGCGTCGTGTCGACCTGAACCTGTTGATCGTATTCGAAACACTGATGCACGAACGCAGCGTGACCCGCGCTGCGGAAAAACTGTTTCTCGGCCAGCCGGCGATCAGCGCGGCGCTCTCGCGCCTGCGTGGTCTGTTCGATGATCCGCTGTTTGTACGCACCGGGCGCAGCATGGAACCGTCCGCTCGGGCGGTGGAAATCTTTGCCCTGCTCTCCCCGGCCCTGGATTCGATTTCGACTGCCGTGAGCCGCGCGGCCGAATTCGACCCGGCCACCAGCACGTCGGTTTTCCGCATCGGCCTGTCGGACGACGTCGAATTCGCGTTGCTGCCCATGCTGCTCAAGCGCCTGCGCGCCGAGGCGCCGGGCATCGTGCTGGTGGTGCGACGCGTCAACTACATCCTGATGCCTGGCCTGCTCGCCTCCGGCGAAATCTCCATCGGCGTCAGCTACACCACCGACCTGCCGGCCAACGCCAAACGCAAGGTCTTGCGCCGCAGCCAGCCAAAACTGCTGCGCGCCGACACCGTACCCGGGCCGTTGAGCCTGGACGACTACTGCGCCCGCCCCCATGCGCTGGTGTCGTTCGCCGGCGACCTCAGTGGCTTTATTGATGAGGAGTTGGAAAAACTCGGACGCAAACGCCACGTGGTACTGGCCGTACCGCAGTTCAATGGCTTGAGCACGTTGCTGGCCGGAACCGATATCGTCGCGACCGTGCCGGATTACACGGCTGATGCGCTGACGTCTGCGGGTGGCGTTCGGGCGGAAGATCCGCCGTTGCCGACGCGCACGTTCGAACTGCATATGGCCTGGCGCGGGTCGCAGGATAACGATCCGGGGGAGCGGTGGTTGAGGTCGCGGATTCAGATGTTTTTCGGTGATCCGGACAGTCTCTGAGCAACCTTTCCGAAACCGCTTTGCTGTCGTCAGCAAAGCGGTTCAAAAACTCAAACACAAGCCCCGGATCAAGCCACGCGATTGGCCGACAGACAGTAGATCAACAGCGCCAGCGCCGCCAGCGTGCCACCCACGATCCCCACATAAGCAAAGCCGAGCTGGCTGCCCACCCAGCTCCCCATCAGGGCCCCGCCACCAATACCGATGTTGTAGATCCCTGAAAACAGCGCCATCGCCACATCGGTCGCGTCGGGTGCCAGCACCAGGACCCTGGACTGCAGCGCCAAGCCGAATCCCATGATCGCCATTCCCCAGAACACGCTCAGTGCGCACAGGTACGAAACGCTACCGCTCAAAGGCAACAGCAGCACCAGGCACAATGCAAGCAACGAAACGGCGACGATCAGAAAACGCGGCGGGCTGTAGCGGTGCAGCCAGCTGAACAGCAGGGACCCGAAAATACCCGCGCCGCCGAATAACAGCAGGATCAGCGTGACCGTCTCGCCACTCATGCCCGCCACGACCTGCACGAAAGGTTCGATGTAGCTGTAGGCGGTGAAATGCGCCGTCACGACCATGGCCGTCAGGACGTAGATCGCCATGAGCGCAGGTCGCTTCAATAAAATGGGCAGACTTTTGAGCGAGCCAGAGTTCTGGCTCGGCAGCAACGGCAAGACCCTGGCCAGCCAGAACACCAGCGTAGCGGCCAGCACTGCGATCACGATAAAAGTGGTTCGCCAGCCCATCGCCTCGCCCAATATCCGGCCAAGGGGAATGCCGAGCACCATCGCCAGTGAAGTGCCGGTTGCCAGCAGGCCCAACGCTTGAACCTGCTTGCCCGGCGGCGCCAGGCGCACAGCCAGTGAAGCGGTGATGGACCAGAACAGCGCATGCGACAACGCCACGCCAATCCGGCTTACCAGCAGGACAGCGAAGCTGGTCGCCAGACTCGACAGGATGTGACTGAGGATGAATATCCCGAACAGTACGATCAACAGCTTGCGCCGCTCGACATTGCGCGTCAGCAGCATGATCGGAAGTGACGTCAGCGACACCACCCATGCATAAATGGTCAACATCAGGCCGACCTGAGCCGATGTCATGTCGAAACTGCTGCCAATCGAACTCAACAGACCGACAGGAACAAACTCGGTGGTGTTGAAGACGAACGCAGCCAGTGCCAGCGCAATGACCGCATACCAATTGCCGCTGGTGGTCGTCGTAGAATTGCTCATTTGAAAGTCGTGCCCATCTGTCGGTTTTGCGTACACCAATTGCCGGAAAGCCTCAGACGACAGGTGGTTCGATGGCGACTTTACTATAAAGAAACGGCGACTTGTCCGTTGGTGGCGAAACTCTTGGCGCGAGCGCCTCGCTGTTCTTTCTGCAATGCGCGTTATCGGTCGGAGCTGGTGATCCGGACGCCCCTCGCAAGCTCGTCATTTCGGTGCACATCGTGAGTGCTGGCAAAGTGCCTAATGACAAATTCGGCAATAAAGTTTAACGTGTCGCCGCCCCGACACATGGCAGTTCGGGTATACGCACTCAGTTAAGGAAAACGATGGCAATGGTCTATTGTCGTGCTTGCGCCAAGGAGCTTCACGAATCGGCGCTCACCTGCCCCCAATGCGGGGCTCCCCAGCAGGCCTCGGTGCCGCAAACTCAAGCCGAAGCTCCCTGGCTCGCCATCGTTTCATTGATCATCGGAATTATCAGCGCACTCACTTTGTTCGATGATTCCGAATGGGACAGAGACGCGATTGTCGGTGTGGGAGTTCTCAGCATTGCTGGTCTCCTTTGCGGCATCGTCTGCATCAACCAAAAACATCCAGGAAGAAACCTCGCGATTGCCGGCATTATTTTGTCAGGCCTTACCGCGTTCGTTTTGTCCTGCCTATCGATTGAATAATTTTAGGGAAAAAGATATGAGCATGGTTTTCTGCCGCGGTTGCGCCAAGGAAATTAGCAGCCTGGCCGTGGCTTGCCCACAGTGCGGAGCGCCTCAGGCGACCCAACAGTCCTTTGCAAGCGGCCCCGCCATCACGACGGGCAACCCCTATATGGAAGCGTTGAAGAACTACGCCGAGTTCAAGGGGCGCGCCACCCGTCGCGAGTACTGGATGTTCATCCTGATCAACATGGGTATCTGCATTGTCATCGGTGTTCTCGATGCAATCCTCAATACCAAGGGCGTCCTTTACAACCTGTACAGCCTAGCGATGTTGCTGCCAAGCATCGCGGTCGGTGCACGCCGCATGCACGACACCGACCGCAGTGGCTGGTGGTTGCTGTTGCCGATCGTCAACCTGGTGTTTCTGGTGCAGGACAGCCAGCCAGGTCCGAACCGTTTCGGGCCGAACCGCAAAGGCATCAACTGAGTCACCCGCTACACGCTGATCGAGACGGCCGCCATGGCCGTCTCTTTGCATCTGCCGCAAAGAATTCCTGTCGATTTCATCCTTGCAGGTCGCGCAACACAGATTTGTCATCGACCATATTGATAGCCCCCTAACGAAAGGTGCATGCTAGAGGGCTTCACTCGGTCTTATATCATTCCGAATGATAGTTACCTTCGTGTCATTCGATTCGTTTGCTATCTACCTGCCGAGCATCATCCGCCCATCTTCAATACATTGGCGGATGCATCCATGGAACAATCACTCAAACATTTGCGCTTCCCGTTGGCTCTGTTGGCCGTGATGGTGATGAGCGCCTGCGGCAAGACTCCAGAAACCGCCGCCGCCATGCCTGCTGCCAAAGTCAGCGTGGCCAAGGTGCTGGAACAACCCGTCAACGAGTGGGACGAATTCACCGGGCGCCTCGAGGCGCCGGAAACCGTTGAAATCCGTCCACGGGTCTCCGGTCAGATCGACGAAGTCGCCTTCACCGAAGGTGCACTGGTGAAGAAAGGCGACCTGTTGTTCCAGATCGACCCGCGTCCGTTCCAGGCTGAGGTTCGCCGTCTTGAAGCACTGGTCGCCCAGGCCCGCGCCAACGCCACCCGCAGTGAAAACGAAGCTGGCCGTGGCGAACGCCTGCGTGCCAGCAACGCGATTTCCGCCGAACTGGCCGACTCGCGCACCAGCGCTGCACAAGAAGCACGTGCCGCTGTCGGCGCCCTTCAAGCGCAACTGGATCTGGCCAAACTGAACCTGAGCTTCACCCGTGTAACCGCACCGATCAGTGGCCGTGTCAGCCGTGCCGAGATCACCGCCGGTAACCTGGTGACCGCCGACACCACCCCGCTGACCAGCGTGGTTTCCACCGACAAGGTCTACGCCTACTTCGACGCCGACGAGCGTGTGTTCCTCAAATACACCCAACTCGCCCGTCAGGGTCAGCGTGGCGCGACCACCCCGGTGTACATGGGCCTGTCCAACGAAGACGGCAACCCGCACCTGGGCCAGATGAACTTCGTCGACAACCAGGTCAACCCGAAAACCGGCACCATCCGTGGTCGCGCCGTCTTCGACAACAGCGACGGCACCTATACCCCGGGCCTGTATGCGCGTCTGAAACTGGTCGGCAGCGGCACCTACAACGCCATGCTGATCAACGACGAAGCCGTTGGCACCGACCTCGGCAAGAAGTTTGTGCTGGTGATGGATGGCGACAACAAGACCGCCTACCGCGCCGTCGAACTCGGTCCGAAGATCGAAGGCCTGCGTATCGTGCGCAGCGGCCTGAACAAGGACGACACGATCATCGTCAAGGGTCTGCAACGGGTTCGCCCAGGCTCCCCCGTTTCGCCTGAAGTGATTCCGATGGCCAGCGAGCAAACCATTGCCGCTCTCGCTCAACAACGACAAGCGCTGGAAGCCAGCAACCTGCCCAAAGTCGCACCAACCAAAGGCGCGCCGGGTTCGGTTGTGAAACTGGCTGCTGCGACCCCACGCGGTTAAGGGACGACAACTCCGATGAATTTTTCCCAATTCTTCATTTCACGGCCGATCTTCGCAGCGGTGCTGTCGCTGTTGATCCTGATTGCCGGTGCGATTTCGCTGTTCCAATTGCCGATCAGCGAATACCCGGAAGTCGTGCCGCCCACCGTGGTGGTACGTGCCAACTTCCCGGGCGCCAACCCAAAAGTCATCGGTGAAACCGTGGCGGCTCCGCTGGAGCAGGCCATCACCGGGGTCGAGAACATGCTGTACATGTCCTCGCAATCCACCGCTGACGGCAAGATCACCCTGACCATCACCTTCGCCCTGGGTACCGACCTGGACAACGCGCAGGTGCAGGTGCAGAACCGCGTGACCCGGACCGAACCGAAGCTTCCGGAAGAAGTGACGCGCATCGGTATCACCGTCGACAAGGCCTCGCCCGACCTGACCATGGTTGTGCACTTGACCTCGCCGGACAAACGCTACGACATGCTGTACCTGTCCAACTACGCGATCCTCAATATCAAGGATGAGCTCGCTCGCCTCGGTGGTGTCGGTGACGTGCAGCTGTTCGGTATGGGCGACTACTCGCTGCGTGTATGGCTGGATCCGAACAAGACCGCCTCGCGCAATCTGACTGCCACTGATGTAGTGACCGCCATTCGTGAGCAGAACCGCCAGGTGGCCGCCGGCCAATTGGGCGCCCCTCCTGCGCCAACTGCGCAAAGCTTCCAGCTGTCGGTCAACACTCAGGGCCGTCTGGTCTCCGAGGAAGAGTTCGAGAACATCATCATTCGCGCAGGCGACAACGGTGAAATCACTCGCCTGAAGGATATCGCCCGCGTCGAACTGGGTTCCAGCCAGTACGCCCTGCGCTCGTTGCTGAACAACCAGCCAGCCGTAGCGATCCCGATCTTCCAGCGTCCGGGGTCCAACGCCATCGAAATCTCGAACGAAGTTCGCGGCAAGATGGAAGAACTGAAGAAAAGCTTCCCGCAAGGCATGGACTACAGCATCGTCTATGACCCGACGATCTTCGTGCGCGGCTCCATCGAGGCGGTGGTTCACACCCTCTTCGAAGCACTGATCCTCGTGGTTCTGGTGGTGATCCTGTTCCTGCAGACCTGGCGCGCCTCGATCATTCCGTTGGTGGCGGTGCCGGTATCGTTGATCGGTACGTTTGCGGTGATGCACCTGTTCGGCTTCTCGCTCAACGCACTGTCGCTGTTCGGCCTGGTACTGGCGATCGGTATCGTGGTGGACGACGCCATCGTGGTGGTGGAGAACGTCGAGCGGAACATTGAACTGGGGCTCAACCCCTTCGATGCAACCAAAAAGGCCATGGGTGAAGTAACGGGTCCGATCATTGCCACGGCGCTGGTGCTGTGTGCGGTGTTCGTACCGGCGGCATTCATCTCGGGTCTGACCGGCCAGTTCTACAAGCAGTTCGCGTTGACCATTGCGATCTCGACCGTGATCTCGGCCTTCAACTCGCTGACCCTGTCGCCAGCGCTGGCCGCTGTGTTGCTCAAAGGTCACGACGCGCCGAAAGACCGCTTCTCGCGAGTGCTGGACAACATTTTCGGTGGCTGGCTGTTCCGTCCGTTCAACCGTTTCTTCGACCGTGCCAGTCATGGCTACGTCGGAACCGTGCGCCGGGTTATCCGTGGCAGCGGCATCGCCCTCTTCCTGTACGCAGGCCTGATGGTGCTGACCTTCTTCGGGTTCTCCAGCACCCCAACCGGTTTCGTACCCGGCCAGGACAAGCAATACCTGGTGGCCTTCGCACAACTGCCGGACGCCGCGAGCCTGGACCGCACCGAAGACGTGATCAAACGCATGTCCGACCTGGCGCTGAAACAGCCGGGCGTGGAAAGCGCCGTAGCGTTCCCGGGCCTGTCGATCAACGGCTTCACCAACAGCCCGAACGCCGGCATCGTGTTCGTGACCCTCAAACCGTTCGACGAGCGTAAAGACCCGAGCATGTCCGCCGGTGCGATTGCCGGTGCCTTGAACGGCCAGTACGCCGGGATCCAGGAAGCCTACATGGCGATCTTCCCGCCGCCACCGGTACAAGGTCTGGGCACCATCGGTGGTTTCCGCCTGCAAATCGAAGACCGGGGCAACCTGGGCTACGAAGAGCTCTACAAGGAAACCATGAACATCATTGCCAAGAGCCATAACGTTCCGGAACTGGCCAACCTGTTCACCAGCTACACCGTGAACGTGCCGCAGGTCGATGCTGCCATCGACCGCGAAAAAGCCAAGACCCACGGCGTGGCCGTCAGCGACATCTTCGACACCCTGCAGATCTACCTGGGTTCGCTGTATGCCAACGACTTCAACCGCTTCGGGCGCACCTATCAGGTCAACGTTCAGGCCGAGCAGCAGTTCCGCCTCGAATCCGACCAGATCGGCCAGCTGAAAGTACGCAACAACAAAGGCGAAATGATCCCGCTGGCGACCTTCATCAAGGTCAGCGACACCTCGGGCCCGGATCGCGTGATGCACTACAACGGCTTCATCACCGCTGAAATCAACGGTGCAGCAGCACCCGGCTACAGTTCCGGTCAGGCCGAAAAAGCCATCGAGAAATTGCTCAAGGATGAACTTCCGAACGGCATGACCTACGAGTGGACCGACCTGACCTACCAGCAGATTCTGTCCGGCAACACTGCGTTGTTCGTGTTCCCGCTCTGTGTACTGCTGGCGTTCCTGGTGCTCGCCGCTCAATACGAAAGCTGGAGCCTGCCACTGGCGGTGATCCTGATCGTGCCGATGACCCTGCTGTCGGCCATCACGGGTGTGATCATTTCTGGCGGTGACAACAACATCTTCACCCAGATCGGTTTGATCGTATTGGTGGGTCTGGCCTGTAAGAACGCGATTCTGATCGTCGAATTCGCCAAGGACAAACAGCAGGAAGGTCTCGACCCGCTGGCCGCTGTACTGGAAGCCTGCCGTCTGCGTCTGCGGCCGATCCTGATGACCTCGTTCGCGTTCATCATGGGTGTGGTGCCACTGGTGTTCTCCAGCGGTGCCGGTGCCGAGATGCGTCACGCCATGGGTGTGGCGGTGTTCTCCGGGATGCTCGGGGTGACCTTCTTCGGTCTGCTGCTGACGCCGGTGTTCTATGTACTGATCCGCAACTTCGTGGAACGCGGTGAAGCCCGCAAAGCGGCCAAGGCGCAGAATCTTCAAAAGCCACTGGAGGCGCACCAATGAGTCTGAAAGTCTTCCTGCCGAGCCTGCTGGTGCTGGCCCTGAGTGCCTGCGCAGTCGGCCCCGACTACAAGACCCCAGCCACGGAGGCGGCCAACATCACGGCCGCCACCGACGGCGCCGCCGGCCAGAAGAACTTTGACCGTTCGAAGTTCGAAGGCATCTGGTGGCAGCAGTTCGACGATCCGACCCTCAACCAGTTGGTGACTCAATCGCTGCAAGGCAACCGTCAATTGCGCGTGGCGTTCGCCCGCTGGAAAGCCGCCCGGGCGATCCGTGACGACGTCAGCAATGACGCGATGCCGACCATCACCAGCCGCGCCAGCAGCGATCTGGCCAAGGGGCAGATTCCCGGCCAGACCACCAAGCGGGTCAACAGCGAACGCTACGACCTGGGTCTGGACATGGCCTGGGAGGTCGATCTGTTTGGCCGCATCCAGCGCAACCTGGAAGCCAGTGAAGCCGATCAGCAGGCTGCCGAAGCGGATCTGTACCAACTGCAAGTCACCATGATTGCCGAACTAGTGGACGCTTACGGTCAACTGCGCGGTGCACAACTGCGGGAAAAGATCGCCGTGGCCAACCTGGAAAACCAGCAGGAGTCGCGCAAGATCACCATCAGCCTGCGTGATGCCGGCGTTGGCGATCAGCTCGATGTCGAGCGTGCCGATGCCCGTCTGGCCTCGGTCGAAGCCAGCGTGCCGCAATTGCAGGCGGAGCAGGTTCGGCAGAAAAACCGCATCGCCACCCTGCTGGGTGAACGTCCGGACAAGCTGACCGTCGACCTGAGCCCGAAAGACTTGCCAGCCATCGCCAAGGCATTGCCGATCGGTGATCCGGGCGAGCTGCTGCAACGTCGTCCGGACATCCTCAGCGCCGAACGCAAACTGGCTTCGGCCACGGCGCGTATCGGTGTGGCCAAGGCCGACCTGTTTCCTCGGGTCAGCCTCAGCGGTTTCCTGGGTTGGACCGCCGGGCGTGGCTCGCAGATCGGTTCCTCGGCGGCCAACGCCTGGGCACTGGGCCCGAGCATCACCTGGGCGGCGTTCGACCTTGGCAGCGTGCGGGCCCGCCTGCGCGGCGCCGATGCCGATGCCGAAGGCGCACTGGCGACCTACGAGCAACAAGTGCTGCTGGCCCTGGAAGAGTCGGAGAATGCCTTCAGCGATTACGGCAAACGTCAGCAACGCCTGATCTCGCTGATCCGCCAGAGCGAATCAAGCCGCAAGGCTGCCGATCTGGCTGAAATCCGCTATCGCGAAGGCACCACGGATTTCCTCGTGCTGCTCGACGCCCAGCGTGAGCGCCTGAACGCCGAAGACAGTCAGGCCCAGGCCGAAGTCGATCTGTATCGCGGCATCGTCGCGATCTACAAGGCCCTCGGTGGCGGCTGGCAACCGGAAACGGTCGCCAGCAAGTAACAGGTTTTTAAAGAGCTCCTTTGGTTGGCCGCAACCAACCAATTTTTTGCCCCGCGTATCATTCGGTCGCGGGGCTTTTTTGTACCCGTCTTTCGTGGTTTTCCAGAACGGTGACGGTGGCTGTAGTGCCTGCCCTGAGCCGGTCCTTGCCCGCATAGTCGGAGTCGATGCCGATGCGCACCGGTACCCGTTGTGCCAGTTTCACCCAGGTGTAGCTGGGGTTGATGTTGGCCAGCAATCGACTGCCCGGCGCGTTCTCCCGGTCGGCGATGGCGAACGCGATGCTTTGTACGGTGCCGCCGAATTTCTCTCCACTCATCAATTCGATCCGAACCCTGTCACCCTCCTCGATCCGTGGCAATTTGGTCTCTTCGAAGTAACCACTGACGTAGAACGAGTCGCTGTCCACCAGTGCCAGCAATGCGCCGCCGGCCACCGCGTAGTCGCCCTGCCGGGTCAACAGGTTGGTGACGTAGCCGCTGACCGGCGATTCGACACGGGTACGCTGCAAATCCAGTTCCGCCTGGGTCAGTGCCGCAATCGCCAATTGCACGTTGGCCTCAGCCAATCCCAGATTGGCCTGGTTACGCAGCAGGTCAGCCTGGGCCACAGCCACATCGGTGCTGGACTTTTCCCACTCTTCACCGGAAATCGCAAAGCCCTGTTTGAGTGTGCGTCTGCGTCGTTCCTCACTCTCGCGCTGTTTGAGCAAGGCCTCGCTGGCCACGATGGACGCCCGGGACTGACCCAGGGTGGCCTTGGCCACCTCGACCGAACGCCTGGCATGTTCAACCGCCAGACTGTAGCGGGCCGGATCGATCTCGAGCAGCAGTTGCCCCTTTTCAACGTGCTGGTTGTCCTGCACCGCCAGACTGACGATGCGACCCGAAACATCCGCCGACAGTGTCACCACATCTGCCCTCACCCGCGCATCCCGCGTCCAGGGAGCCCGGGTGTAATGCTCCCAGGCGAACCAGCCGAGCACGATGGCCAGCAGCACCACTGCCAATGTCGTCAATCGGGTGAGCAACGTCTTCAAGGCATCAGGCTCCCATCAGCAGAATCAAAGTGGCACAAACGCAGGCGTACAGCGCGCCTTCGAACAACGCTTCGTGCCAGACCAGACGCAGCACGCCGAGGCGACGCAATACCCAGTCCAGCAATAGAAAGACCGGTACGGCGAGGATCAGCACTTGGGCGATTGGTGGCAGGTAAACCCCACCGATCTCGAAATCAATGGGCAAGGCTCGGTTCTCCTTCAGGGGCGTTGTGTTGCAGATACTCGCCATGGCGCTCAAGAAACGACACGACGATCAGCAACGCCACACGCATGCGGAACACAGACCACAGATGTTCATGGGTCGCGGCATGCAGATCATCCAGTTCGTCGCCCAGTGCATGCAGCGTCGTCAACAAGGGTTTCAGGTCGGTGTCCGCCCGACCGGCGACGAACCGCCCGGTCTGGCGCAAGGCTGCCGTCAGTCGTTGACCGAAGGCCTCCGAAAGCAAAGCGTTGTTCTGCATCTGCTGCCTCAGTTGGTGAATCGCAACGCCGAGTGCCACGCAGGCGAGGCTGATTTCATAACGTCTCTGCATGTCCGGATCATTGGCTGCGGGCAATAGCCCCAACATGGTCGTCAGACGATCGACCATACGGCTTTCAAAAGCGAACTGCTGCTCGTCGGTGACGGGCGATTGGGTGAATTGATACACCTGTTCCCGTGCTTCGTTGTAGAAGCGACGGATTCGAAGCACCGGGCGGAACGGAAAAATCCACGCATAGACGATCAGGGCCAGCATCGCCGCACTGACGTAAGCGCCGGCAAACTCGAACCATTGAATGGCAGTGTTCTGACCGGTACCAACGTTCTGCGGCCCGAGCATCAGGAAACTCGACAAACCCAGCCCCATTCCGATACCTGCGGTGGCCGGACTGGCCAGCCCGACCGCAATCACATACAGCAGCGGCGCAAGCAGCAAGGCCAGCCATTCAAAGTCGCTGACCGCCGGCACCAGCATGAACTGGTACAGCGCCGAAACCACCAATGCCAGACCCAGTCCGCGGGCGTAACTCTGCGCGGCTATCAAGGGGCGCGGGAACGTCGCCATCAGCGAACACAGAATCCCGACCAGAATCATTCCGCCACGTGCGCCATCCCAGGCTGTTTCGATCCAGATCAACCCGGCGATCAACAAGGCGCTGAAGGCACGAATGGCATTCATGGTTGCCAGGGTGAAATCCAGATGCAACGGGCTGGCTTGACCACGAAACATGCAACTGGCCTCCCGCCCCTCCTGTATGGCTTCGCTCAGTTCGAGAATCTGCTCGATCTGCTGCAACAGCCGCGCCTGCTCCCAACGCAATGCCCAGGCCAGCGAGCGCAGGGTCGCACTCATTTCTTCCGTCTGCTGTTCGGCCCTGTAGGCCAGTTCCTCGAACTGCTGCTGCAGAATAACCAACCGATGCCTTGGTTCTTCCGGCAATGAACGCCCGTATCGGGCCAGTTCATCGAGAAACGCCAGCTCATCGGCGCGCAATCGCTGAACCTCCAACGGCAAGTCGCCCTCCCAGCGCTCGGTGAGCAACTGGCGTTGATGACGCAGGGCGGTCAGACGTGAGGTCAGCAACATCAGTTGATTGCCCAGCAGCAGCACCAGATTGTTGGCGCTGCGCAAGCGTGGGGCGTCGAAATACAGGTGTCGCCGCAGGCCCTCCAGTGCGCTGATTTCTCCGAGCAACTGCATTTGCCGGCGCTGGAATTCGGCTTCGCTTTCTTCAGTGCGGATCACCGCAGCGGCATGGGTAGCGACCAGTTTGATCACCTGATCGACTTTCGCGAAGTAGTTGCGCGAAACCGCCTCCGGACGGGCCGTCAGCAAGCTGACGATACACACGCAGGCCACGGCCAGCAGCGTTTCCGTCACCCTCGTGACCGCCAGCAGGAATGTACCGTCCTGATCCGGGATCGCCAGCAGCGCCACCACCACGGCGGTATAGCCACTCAGCACAAAGGCCTGTGAACTGGTGTAACGCAACAGCGTGCCGCCGGCCGTGCACAGGGCCAGCCACAACGCGAGGGTTGTAATGAACGGCAACGGCGCCTGGGGAAAGATCGCCATGATCAATACCGCCACCGCCGCGCCGAGGGTGGTGCCGATGACTTGCCCGAAACTGCGGGCCAATGCCATCCCGGCCAGCGGCTGGCTGATGATGACCACAGCCATGATCGACCACTTGGGCTGATCCAGATCGAACAGAAACGCCAGGTACAGGGTCAGCAACCCCGCCGCAATGGTGCGCAGGGCGAACAGCAACACCGTCTGACCAGGATGGATCACTGCCTTGAAGTAACCGAACAGGGCTTGCATGGACACGCTCATCGAAGGAACTTCATCAATCGTAGTCAATGCTTCGAGAGCTGGATGATTTCCGCAGCCGACAGATCTTGTAGGCCGATTCAACATCCGTGGTGGGCCATATCAGGCTCAGTGTTTGACTCACGGCGTCGGCTGACCGAAGCTTGCCCCCTCTGCGTCAATAGAAAGTTTCGGATACCTGCATGCCTCAGTCCCGCCGCTACTTGCTCATCAGTCTTGGCCTCGTGGTCATCCTCGTGGTTGCGTGGCTCTCCCTGCGCAACACCGCTCCGGTGGTGCCGGAGGCGATCAGGCACGGTTACAGCGAAGCGCTTTCCGCCGCCCGTGCCGGGCAACCGGGCGCCGCACGCCTGCTGTATCAGCAACTGGGGCGCCCCGACCTGTCGGTCAGGCGCCGCGTCTGGCTGCATGCCGAACTACCCAACTACCCAAGCCCTCAAGCCTTGAAGCTGGCAGATGCCGATCTGCAGAACACGTCCCCCGAAGTTCGCATGGCGGCGATCAGGAGTGTGACCGGCCTGGTACCGGGTGGGCAACGCAGCCTTCTGCTGGGCCCGTTGCTCGACGATGAAGATCAAACCGTACGATTTGCCGCGATCAACGCCTTGCTCGGCTTGTCGCCGGATCAACTGGGCCTGTATTTCGCGCCGTTGCAGCAAGGTATCGACAGTTGGGAACAGGCCCTGCAAAGCCAGCCGGAAAGCGCCGACAACTTCGTCCAGCTGGCGCGTCTGCACCTGCACAATGCCGAGCTCAAACAGGCGCAGGAAGATCTCGATCAGACCCTGCGCCTGGACCCCGGCAACCTGCCGGCGCTGGTGATGCAGATTGAAGTGCTCGACCGCCAGGGCCAGAGCGATGCCGCCCGCCAGCTATTGGCCAGACAGCTGAAGGCCCAGCCTGACTCCGCCTATCTGCAACATGCATTGGGTCTGTGGCTGCTGCATCACGATCAACGCGAGTTTGCGCTGCTCGGTCTGTCCAAGGCGGTGGAGCTGGAGCCTGATAACAAGGACTATCGCTACGACCTCGCCACCACACTGCACACCGCCGAGGAACTTGAAGCGGCGCAGAAACAATTGCAGGAAATCGTTCAGCGCCACCCCGCCAATCGCAAGGCCCGGGTGCTGCTGATCAATTACTGGAAGGAAAGCGGTCAGTTGCAGAACGTGCAGATTCTGCTGGCCCAGCTCGAACAGATGAACCCGGACGACCCGGCCTTGCAGCAGGGTCTTTGAACGCCTCCAGAAGGTTGCCGGCAAGAAATTCGGAACCGCCATCCCGGCCCGGGGTCAAGTGAACAGGCAGCCCTTGATGGCGTACACCGCCAGCTGCCGCGTTTCCCCTAGTCATGAGAGGGCATTTTTTGTCTACATCGAACGCGTTGATCAGTGCCAAAGCCGCCACCGGCATCGAAGGGCTGGACGATATCCTGGCCGGTGGCTTGTCTCGCAGTCATGTCTTTCTGCTGGAGGGCGAGCCCGGTACCGGTAAAACCACGGTCGCATTGCATTTTCTTCTCGCCGGCGCGCGCGCCGGGGAACGCTCGTTGTACATCACGCTGTCGGAAACCGAGCGGGAGTTGCGCCAGGGCGCGCTGTCCCACGGCTGGGAACTGGACGAGAACATTCACATTTTCGAACTGACTCCGCCGGAAAGCCTGCTCAATGCCGAACATCAGCAGAGCCTGCTGTATTCCTCGGATCTTGAACTGGGCGAAGCCACCCGACAGATTTTTGAAGTGGTCGAGCGCTTCAAACCGACCCGGGTGGTGCTCGACAGCCTCTCCGAGATTCGCCTGCTGGCACAAAGCTCCTTGCGTTATCGTCGACAGATCCTGGCGATCAAGCACTATTTCGTGCGCTATGACGCAACGGTACTGCTGCTGGACGACCTGACCACCGAGTCCCTCGACAAGACCGTCCACAGCGTGGCCCACGGCGTGATCCGCCTCGAAGAACTGACCCCCAACTACGGCGCCGAACGCCGGCGTGTCAGGGTGGTCAAATATCGAGGCCAGAAATATCGCGGCGGCTTTCACGACTTCACCATCATGGGCGATGGCGTGCATGTGTTCCCGCGCCTGGTCGCAGCGGAGCATCGTAACGATTACCCGCGCCTGCAACTGAGCAGCGGGATCAAGGAAATGGACGCGCTGCTGGGGGGCGGAGTCGAGACCGGTTCCAGCACGCTGATCCTCGGCCCTGCGGGTACCGGCAAATCATTGATCTCGATGATTTTCGCCGCGGCGGCAGTCACTCGTGGCGAAAAAGCCGCGCTGTTCATTTTCGATGAAGAACTGGGCCTGCTGTTCGAGCGCATGAAAAACATCGGCATCGACCTCAAGGCCCTGCAAGCCACCGGCAATCTGCTGATCGAACAAGTCGATGCCGCCGAACTGTCTCCCGGGGAGTTCTCTCATCGGGTGCGTCGCTGCGTCGATGACGGTGACATCAAGACGGTGGTGATCGACAGCATCAACGGTTATCAGGCCGCCATGCCGGAAGAGAACGCGCTGGTCCTGCACATGCACGAGCTGTTGCTGTACCTGAATCGCAAGGGCGCCGCGACCTTCATGACCGTGGCCCAGCATGGGCTGGTCGGCGACATGCAGGCGCCGGTGGACATCACGTACCTGGCCGACACGGTGATCCTGTTGCGCTACTTCGAAGCCCTCGGCAAAGTCCGTCGGGCCATTTCGATCATCAAGAAACGCACCGGCAGTCATGAATCGACCATTCGTGAATACCGCATTTCTACCCAGGGCATGACCATCGGCGAACCACTGGAAGCTTTCCAGGGAGTGCTGCGCGGTGTGCCCTCATACTTCGGCGCGAGCAATCCGCTGCTCAAGGAAGACAACTTGTGACCGTCACCGTGCCGCTGTCGGAACGGGCGCTGATTCTGGCGCCCCTGGGTCGTGACAGCCAGATTGCGCTGATGATCCTCAACGAGGCCGGGTATGGTGGCCTGATCACCCCGGATCTGGCCAACTTGTGCAGCGAACTGGAACCCGGCGCGGGTTTGCTGTTGATCGCCGCCGAAGCCCTGCGCGGGCCGGAGCTGGAAACCCTGTTGCGGTATCTTGAGCAACAGCCTGCCTGGTCCGACCTGCCGATCGTATTGCTGACCCATCATGGTGGCTCCGAACAGGGTCCGTCTTCGCAGCTCAGTGATTTGCTGGGCAACGTGACCTTTCTCGAGCGCCCGTTTCATCCGGCGACGCTGGTCAGCATGATTACTGCCGCCCTGCGCGGGCGACGACGACAGTACGAGGCCCGCGACCGCCTGATTGATCTGAGCGAAAGCGAACGGCGCCTGCAGTCAACCCTCGAAACCCTTGAGCAACAGGTTGAAGAACGCACGGCGCAATTGCGGCATAACGAAGAAGCCCTGCGCCAGTCGCAGAAAATGGAAGCGGTCGGCCAGCTTACCGGCGGTATCGCCCACGACTTCAATAACATGCTGACCGGCATCATCGGCAGCCTGGAGTTGTTGCGCCGACGCCTGGCTCGCGGGCGCCTGGAAGATCTCGACAGCCTGATCGATCTGGGCGTGACCTCCGCCAACCGGGCGGCCGGCCTGACCCACCGTCTGCTGGCGTTTTCCCGGCGGCAGTCGCTGGATTCCAAAGCCGTGCAGATGAATGATCTGGTGAAGTCGATGGGCGAGCTTCTGCAGCGCAGCCTCAACGAAAGCATCCAGCTGGACATGCGCCTGCACGAACAATTGTGGGTGGCGGAAGCCGACCCCAATCAACTCGAAAGCGCCCTGCTCAATCTGGTCATCAACGCACGCGACGCCATGCCCGACGGCGGTCATCTGGTGGTCGAGACAGGCAATCAGGTGCTGGATCGCGAATTCACCGCGACCTACAACAACCTTTCACCCGGCGACTATGTCGTGTTGAGCGTCACCGACAACGGCTGCGGAATGCCGCAGAGCGTGATCAGCCGCGCATTCGATCCGTTTTTCACCACTAAACCCATCGGTCAGGGCACCGGGTTGGGCCTGTCGATGATTTATGGCTTCAGCAAGCAATCCGGTGGCCATGTCTCGATCGATAGCGAAATCGACAAAGGCACTACGGTCAAACTCTATCTGCCGCGCTTCCAGGGTGAGTCCCTGCCCCACGTTCCAGTGGGCATGGAGCAGGCGCCGGATGCCGTGGAAGGCGAAACGGTGTTGATCGTCGAAGACGACCCGGCCGTGCGCGTGCTGGTCAGCGCGGTATTGAGTGAACTGGGTTACGGATTTGTCGAAGCCAGCGACGCCGACGGCGCGGTGCCCATCCTGGATTCGGCGCAGCGCATTGATCTGCTGATCAGTGATGTCGGCCTGCCGGGCATGAATGGCCGGCAACTGGCGGAAATCGGCCGACAGTACCGTCCAGAGTTGAAAGTCCTGTTCATCACCGGTTACGCCGAGCACGCGGCGGTACGCGGCGGGTTTCTTGATCCGGGCATGCAGATGATCACCAAGCCGTTCACTTTCGATCTGTTGACGGCGAAGGTGCGGGAGATGATCAAGAGCTGAGGCGGTTGACGCCTCAGGCCAGCAACTCCTGAATCTTCTCCTGCAACACGTCCAGGTCGAACGGTTTTTCCAGGATCGGTGCCCGGCGGGTGATCGGGCTGCCGGTCTCGCGGATTTCCTGCGGATAGCCGCTGATGAAGATCACTTTCAGATCAGGGCGCAACTTGACGGCGGGCTCGGCGATCTGCACGCCGGAAATTCCTCCAGGCAGGCGAAAATCAGTAATCAACATGTCCAGATGCGGCTTGCTCGCCAGAATCTCGAACGCCTGCTCGCCGTTTTCGGCCTGCAATACGCGATAGCCCTGCCCCGACAGATAGTCCGTCAGCACCATCAGGATCACCGGTTCGTCCTCGACGACGAGTACTACATCTTGTGCATCTACGCTCATGGGAAGCCTTTGTTCGGTCAATAGCTGCTGATACGACCGTGTGGTCACTCAGAGGTTGCGTTTGTTTTGCCGTTTTCCTGGAGCGGCAGACAAACGCGAAACAGGGCGCCCTCGTTGATCTTGCTTTCGACGACGATGGAGCCGCCATGGGCGGCGACGATCTGCTCGGAAATGAACAGACCCAGCCCGAGTCCGGCCACCACCGTCTTGGCGGAAACCCGTTCGAACTGTTGAAAAATGCGTTTCTGGTTCTCTTCACTGATGCCGATGCCCTGGTCCTGAACTTCGACCCGGGCCTCATAGCCTTCGCGATAGACCCGTACCTGGATCGGGCTTTTACCGCCGTAACGCAATGCATTGGTCAGCAGGTTCGACACGACCTGCTCGATGCGGAACTCGTCCCACTGCCCTTCCACCGGCTCGGTAGCGGTGAAACTGACCTCAGTCTCGGCGGCTTCGATCTGCTGGGCAAAGTTTTGCAGCAGATTGCCCACCAGTTGCGCGAGATCGAAGCGGCTCGGTCGGATCGACAGCTTGCCGGTGCGGATCCGCGAGACGTCGAGCATGTCCTCGATCAGCCGGATCAGGCTTTTGATCTGACGCTCGTCGCGGTCGACCATGGCGTGCATCTTGTCGAGGGTAAACGCGGCGGCATTGTCCCGGGCTAGGTGCATCTTGCGCAGTTGAGTTTCGAGGATAAGGCCGTTGAGCGGTGTGCGCACTTCGTGGGCGACGATCGACATGAAATCGTCGCGCATGCGCACCGCCTGCTCCAGTTCGCCCTGAGTGCTTTGCAGTTGCTGTAACAGTGCTTCCTGCTCGCGACGGCTCTGCTCCAGGGCTTCGACCTGTTGTTTCATCGCCTTGCTCTGGCGGTACAGGTCGACGAAGACGTTGACCTTGCTCTTCACCGCGTGGATATCCAGCGGCTTGTGCAGGAAGTCCACCGCGCCGCTTTCATAACCCTTGAACGCGTAGTTGAGTTCACGGCCGGCGGCGCTGACAAAAATGATCGGGATATTCTTGGTCTTCTCGGTGCCGCGCATCAGCTCGGCCAGCTCGAAGCCGTTCATGCCGGGCATCTGCACGTCGAGAATGGCCATGGCGAATTCGTGTTGCAGCAGCAGCGACAGCGCTTCGTCCGCCGACAGCGCCTTGTAGACGGTGCGGTCTTCGCGCTTGATCAGCGCTTCGAGGGCCAGAAGGTTCTCGGGCAGATCGTCGACGATCAGCAGTTTTGCCTGGATATTACTCAGCATGCGATTCGTTCCAGCTCGACAAGCAGACGGCCGATGCCGTGTATGGGAAGGATGTAGTCCGGTTGATGCGTCTTCAGCGCCGCACGAGGCATGGTGGCGACCTGCGCCTCGTCGGGGTCCTGCACGATGGTCAGGCCGCCCAGGCGTTTGACTTGCGCCAGTCCCCGCGCGCCATCGTGGTTGGCGCCGGTCAGCAACACGGCGGCCAGCGACGGCCCGTAAGCGTCGGCAGCGGACTCGAACAGGAAGTCGATCGAAGGCCGTGAATGATGCAAACGGTCTTCAAGGCTCAGCGACAGACTGAAATCCTGCTCCACCGACAGGTGATAACCCGGCGTCGCGAAGTACACGGTGCCGGGGGTGATGTCCTGTTTATCGATGGCTTCCGCGACCGGCAGCGCCAGCCGTCGGGCGAAGACCTCGGCGAGCTGGCTGCGACGCTCTTCCGGCAAATGCAGGACGATGATGATCGGCAGCCCGAACCCGGCGCGCAGCGAGCCAAGCATGCTCAGCAGGGCCTCGACGCCACCTGCGGAAGCCCCGACCACAATCGCCTCGATCCGAGGCAAGTCCGCTGCACTGTTCATGATTTGCGGTAGATCCGTTCTTGTTTCACCAGCGGTTCGAACTGGTTGGAATACCCGGAAAAATCCAGGGTTTCCTTGCTGCCCAGCACCAGAAATCCACGATGGCACAACGATTCATGAAATAACCCGAACGCTCGATCCTGAAGTTTTTTATTGAAGTAAATCAACACGTTACGACATGAAATTAACTGAGTTTCGGAGAATACACTATCGGTCGCCAGGCTGTGATCGGCGAAGGTCACGTTCTCGCACAGGCTCTTGTCGAAAATGGCGTAGCCATAGGCAGCAGTGTAGTAGTCGGCGAACGAGCGCTGACCACCGGCCTGCTGATAGTTGGCGGTGTAGGCGCGCACGTTTTCCATCGAAAAGATCCCCTGCTTGGCTTTGTCCAGCGAGCGCGGGTTGATGTCGGTGGCGTAGATGATCGTGCGGTCCAGCAGGCCCTCTTCGCGCAGCAGGATCGCCATCGAGTAGACCTCCTCGCCAGTGCTGCAACCGGCGATCCAGATCTTGATCGACGGATAGGTCTTGAGCAGCGGCACCACCTCCTGGCGGATCGCCAGGAAGTGCGACGGATCGCGGAACATCTCGCTGACCGGGATCGTCAGCAATTGCAGCAACTGCATGAACGCCGTCGGGTCGTGCAGGACTTTCTCCTGCAAGGCCGAGATGGTCGCGCATTCGAACTGGCTCAGCGCATGTTGCACCCGGCGCTTGATCGAAGCGCCGGAGTAATCGCGAAAGTCGTAGCTGTACTTGAGATAAATCGCCTCGATCAGCAACCGCAGTTCGATTTCACTGTTCCGTTCAACGGAATTACTACGTTCCACTAAATGCGTTCCATCTTCGGTAACCACACGCGAATCAGTGAGAACAGGCGATCCAGGTCAATGGGCTTGGCCAGGTAATCATTGGCGCCCGCCTGCAGGCAGCGCTCCTGATCGTCCTTCATGGCCTTGGCCGTCACCGCGATGATCGGCAGCTTGCGCCAGCGCGGATCCTTGCGGATTTCCATGGTGGCTTCAAAACCATCCATTTCCGGCATCATAACGTCCATCAGCACCAGGTCGATGTCCTCGACTTCATTCAGTTTTTCAATCGCTTCGCGACCGTTTCGGCCGATCACCACGACTGCACCTTTGGTTTCCAGGGCACTGGTCAGGGCGAAGATGTTGCGCACATCGTCGTCCACCAGCAGCACTTTACGTCCCTCGAAGACCTTGTCGCGGCTGCGGGCGGTCTTGAGCATCTTCTGCCGTTCATGGGACAACTGCGATTCGACTTTGTGCAGAAAGAGTGTGACCTCATCCAGCAAACGTTCCGGCGAGCGTGCGCCCTTGATGATGATCGAGCGCGAATACTTGCGCAGCTCCGCCTCTTCATCGCGGGTCAGATTACGTCCGGTGTATACGATCACTGGCGGGAACGAACAGATGTCCTCGGTGGACATGCGTTTGAGCAGGTCGTTGCCGAGCATGTCCGGCAGCTTCAGGTCGATGACCATGCAATCGAAGATCGTCGTGCGCAGCAGCTCCAGCGCGTCTTGCGCCAGGCCGACGGCAGTGATTTCGATGTCGTCGTCGCCGATCAGCCGCGCGATACTTTCCCGTTGCAGATCGTCGTCCTCGACCAACAGCACGCGTTTGACCTTCTGGGTCAGTTTGGCCTCGAGACGGGCGAACACGTCCTTGAGCTCTTCGCGGGTGGTCGGTTTGACCGCGTAACCAATGGCACCCATGTGCATCGCCGCTTCGACGCGGTCTTCCACGGAAATGACGTGCACCGGGATGTGTCGGGTTTCGGCGTGTTCTTTCAGGCGTTGCAGGACGGTCAGACCCGAATGATCCGGCAGGCGCATGTCCAGCAGGATCGCGTCCGGCACAAACTCTCTCGCCAGGTCATAGCCTTCATCGGCGCCGTGGGCGACCAGGCACTGATAGCCCAGTTCGTGGGCCAGATCGTAGAGGATGTGGGCGAAATTCGGCTCATCTTCCACCACCAGAATGCAACGGGTATTGAACGGCGCCTTGTTGCGGTCATCGTTGAAGCGCGGGATGTCGATGGTCGCCAAAGGCGAAACCGCTGCGACCGGCGCGATGACCGGAGCAGGGACCGGCGGACTTAAAGTCAATGGCACAACCGGCATGTCACCCGGCTCGCGGTATTGCTGCGGCAACACCAGGGTGAAAGCACTGCCCTGCCCCGGTGCGCTGCTGACGCTGATCGAACCGCCCAGCAGTGTCGCCAGATCCCGGGAAATCGACAGGCCCAGGCCAGTGCCGCCGTATTTGCGGTTGGTGGTGCCGTCGGCCTGGCGGAAGGCTTCGAAAATGCTTTCCTGCTGATCCGCCGCGATCCCGATCCCCGAGTCGCGCACGATGAAGGCGATGCGATCGTCCGGCTGGCCGGCGATGGTCAGGCTGACGGTGCCCTGCTCGGTGAATTTCACCGCGTTGGACAGCAGGTTCTTGATCACCTGTTCCAGACGCTGGCGGTCGGTGAACAAGGTGATCGGCGCATCGGGCTGCAACTCGACGGTGAACGTCAGTTTCTTGTCCGCCGCCAGCGGTTCGAACACGCTGCGCAACCCGTCGGCCAGGCGCGCCACGCTGGTGTTCTCCGGCAAGACTTCGAGTTTGCCGGCCTCCACCTTGGAAATGTCGAGAATATCGTTGATCAGGTTGAGCAGGTCGTTGCCGGCAGAATAGATCGACTCGGCGAACTTGACCTGTTCAGCGGTGAGGTTGTCCTGCGGGTTTTCCGCCAGCAGCTTGGCCAGGATCAGCGAACTGTTCAGCGGCGTGCGCAGTTCGTGAGACATGTTGGCCAGGAACTCGGACTTGTACTTGCTCGAGCGCTGCAATTCTTCGGCGCGTTCTTCGAGTTGTACCTGGGCCTGATTGAGTTCGGTGTTCTTCTGATCCATGGCGTCGCGCTGCTCGGCCAGGGTCAGGGCCTGTTCGGCCAGTTGCTCGTTGGTCTGTTCCAGCTCGACTTGCTGGGTTTCCAGATGCGCCTGGGACTCCTTGAGAATCCGCGACTGTTCTTCCAGCTCTTCGTTGGCGGTTTTCAGCTCTTCCTGCTGCACCTGCAACTCTTCATTGAGTTGCTGGGTTTCGGCCAGCACTTCCTGCAGACGCTGGCGATAACGCGCCGCTTCGATGGACGTGCCGATGTTGCCGGCGATCAGTTCCAGCAGCGCCACATCACGGTCGGTGAGCGGACGCAGGAAACCCAGTTCGATCACGCCGTTGACCCGTTCGTCATCACTGGTCGGCACCACCAGCACACTGTGCGGCAGACCTTCACCCAGACCGGAACTGACCTTGAAGTAGTCGGACGGTACCGAGTCGAGACGAATCAGCCGAGCCTGCTGGGCGACCTGCCCGACAAGACCTTCATTGCTGGAGATCAATTGATCCTGTTGTTCCTGTTCGCGAGAAAAACCGTAAGTTGCCACGCGTTTGAGGCCGCCATGTTCTTCGCGCACATACAGCGCGGCCACTGCGGTGCCGAGGTACTGGGCACAGAACTGCAGAATGTTGCGCCCCAGCAGATTGACCGTCAGTTGCCCCAGCACTTGCTCGGCAAGCTGGGTCTGGCCGTTGCGCAACCAGGCTTGCTGTTCCAGGCGTTTGGCGCTGGCCTCTTGCGCCGCCAGGGTCGCGCCGTAGCTTTGTGACAGGTTGAGCAGATCGCGCCGGCCGACGTAGGCCAGCAGGCCACTGATGCCGGCCACAAACAGCAAGTAAAGGCTGATGCTCCAGATCGTGGTGCGGCGCACGTCCTCGTTACGTGAAGCCCGCAACAACTGTTCGGTTTCAATCACATCTTCGAACTGTTTACGTATTTCGTCGGTCAGGCGCTTGCCCTTCCCCGTTTTGACTGCCGACTTGTAATCACCGCTGGAGCGTTGCAGATCGATCATCGATTGCGCATACGTCGCCCACTCGGTTTGCAGCGCCTGAAGACGACGCAGGCGGTCGGTTTGAGCCGGGTTGTCCGCAGTCAGTTCAAGCAAGGTATTGAGTGCCACGGAGATGCGCGGCTTGGCCGTTTCGTACGGATCGAGAAAATGCTCGTCGCCGCTGAGCAGATAGCCGCGCATTCCCGTTTCCAGGTCCACGGTGAGTTTTACTGCTTCGTTGGCGTTATTGATCACCCGGTCGGTGTGCTCCACCCACTGGATCACCGACAACAGATAAGTAATCAGTGAAACAAAGAACACGGCACTGACGACGCCGACGCCCAACGGCAAACTGACGTTGCGGGTCAGGAGTTTGCGAAACCGTTGCTCATCAACCGAAGACGGAGAGGACATGTGGCAGCCTTGTCGAACTGTTGAAAAACAGGGAGTTTGCCCCAAAACGGCGGCATGGATCCATTTTTCTCACAGAGATAGCACCGTTTTCCCACATTTGCCTGCGCCGAATCCCAAGCCAGCGGTTATCCTTGCCCAACCGTTTGCGCCTACTCTTTTTTTGTATTCATTCGGGAACTTGTGGCCATGCGCCACTTACTCATGCAAGAGCCCGGCATTTTTGATCGACCGGCGCCCCTGCCCCCCATTTTTTGAGAGCCGCCATTATGTCCAGCCCTGTGTCCACCATCCTTGTAGTAGAAGACGACGCCATCGTGCGCATGCTGATCGTCGACGTGCTGGAGGAATTGGAATTCAAGGTTCTGGAGGCGGATGGCAGCGAACAGGCGCTGGCAATTCTCAAGGATGTGAATCAGCACATCGACCTGATGATGACCGACGTCGGCCTGCCGAATATGGATGGCCGTCAACTGGCCACCGAAGCCCGCAACATTCGCCCCGCACTGCCGATTCTGTTTGCCAGCGGTTATGCCGAGACTATTGAAGTACCGGCAGACATGCACGTGATTGGCAAGCCGTTTTCCATTGATCAATTGCGCGACAAGGTGAAAGCGGTTCTTGGGCAATCCTGAACGCTGAACCGGGAACTTGCACTCCAGGCACCCTCTTCGGGCAGACTTGCAACCTGCCCTGACCAACTTTGAAACCAACTGCAGCTATCCACCAACTAAAGCGCGCATTTACTCTGACGCCGCCCCGTAGTTGAAGATTTGTTGCATCCCCAACATTTGCACAAACAGCGAGGTCACTACCAATAAACAATTAAAGGATAACTTGTTAATGCAACTTTCACAGGACGGAAATCTGCTGAGCGCCGACAGTCCGGCATTGGATTCTGGTTATATTGTCGAACGCCAAAAACTTGATCTCGCAGAGAAGTCCAATATCGTATTGGCGCTTTCCGATCTGATCGGGGACCGCGCAAGTGCCGAAATCATTGATCTGCACTTCATTACGGTGCCCCGAACATCGAATAGCGCTTTTGATAACGCCCAGGAATTTGCCCGCGTCGCTCTTGCGAAGATGCTGGAGACCGAGGACTTTCTTTTTCTCGCCGAAAAACATGCACTGCCCGGCGACACCATTGTCTGCATCAATGAACAGGCTCGACTCAGCGTCTCGGCGGGTGGCACCTGGATCGACTTGACGGGTGACAATGTCATCAGTGCAGATCTGCAAGATGAAATCCTCATGGTCGGAGAGTGTGCAGTACGCACCGGTGGTTACGTATTTTCCACCGAGGTCTTCGGCCTTGAGCAATGGCTTAACTTCCATCAATACACCCTCCCGACAACCGTCGCCGAAACACGCAGTCTGATTGCCTGGCTCGAATTCCAACTGCCGACCAGTCCGGTAACGGGGGATTATCACGAATTGCTGTTGGCGCCGGTTGAGTCGCCCTTCCATCTTTCAGCGACCGAGCGTCAAACGATCAAACAGATCGCCAAGGACACGACAAAGGGTCGAGTCAGCCTCCTGCAACATATCGCTACCCCGGATTTCAAGGCACTTGAGGTTGCGTCGAGTCGCGAACGTGCCGGCATTCATCTGGACCAGTTGCTGCAGACACCGAATGCCTGGGCGTTGGGAATCCTTCTGCATGACCGGCTCGGCTGGCATCTGGACCAAGGCAACCATGAAGCGGCTTTGCGACAGATCAAATGCATGGTTGCAACAGCGCTGATTCTGGATCTCGGACTTGAGGTCGAGCGACACGCAAAAGTCATTGCCGGTTTTCAGCTGTATCACCCGGACAATGTCTCGAAAACTGCACCGCAGGTGGTTGAAGCGTTGGAATGGCAACTCACTCGCGACCTGCAACTGGATCCGCTCTACGCACCATTGGCCGCTCACCTTCTGCTGGCCTGCGCTGCGCCACAGTTGCTTGTGCAGCAGGCTCCCGCCGAACTGACGATCGGTAAACCCGGCTGGGTGATCGTGTCCCAGGCCGTTGCGCTGGTCGAACTCACGGCGCCAGGCGCATCGCGCCTGATGACCTATGACCGGATCAAGGCGTTTTCCGAACTGACTCCTGTCAGTGCTGCCCAACGCACGCTGCATGAGTTGGCGACCATTACGCCCATCATCCAATGGGCAATGCTTAACGGCATATTGCCCGGTACTACCGAAGATGATGACGTAAACGCCTTTACAACCGCCGCCAACCGTTTCAGCCAATATGCGCAAGCGTTGAACGAAGTCGAAACCGGTATTGCGATAGTTCCGCCTGATCGACGGCAACTCGCGCTTCAAGAGCTCAAACGCGTCTTGCCAGATGGCAGTTACCTGGAGCAACCGGCATTCAAGGCCAACTTCGATGTTGCGCTTGACGAGCGCAGTGCGCTGGAATGGCTGGCGCTTATCGTTCCCTCCAGCGAATGGAGTGTGAAAGACACTTCTGCTGTAGGGAGGCTGCGTCTCTCGATTCTAGACCTTTACATGTCGGGTGATCTGGTGGTCAACGGCAAACTGACCGACAAGTTTGACAGCGCCAGATACTTCAACCCGCCACGGAATGCCTTTGCCCGACTCGGTGAACTGAAACCGATCGACGCCTTATTTGAAAAATCATTCGAGCAATACCATCTGACGCTAAAGAAAAGTCAGGCCTCCATTCTCAAAATGGCAGTGTCCAACTTGCCCGAACGTGACAGGACAATGATCGCCAATGGTTTTATTACGTTATATACCGTCAGGGAATCGGTAAATCCGCTCAACCCGTTTGAAGAAACTCAGCGACATCGTGAAGCGGCCAGGGGGCGCTACGGCCTGATTATCGGATGCCAGCACGAAAAGGCGTTTCGCTGTTATGAGCTGTTTACCCTCAGAGGGTTGTGTCGTGAACGCCCGGAGCTGGCCGCCCTGTTACGGTCCAGGGGTACACTGTTCGAAGAGCCTTCGCTGGGGTATGACGGCCAGGACACAGACTTCCAGACCAAGAACCCTGCACAACGATGGCCGATCGACTTTAATGCCTACCTGAAGGGCGACGCGCCGAAACATGGAGTCTGGTCCGAAGTGGTCGTGGAAAAACTCTGGAACTTCGTCCTTGCCTCAGATGAAGTCCAGCCAGTCCCACTGTTTTTTTCCCGTGCCTTGGACGCCCTGGCCGAAGGCGTTCTGGGCAATCACCCGGTCGCGACGCGCGACGAACTGTACTCATCGCTGTATCAACAGACTGAACTGCAAAGGATTCGCGCTAAAAACGCTCAGATCAATGAAGCTGTGATCAATGTGATCGTGCCGTTCAAAAAATGTATTGAAGACATCCGCTCAGGCGATGCGCCCCGGGTATCCGAAGGCATCGGTGGTTGCATTCTTGACGGCCTGGCGTTGCTGGGGCTGGTGGTCGGCTTTGGCGCCACGATTGTCGGCATCGCGGGCAAGACAACCTCGACAACCGCCAAGGCTCTGAGCATCGCCAAAGCGGCTGCCCACCTCTCGGTATCGTTCCTGAATCCCCTGGATGGCTTACCGACGCTGGCTTTACAAGGCGGGCGCCTGGCCAAACGAGGCGTTCTGCTTTTGAGCAAACACGGGCTCAACGTGGTGGAAACCGCCACGGGCCAACTGCGTAAACTGACGGGGAGCGCGCAGTCCTACGACCTGGTCAGGGCCGCGCAAAAAAACGACTTGTTTCAAGGCACCTGGAAAGCGGCGGATAACCTGGAGGATACGATCAACCTGCTGGCACTCCAGCGCAACAACGACTGGTATGCGCTGAACCTGAGAGTCGGTGGCGCTTGGGGGCCGAAGCTGAGAAACCTTAAGGTGTCGCCACTGGCGCCGCTTCGCCGGTTCTTCGGCCTTGCCAAACCTTTTGACTATTCTCGGGCAATCGTGAAGAGGGCAATGCCTTTTGCGAAGCGCAAAATCGATAACGCATTGAGTCTGTTGGCGCAGACACCAAACGACGACACGCGCTGGGTGATTAAACATATATTCGGTAGCGATACCGATGATGTCCTGCAACATGTGGCGATGAATCTCAAATCGATGCGTCAGGATCTGGATTCGGTCACCGTCGCCAACATGTCCTTCAGAAAGGGTTCAGATGCCTATGCAGCACTGCGACCGGCAGCGTACAAACGCTGGCAGGCCCGTGTACAGGCGGGTACGCATCGACAGAAGCCAGTCCCGACGTTTCTGGATATCTTCCCCGAAGGACTGGATGACTATTACCGCATGTCGAAATATGACGACAGCCGCGTGGCCGATATCGTGATTCACGAACTGGCGCACGGCGCGCCCGACACCCTGGATCTTTACTACGGAATAGTGAAAGAGAGGGCCACCGGCCCCGCCGAGTTTGACGTGGCCGGTTTGCTCCAGCTAGGAAGTGCCACCGATACGAAGGCGCTGCACCCCAGGAATCTTTCCAACCTGCAGCATAAGAGCGCATACGCACAAGGGCTCGAAGCATTCGATTCCATTTCCAGTACGTTGCCCGAAGTGGTTCGAAAACACCCCGCACTCTTTAATGCCGACTCCTATTCATTGGCAGTTTCCATGCTCGATCAGGCAAGCACTCACCGAGAAGCCTTCCTGATCAATCTCGCGAAGATCAACAAGGGTGTGAAAAACACTTCCGATCTCGGTTTCATCAAGGGTTCATTGCGGGTCAACCTGGCCAAGGCCTCGAACTGAGAAAAAGCGGATCGGCGAGCGCGCGCATTGTGTTTTAATTCGCGCGCATTTTTTTCGTCTCTTCGTCCCAGGAATCGTTTCTCATGAGTCAGCCCGCAACCAAAGTCCTCGTCATTGGTTACGTCTGGCCGGAACCCCGTTCCTCCGCTGCGAGCGGGCATGTGATGCAGATTCTCGAAACATTCCTGCAGCAAGGCTGGCAAATCACCTTTGCCAGCCCGGCCGGCACCGGTGAACATCGCGCCGACCTCAGCGCGCTGGGCATCCGCGAAGTCCCGATTGAGCTGAACAACAGCAGTTTCGACGTTTTCATCAGCGAATTGGCACCGGATATCGTGCTGTTTGACCAGTTCATGATCGAAGAACAGTTCGGCTGGCGCGTGGAAAAACACTGTCCCGACGCCTTGCGTGTTCTGGAGACTTCAGACCTGCAAAGCCTGCGACATGCCCGACACCAGCGATTGAAAGATCGGTTGAAACTCAGCGATGACACCAACGATTTCCAACAATTGTTCGCCCCCGCGCTCGCCGAAGAATTTGAACTGATGGCCGAGACGGATCTGGCCAGGCGCGAGATCGCCGCGCTGTATCGTTGTGATCTGAACCTGATGATTTCACAAGTGGAAATTGAGTTGCTGGTACAGCAGTTCAAATTGCCGCCCCAGCTGATGCATTGGTGCCCCTTGATGGTCGAGCCGCCGAGCACGCCAGCGAAACCCTTTGAGGATCGCGCGCACTTCCTCAGCATCGGCAATTTCCGCCACGCTCCGAACTGGGATGCCGTCCTGTGGCTGAAATCGACAGTCTGGCCGCTGATTCGCAAGCAACTTCCGAAAGCGCAATTGCATATCTACGGTGCGTATACGCCGCCGAAGGCGACAGCCCTGCACAATGCGGCCGAGGGTTTCCACATCATGAATTGGGCAGAGGATGCATTGCAGGTCATGTCCGATGCCCGGGTTTGCCTGGCACCGCTGCGTTTCGGCGCAGGCATCAAGGGCAAACTGGTCGATGCAATGCTCTGCGCAACCCCGAGTGTCACCACGCCGGTCGGAGCCGAAGGGATGCAGGCGGATCATCCCTGGCCGGGCGCTGTCACCGGCACGGCCCAAACATTCGCCGAAGCGGCGGTCCGGCTGTATAACGACCGGGACCTCTGGCAAACCGCACAGGCGCAGGGGCAAGCCCTGCTGGTCGACCGATACCTGCAAACGGTTCACGGGCCCGCACTTATCGAGAAAATTAAGTATTGCCGCGAAAATCTGTCGCAACTCAGAAGGAACAACTTCACCGGCAGCATGTTGCGCCACCATTCACACAAGAGCACCCAATATATGGCTCAGTGGATTGAAGCCAAGAACCAGAACAGATAACTTGGCTGGACAACTATACAAACAATACCCAACAACTTGCATTACTCCCTTCATGGCCAACTAACAAGTTAGACATTATAAACATCCTGCACGTACGGCCTTGACTGTTTTATCGGGCCGTACTTTATAAAAACTTATGCAGGATGCACTGATGAGCACTAATAACTGGATGGGCTCGACACCCGCCATTGATACACTGTCGATCTTCGAACTGACATTGCCCGGCACCCACAATGCCGGCAGTGACTGGCGCGCCTCGTATCCGTTCTTCGGCCCTCCGCGCCACTGGCTCGTCTGCCAGCATGACTCCTTTCTTGCCCAGCTCAATCACGGTTCCAGGGCGCTGGATATTCGTCTGACCCATAACGGCGGCGGCAAAGGTCCGGAAAAATTCGTCGCCCACCATAACGGCTTCCAAAACTCTCGAACCCTGGCGAACCTGATCGCCGACGTCAATAAGTTCCTGGACAACAACCCGGATGAATTCATTATTCTGGACTTTCACAGTCTGGACGGCGCCGACTTCGATTACGACGACTTCAATAAGATCATGATCCATTACCTGGGCCATCGTCTTGTCCCGCGCAACAATTTCTACCTGAGCCTGCGTGAACTCAAGCAAGTCAGTGCGCAACAACGTGTGTTCGCTGCTGCCACGTCACATTGGCAACTGGACTACAAAATATTCCACACTTTCATCAATCACCGATGGTCGGGAAACAACATTACCAGTCCCGATGATTTGAGGCAGTACATTGGCAGCGTCCTGCAAAACTCGACAGACAACAGACGTCTCTGGTCGCTGTCCGCCACCAGTTACACCGCGTTTGGTGGCCCGGTCGACATTCATGACGAATTGAACGAGTGGTTCGATCTGGATAAAAGCGACTGGGCACTGAAGTGCAACATCATCAACGTCGACTTCATGGAAGAGTCGGACCTGGTGGAGTTCTGCCGAATTGCCAGCTTGATGAAGGCCCGACAGCGCGCGCTTTGAGCCGCACTGAAAACTGGCGTAACCCACGCGCAAAGAGGCATGATCGCCGGGCGATAACAAGAAAAGCGCCTTGCCATGACCCGAACCGCCCGCGTGACCGACCCCTCCTACGAGCTGATGGATGACCACAACGGGTTGTCCATCATCTATCGCCAGCACGGTTTCCCCTGCCCGCTGGTGCGCTGGCATTTTCACAAGGAATACGAGCTGCACCTGATCGTCGCCAGTTCCGGCAAAGTGTTCATCGGCGACTACATCGGCAATTTCTACCCGCAGACGCTGTTCCTGACCGGCCCCAATCTGCCGCACAACTGGATCAGCCAGGTGGCCGAAGACGAAGTCGTCGAGAAACGCGACATGCTGGTCAACTTCACCGATGAGTTGTTCGAAAGCGGTCATCAGGTGTTCGCTGAACTCAAGACCCTGGCACCACTGCTTGAGCGCGCGCAGTACGGCATCGAGTTCCGCTCACCGCAGACGATTAGTCAGGCCATGACCCTGATGCAACGCATCGCCGATTCCAACGGCATCACCCGTCTCGGGCACTTTTTCATCCTGATGGAATTGCTCGCTGCCTGCGACGACTACCAACTGCTGTCCGGCGCAACCACCCCGCAACTGGCCGATGAGCACAACATCGACCGCACCAACCGCGCAGTCGATTACATCTTCGCCCACTACGCTCGCGAACTGCCGCTGGAGGAAGTCGCCGAGCACCTGGGCATGAAACCCACCTATTTCAGCCGCGTGTTCAAGCAGGCCACCGGGCGCAATTTCATCGAATTCGTCAATCGCCTGCGCATCAGTAAATCCTGCGAACTGCTGGCGGATGGTGACAAACCGGTGACCGAAGTGTGTTTCGAGTCGGGCTTCAACAATATTTCCAATTTCAACCGGCGCTTTCAGCAGCTCAAAGGCATGACGCCTTCGCATTATCGGCGGCTGGTGGTGCAACGCCTGACCGAGCAAAACCACGGCTGATCGCCGAAAACCTGTACGGATTCATGGCTGTCGCCCTTCTGAAACGCCCTTACTTGCGCTTATCGCGCCAATCCAGAGTGCAAAAAAGTATCGATTCAAGTGCTAGGGATGATTTGTCAGCCCTGCGTCAGAAGGCTGTAATCAGTGCACATTCTTCCCCCGCCGGAAGAACACAAAAACAATAACTGTCCTTCTGCTCCCGCCGGGTGCAGAAAAGGAGTGCACGATGCAACCCACTGCAAAAGCTCTGCTTGCCCTCACCTGCATGACCCTCAGCAGCGTCAGCCTTGGCGCCCAGACCCTGACCATCGCCACCGTCAACAACAGCGACATGATCCGCATGCAGAAGCTCTCGAAAACCTTTGAGACCGAGCATCCGGACATCAAGCTGAACTGGGTGGTACTGGAAGAAAACGTCCTGCGTCAACGGCTGACCACCGACATCGCCACCCAGGGTGGCCAGTTCGACGTGCTGACCATCGGCATGTACGAAGCCGCACTCTGGGGCGCCAAGGGCTGGCTGGAGCCAATGAAGGATCTGCCGGCCAGTTATGCCCTCGACGATGTGTTCCCGTCGGTGCGTGAAGGGCTGTCGGTCAAGGGTTCGCTGTACGCGCTGCCGTTCTACGCCGAAAGCTCCATCACCTATTACCGCACCGACCTGTTCAAGGATGCAGGCCTGACCATGCCGGAGCGTCCGACCTGGGAACAGATCGCCGGCTTCGCCGAAAAACTCACCCACAAGGACAAGGAACAGTACGGCATCTGCCTGCGCGGCAAGGCCGGTTGGGGCGAGAACATGGCGCTGATCACCACCGTGGCCAACGCCTACGGCGCGCGCTGGTTCGATGAGCAGTGGAAACCGGAATTCAACGGTCCGGAATGGAAAAACGCGCTGAACTTCTACGTCGACACCATGAAGAAATCCGGCCCGCCGGGAGCCTCCAGCAACGGCTTCAACGAAAACCTGGCGCTGTTCAACAGCGGCAAATGCGCAATCTGGGTCGATGCCAGCGTCGCCGGCTCGTTCGTCACCGACAAGACCCAGAGCAAGGTCGCCGATCATGTCGGCTTCACCTTTGCGCCGCATCAGGTCACCGACAAAGGCTCGGCGTGGCTGTATTCGTGGGCGCTGGCGATTCCGACCAGCTCCAAGGCCAAAGATGCTGCCAAAGCATTCAGCGCCTGGGCCACGTCCAAGGAATACGGCGAACTGGTTGCCAAGACCGACGGCATCGCCAACGTACCGCCGGGCACTCGCGCCTCGACCTACAGCGACGCCTATATGAGCGCCGCACCGTTTGCCAAGGTCACGCTGGAATCGCTGAAAGCCGCTGACCCGAGCAAACCGACCCTCAAACCGGTGCCTTACATCGGCATTCAACTGGTGACCATTCCTGAATTCCAGGGTGTCGGTACCCAGGTCGGCAAGCTGTTCTCCGCCGCATTGATCGGCCAGACCACCGTCGATCAGGCGCTGACCGCCGCGCAACAAACCACCGAACGCGAGCTGAAGCGCGCGGGTTATCCGAAGTAATCCTGCGCATTTCCATGTGGGAGCGAGCCTGCTCGCGATAGCGGTAATCCGGTCTCAATAAATGTGGCGGATGGACCACCCTCATCGCGAGCAGGCTCGCTCCCACAGTGGATCGAGTCTGCCTTTTAAAACGGTTGTGATCACCATGAATACTTCAACTGCCAAAGCCCACATCGACCTGTCGCAGCCCCGGCGCAAAAACCGCGTGGCCAATCCCGGCTGGTTTCTGGTCAGTCCTTCGGTGGCCCTGTTGCTGCTGTGGATGATCGTGCCGCTGGGCATGACCGTCTATTTCTCGATGATCCGCTACAACCTGCTCGACCCGGGCATCAACGAATTTGTCGGGCTGGATAACTTCACCTACTTTCTCACCGATTCCGGGTTCCTCCCCGGAGCCACCAACACCTTGCTGCTGGTGGGCAGCGTGCTGCTGATCAGCGTGGTGTTCGGTGTGTTGATCAGCGCATTGCTGGAGGCCAGCGAATTCTTCGGCCGCGGCATCGTGCGGGTGATGCTGATTTCGCCGTTCTTCATCATGCCCACGGTCGGTGCGCTGATCTGGAAAAACCTGATCTTCCATCCGGTGTCCGGGATCCTGGCCTACATCTGGAAACTGTTCGGCGCGCAGCCGGTGGACTGGCTGGCCCACTACCCGCTGCTGTCGATCATCATCATTGTCTCGTGGCAATGGCTGCCCTTCGCGATCCTGATCCTGATGACCGCCATGCAGTCCCTCGACCAGGAACAGAAAGAAGCCGCCCGCCTCGACGGCGCAGGCCCCGTCGCGATCTTCTGGCACCTGACCCTGCCGCATCTGGCGCGGCCGATTGCCGTGGTCGTGATGATTGAAACCATCTTCCTGCTGTCGGTGTTCGCCGAAATCTTCACCACCACCAACGGCGGCCCCGGCTACGCTTCGACCAACCTCGCCTACCTGATCTACAACCAGGCGCTGGTGCAGTTCGACGTCGGCATGGCCTCGGCCGGCGGCCTGATCGCCGTGGTCATCGCCAACATCGCCGCGATCATTCTGGTGCGGATGATCGGCAAAAACCTGACTGACAAAGCCTGAGGCCTGCCATGACTCTTCAACAATCCCGCCGGCTGCAAAGCCTGCTGCTCGGCACGCTGGCCTGGGCCATCGCGATCATCATTTTCTTCCCGATCTTCTGGATGGTGCTGACCAGTTTCAAGACCGAAATCGACGCCTTCGCCACACCGCCGCAGTTCATCTTCACGCCGACGATGGAGAACTACCTGCACATCAATGAGCGCAGCGACTACTTCAGTTTCGCCTGGAACTCGGTGGTGATTTCCTTCAGCGCCACGGCTCTGTGCCTGCTGATTGCGGTGCCGGCGGCCTACTCGATGGCGTTCTACGAAACCCAGCGCACCAAAGGTACGCTGCTGTGGATGCTCTCCACCAAGATGCTGCCGCCGGTGGGCGTGCTGATGCCGATCTACCTGCTGGCCAAGAGTTTCGGCCTGCTCGACACGCGCATCGCGCTGATCGTGATCTACACGCTGATCAACCTGCCGATCGTGGTCTGGATGGTTTACACCTACTTCAAGGACATCCCCAAAGACATCCTCGAAGCCGCCCGCCTCGACGGCGCCACCCTCGCCCAGGAAATGCTCCGCGTGCTGCTGCCGATCGCCAAGGGCGGCCTGGCTTCGACCGTGCTGCTGTCGCTGATCCTGTGCTGGAACGAGGCGTTCTGGTCGCTGAACCTGACCTCGTCCAAAGCCGCGCCGCTGACCGCGTTGATCGCCTCCTACTCGAGCCCCGAAGGCTTGTTCTGGGCCAAGTTGTCGGCCGTCTCGACGCTTGCTTGCGCGCCGATTCTGATCTTCGGCTGGATCAGCCAGAAACAACTGGTGCGCGGTCTGTCGTTCGGCGCCGTGAAATAAGAATTCGTAAAAGGAGCGCCACCATGGCCAACCTGAAAATCAAGAATCTGCAAAAAGGCTTCGAAGGTTTTTCCATCATCAAGGGCATCGACCTTGAGGTGAACGACAAGGAATTCGTGGTATTCGTCGGTCCGTCGGGCTGCGGCAAATCGACCCTGCTGCGACTGATCGCCGGCCTTGAAGAAGTCAGCGGCGGCACTATCGAGCTGGACGGGCGTGACATCACCGAAGTCAGCCCGGCCAAACGCGATCTGGCGATGGTGTTCCAGACCTACGCGCTGTACCCGCACATGACCGTGAAGAAAAACATGTCGTTCGCCCTCGACCTGGCCGGCGTACCGAAAGCCGAAGTCGAGAAGAAAGTCGGCGAAGCGGCGCGCATTCTCGAACTGGGCCCGATGCTGGAACGCAAGCCGAAGCAACTGTCCGGCGGCCAGCGTCAGCGCGTGGCCATCGGCCGGGCGATCGTGCGCAACCCGAAAATCTTCCTGTTCGACGAGCCGCTGTCCAACCTCGACGCCGCCCTGCGGGTGCAAATGCGCCTGGAACTGCTGCGCCTGCACAAGGACCTCAAAGCAACCATGATCTACGTGACCCACGATCAGGTCGAAGCCATGACCATGGCCGACAAGGTCGTGGTGCTCAATGGCGGCAAGATCGAACAGGTCGGCTCGCCGCTGGAGCTGTATCACCACCCCGCCAACCTGTTCGTCGCCGGGTTCCTCGGCACGCCGAAAATGGGCTTCCTCAAGGGCAAGATTGCCCGGCTCGATGGTGCAAGCTGCGAAGTCTCGCTGGACGCCGGCACGCGCATCATCCTGCCGTTCAACGCGTCGAACCTGAGCGTCGGCAGCGCCGTGACCCTGGGCATTCGTCCGGAACATCTGGAACTGGCGCAACCGGGCGACTGCACCCTGCAAGTCACCGCCGACGTCAGCGAGCGCCTGGGCAGCGACACCTTCTGCCACGTCAAGACCAACGCCGGCGAAGCCCTGACCATGCGCGTACGCGGTGACCTGGCGAGCCGTTACGGCGAACAACTGAACCTGCACCTGGATGCCGCCCATTGCCATCTGTTCGATGCCGACGGCGTGGCGCTGACCCGCCCGTTGCGCGCAGCCGCCTGATTTCGAGACTGACCCGATGAAACTGAACAAGCAAAACCTCAACCGCCTCGCCGCCGAAGTGAAACTGCCGGCCTACAGCCTCAGCGACACCCGCCAGGGCATTGCACACATTGGCGTCGGTGGTTTCCATCGCGCGCATCAGGCGTATTACACCGATGCGCTGATGAACACCGGCGAAGCACTGGACTGGGCGATCTGCGGCGTCGGCCTGCGCGCCGAAGACCGCCGCGCCCGGGACGACCTCAAGGAGCAGGATTACCTGTTCACCCTGTTCGAACTGGGCGACAGCGACGACACCGAAGTCCGCGTCATCGGTGCGATCCGCGACATGCTGCTGGCCGAGGACAGCGCCCAGGTGCTGATCGACAAACTCGCCGACCCGCAGATCCGCATCGTTTCGCTCACCATCACCGAGGGCGGTTATTGCATCGATGACAGCAACGGCGAGTTCATGGCGCACCTGCCGCAGATTCAGCACGATCTGACGAACCCGCAACAGCCGAAAACCGTGTTCGGCTTCCTCTGCGCGGCACTGGCCAAGCGGCGGGCGGCGGGCATTCCGGCGTTTACCGTGATGTCCTGCGATAACCTGCCGCACAACGGCGCCGTCACCCGCAAGGCGCTGCTGGCGTTTACCGCGCTACTGGATCCGGACTTGCGTGACTGGATTGACGCCAACGTCAGTTTCCCCAACGCCATGGTCGACCGTATCACCCCAATGACCAGCACCGCGCATCGCCTGCAACTGGCGGACAAACACGCCGTCGACGACGCCTGGCCTGTTGTGTGCGAACCGTTCGTGCAATGGGTACTGGAAGACAAGTTCGTCAACAGCCGCCCGGCCTGGGAAAAGGTCGGCGTGCAGTTCACCGACGATGTTTCGCCTTACGAAGAGATGAAGATCAAACTGCTCAACGGCAGCCATCTGGCGCTGACGTATCTGGGCTTTTTGAAGGGTTACCGCTTCGTCCACGAGACCATGAACGACCCACTGTTCGTGCGCTACATGCGTGCCTACATGGACCTGGACGTGACGCCGCAACTGGCGCCGGTGCCGGGCATCGACCTGACCGAGTACAAGAACACGCTGGTGGCGCGGTTCTCCAATCAGGCGATTGCCGATCAGCTTGAACGTGTTTGCTCCGATGGTTCGTCGAAGTTTCCCAAGTTCACCATTCCGACGATCAATCGGTTGATTGCCGATGGGCGGGAAACCAGACGCGCAGCGTTGGTGGTGGCGGCCTGGGCGCTTTACTTGAAGGGCGTGGATGAGAATGGTGACACTTATTCGATTCCGGATCCTCGGGCGGCGTTTTGTCAGGCGTTGGTGGCGGAGGATGCTTTGATCACTGAGCGGTTGTTGGGGGTTGAAGAAATCTTCGGTACGGTGATAGCGCGCTCGAAGGAGTTTGTGACGGCGTTCGAGTGGTGCCTGAACAGCTTGCGCGAAGAAGGCGTGACGCGGACTCTCGAGCGTATTCTGACCTGAAAGCCCCTCACCCCAGCCCTCTCCCAGAGGGAGAGGGAGCCGGCCGAGGTGTTTATCCGAGGTACATCGACCTGAACGTTTTGAGTCGAACTCAGGAATTGAAAGGCTCCACAATCTGCTCCCTTTCCCCCTCTCCCCTCTGAGGAGAGGGTTGGGGTGAGGGGTGGCTTTAGAAGTCGCCAAAAAACCAACAGGTTCACACCATGCACAACCAACAGCTCTTCCTCGGCATCGACTGCGGCACCCAAGGCACCAAAGCCATCATCCTCGACGCCACCAGCGGTCAGGTGTTGGGCCAGGGCGCCGCCGCCCACACGATGATCAGCGGCGCCAACGGCCGTCGCGAACAAGACACCCACCAGTGGCTGGAAGCCTTCGCCCTCGCCACCCGCCGCGCCTTGCTGGCGGCAAATGTCGACGGTCAGGGGATTCTCGGCATCGGTGTTTCCGGCCAGCAACACGGGCTGGTGCTGCTCGACGATCAAGGTCAGGTCCTGCGCCCGGCCAAGCTCTGGTGCGACACCGAAACCACGGCTGAAAACGACCGTCTGCTGGCTCATTTGGGCGGCGAAAACGGTTCGCTGGAACGCCTCGGCGTGGTCATCGCGCCGGGCTACACCGTGTCGAAACTGTTGTGGACCAAAGAACAGCATCCAGACGCGTTTTCCCGAATCGCACGGATTCTGTTGCCCCACGACTACCTTAATTTCTGGCTCACCGGCCGTGCGTGCAGCGAATACGGCGATGCATCCGGCACCGGCTATTTCAACGTGCGCACCCGCCAATGGGATTTGCAGCTGCTTCGCGACATCGATGCCAGCGGTCGTCTGCAATCCGCGCTGCCGGAGCTGATCGACGCCCATCAAGCAGTCGGCACGATCCTGCCCGCAATCGCCGAACAGCTGGGCATCAACCCGAACGCGGTGGTGTCCAGCGGTGGCGGCGACAACATGATGGGCGCCATCGGTACCGGCAATATTCAGCCGGGCGCGATCACCATGAGCCTCGGCTCTTCCGGCACGGTGTACGCCTACGCCGAGGCACCGAAGGTCAGCCCGGACGCTTCGGTCGCGACCTTCTGCTCGTCCAGCGGCGGCTGGCTGCCGTTGATCTGCACCATGAACCTGACCAACGCCACCGGGGCGATCCGCGAACTGTTCGATCTTGACCTTGATACCTTCAACGCCTTGGTGGCCCAAGCGCCGATTGGCGCTGAAGGCGTGAGCATGCTGCCGTTCCTCAACGGCGAACGCGTGCCTCCCCTGCCCCACGCCACCGGCAGCCTGCATGGCCTGACGATCGATAACCTGACCCGGGCCAATCTGTGCCGCGCGGCGGTCGAAGGCACCACCTTCGGCCTGCGTTATGGACTGGATCTGCTGCGCCAGAATGGTTTACAAAGCCGCAGCATTTGCCTGATCGGCGGCGGCTCGAAAAGTGCGGTGTGGCGGCAGATCGTCGCCGACATCATGAACACCCCGGTGATCTGCACCGAGCAGAGCGAAGCCGCCGCCCTCGGCGCGGCGATTCAGGCGGCGTGGTGTAAGTCGTGGTCGAACGGCCACGAAGACACCCTGGCCGACCTGTGCGAGCGCTGCGTGAAGCTCGACCTGAACAGTGAAACCCTGCCGGTTGCCGCGAATGTCGCGGCCTTCCAGCAGGCCTATGAACGCTATCGACTGCATGTCGCAACCTTATAAAGAGCAAACAACTATGTACCTGGTGTGTGGCGAAGCGCTGTTCGATTTCTTCAGCGAAGACGATGCCGGCGGGCAAGCATCGAAAGTCAATTTCAAGGCCATTGCCGGTGGCTCGCCGTTCAACGTGGCGGTGGGTTTGCGCCGTTTGGGTGTGGACTCGGCGCTGTTCGCCGGGTTGTCCACCGACTACCTCGGCCGACGTATGCATCAAGTCCTGCAGGATGAAGGCGTCCGTCCGGATTACCTGGTGGATTTCGCCGCGCCGACCACCCTGGCGATGGTCGCGGTGGGCGCCAATGGCTCGCCCCATTACAGCTTCCGTGGCGAAGGTTGCGCCGACCGGCAGTTGAGTCAGGCACATCTGCCGACGCTGGGCCCGCAAGTGCGCGGCCTGCACTTCGGTTCCTTCTCGCTGGTGGTGCAACCGGTGGCCGATACCCTGCTCGCGCTGATTCAGCGTGAAAGCGGCAAACGCCTGATCAGCCTCGACCCGAACGTGCGCCTCAACCCCGAGCCGAACATCGACCTGTGGCGCGAGCGGATCGCCACGCTGGTGCAACTGGCGGATCTGATCAAGGTCAGCGACGAGGACTTGAGCCTGTTGTATCCCGAGCAGGATCCGCAACGCGTCATCGAAGGCTGGCTGCAGCATCGCTGTCAGGTGGTTTTCCTGACCCGTGGCGGTGAAGGCGCGACCGTGTTCAGCCGTGCTCATGGTTCATGGTCGGTGCCGGCCTCTTCAGTGAAGATCGCCGATACCGTCGGCGCGGGGGATACTTTCCAGGCCGCGTTGATCACCTGGCTGACCGAGCATGAGCTGGATTCGGTGGAGGGTGTTCAGCACCTCGGCCGCGAACAAATCGACGCGATGCTCAGGTTTGCCGTACGGGCCGCCGCCCTTACATGCAGCAAAACAGGTCCGGATTTGCCTTATCGCCACCAGTTGACCTGACCGCGTAGACTGGCGCCCTTTTTTGCACGACGGGATGACGGCTTTTGAATTCGGGGCGCACGGTTGGACTGTTGGTGCTGGCGACACTGTTGAGCGGCTGCGGAACATCACCGCCGCGTTCGCCGGAAAACCTCTGCGAGATTTTTCGGGAAAAGAGTGATTGGTACGACGCGGCGCAAGTCACGCAAAAGCGCTGGGGCGTACCGATCCAGGTGCCGTTCGCGATCATGTATCAGGAGTCCGGCTACCGCTACGACGCCAAGACGCCGCGCAAATACCTGCTGTGGGTGATCCCGTGGGGCCGCGTCACGACAGCGTCGGGTTATGCGCAGGCCAAGGATGAAGTCTGGTCCGACTACCAGAAAAGCACCGGCCGCCACGGCGCCGATCGCGAAGACTTCGACGACGCCATCGACTTCGTCGGCTGGTACATGGACAAGACCACTTCGATCAACGGCGTGTACAAGTACGACGCCTACAACCAGTACCTCAACTACCACGAAGGCTGGGGCGGTTTTCGCCAGAAGACTTATGCCAGCAAAGCGTGGCTGCCGCCGGTGGCGCGCAAGGTGCAGAACCGCTCGGACATGTACGGCCAGCAATACGCGGCGTGCAAGGATGATCTGAATCGCGGGTTCTGGAGCCGGTTCTGGCATTGGCTCTGATCCTCGGTGCTCTTTAGGACGCCATCGCGAGCAAGTCGAATCGTCGCACCGCAGCTCCCACAGGTTTCCCGGGTGCTCACTAACTTGTGGCCACCTAAATCCCTGTGGGAGCGGGCTTGCCCGCGAAGACGTCAGCTCAGACACCGCCGACCTATGGGTTACAACACCGAAAAGTTGTAACTCACAATCAACCGGGTCTCATCCACGTCCCGGGCAAACTTCTCGTAGTTGGTGCGGTACGTCGCATTGCGCAAACGCAGGCTGACGTCCTTGAACGTGCCGGTCTGAATCACGTACTTCAACTCGCTGTCACGCTCCCACTCTTTGCCTTCCTGATCACTGCCCGGCACCTTGATGTGGTCACCGTTCACGTAACGGGTCAGGAAGCTCAGGCCGTTGATGCCGATGGCCTTGAAGTCATAGTCGTAACGCAGCTGCCAGGAAAGTTCCTGCGCGGCGGCGAAGTCGTTGACCTGCACGTAGTTCACCAGGTACGGGTTGCTGCCATCCAGATACGGCATCGAATTGTCGCCGTTCATGCGCTGCCACCCGGCACTGAAGGTGTGACCGCTGATGCCGTAGGACAGCATGCCGCTCAAGGCGCGGTTGTCGATGGAGCCCGCTTTCGCATCACCGCTGTCGGCGCTTTTCAGCAAACGCAGATCGGCTTTCAGCACGCCGTCACCCAGCGGCTGATTGGCCAACAGACCCACGAAGTGCTGGCGATAGATGTCCTCCAGTTCGGCGTAGTGATACTGCGCCGTCAGACGATCGTTGATCTTGTAGTCGAAGCCGTACATGTCGAAATGATCGGCGGTGGTGTTGCAGGCATAGCGCTTGTTTTTGCAGTGCACGCGAATGTCCTGGGAATCGGTCGAGTCCCGGGCGGTGTACTTGTCCAGACGTGCAGCCATGAAGGTCAGGTCCTTCACCTCCTTTGAAGTCAGCATCGCGCCGTTGAACATGGTCGGCAGCAGACGGCCGTCGTTGTACTTGAGCAACGGCAGATCCGGCAGCAATGCGCCGTATTTCAACACCGTGTCCGAAACTTTCACCTTGGCGGTCAGGCCCATTTTCGCGTACTGACCTTTCGAGCCACGCGGGTTATCGCCGCTGGAAGGCAGCAGGCCGCTGTTGCTGCGGTCGGGGCTGGAATCGAGCTGAAAACCCGCCATGCCCAGCGCATCAATGCCGAAACCGACGGTGCCTTCGGTGTAGCCCGATTGCAGATTGAGAATGAAACCCTGCGCCGACTCTTCGCGCTTGGACGCGCCCTGATCACTGGAGGTGTGCCCATCACGGAAATCGCGGTTGAAGTACACCGTGCGCGACTCGATCTTCGCCGTGGTGTCTTCGAAAAAACCGCTGGCCTGGACCTGCGCGGTAAAACCGGCACACAGCACGAAGGCTCCGAAGCCAAGCGACTGGCGCGGGGTGATGAGGGGAAATGGGGGACGCATTGAAAACTCCAACAGAACAACGATTGCGCGGGGGCGCAAACAAACTGAAATAGCTCCCGTCCCGGAACAATGAAGAACCGGGAGGCAGTGAACACGCGGGGGTGAGCGGCAATGATGGCAGATGGCTTTGACGTGCTACAGGCGACTTTAGTCTGAAACTGACTGGTTGTTCTTGAACGCTGGTAGTGGTGATTGCACGGAGTCTCTTGCGCGCAAGTGCCCGTTTCACGGGGGACACAACCGGCCTAAGGGTTTTCCCTATGGCTTGAGGCCTGTGCTTCTACGGCATTTGCGCCTTGAACGAGGCGGTTTAATCCTGCACCATCCGCCCACGCTAATCCAAAGGACGGAAAACAAGGCATGCTGGACGCCAATGCTACCCACATTACCCTCACGCTCGAAGGCGCTTCGGCCGATCTGCAAGTCCTCAGTTTCACCGGTCGCGAAGCCCTCAACGAGCCGTTCCGTTTCGACCTCGAACTGGTCAGCGCCCGTCCCGACCTCAACCTTGAAGAACTCCTGCACAAGCCCGGCTGCCTGACCTTCGGCGCCACTGGCGAGGGCAAGATTCATGGTCTGGTGTATCGCATCGAGCAAGGCGACTCCGGCAAGACCCTGACCCGCTACAGCCTGAGCCTGGTGCCGCAACTGGCCTACCTGCGGCACAACCATGACCAGCAGATTTTCCAGCAGCTGACGGTGCCGAAGATCATTGCCCAGGTGCTGGAAGATCGCGGGATCCTGGCCGACGCCTACAGCTTCCAGCTCGGCGCCGAGTATCCGGAGCGTGAGTACTGCGTGCAGTACGACGAATCCGACCTGCATTTCATCCAGCGTCTGTGCGAAGAGGAAGGCATTCACTTCCACTTCCAGCACAGCAGCAGCGGCCACAAACTGGTGTTCGGCGATGACCAGACCGTGTTCCGCAAACTGAAACCGGTGAACTACCAGCAAGACTCCGGCATGACCGCCGACAAACCGGTGATCAAGCGTTTCAACCTGCGCCTGGAAACCCGCACCAGCCGCGTCAGCCGCCGCGACTACGATTTCGAAAAACCGAAGATCCTGCCCGAAGGTGCCGTCAAATCCGAGTTCATGCCGGACCTGGAAGACTACGACTACCCCGGCCGCTTCACCACGCGCGAGCGCGGCAAATTCCTCTCGACCCGAGCGCTTGAACGCCATCGCAGCGACTACAAACTCGCCGAAGGCAAAGGTGACGAGCCGACCCTGACCAGCGGCCACTTCCTGACCCTGGCCGAGCATCCCCGCGCCGAATGGAACGACCTGTGGTTGCTGCTGGAAATCTTCCACGAAGGCAAACAGCCGCAAGTGCTGGGCGAAAACGTCACCAGCGACGTCACCGACAACAAGAGCGATTTCCACCAGGGCTATCGCAACTCGTTCGTGGCCACCCCGTGGGACGCCCACTACCGCCCTGCCCTCGAACACCCGAAACCGAAAGTCCTCGGCAGCCAGACTGCCATCGTCACCGGCCCCGCCGGCGAAGAAATCCACTGCGACCAGTACGGCCGCGTGAAAGTGCAATTCCACTGGGACCGAGAAGGCCAGGCCGACGACAAAACCACCTGCTGGCTGCGCGTCGCCAGCGGCTGGGCCGGCGCAGCCTACGGCGGCATCGCCATCCCACGGATCGGCATGGAAGTGCTGGTGACCTTCCTCGAAGGCGACCCCGACCAGCCATTGGTGACCGGCTGCTTGTACCACAAGGAAAACGTCGTCCCCTACGACCTGCCGGCGAACAAGACCCGCAGCACCTTCAAGACCCTGAGTTCACCGGGCGGAAAGGGCTACAACGAATTCCGCATCGAAGACAAGAAAGGCGCGGAACAGATCTACATCCACGCCCAGCGCGACTGGGACGAAAACATCGAGCACGACCAGAAAATCCGCGTCGGCAACGAGCGGCATGACACGGTTGAAGCCAACACCTACAGCGAGTTCAAGGTCGAAGAACACCGCATCACTCACCTGAATCGCATCAGTGAAATGCGCGCCAACGATCACCTGACCGTCGCCGTGACCCAGCACCTCAAGGTCGGCACGGCGCAACTGGTCGAAGCGGGAACCGAGATCCACTACTACGCCGGCCAGAAAGTCGTGATCGAAGGCGCCATGGAACTGACCGCCAAGGCCGGCGGCAGCTTCGTCAAAGCCGATGCCGGCGGCGTGACCATCAGCGGCGCCGAAGTGAAGATCAACACCGGCGGCGCGCCGGGCGTGGGGACACCGGCAGCGCCGTTGTTGCCGGGCCCGATGAAGGTGGTGGATGCGGATAAGGCCGGGAAAGCACCGCTGCCCGCCCGCCTGAACGAATCAGGCATCACGCCGCTGTGCGGAAAACAGAGTAACGGCGCTTGCAGCCGTAAGGATTGCACATGCATGTAAAAGCGCTGAGTGCTTTGCTGGAAGAGCCTCGCTACAACTTCTCGGACCTGCCGGCAGCGAACCCATCGCTGTGTTTCATCATCGACCAGGGGCTTCAGCCGCAAGCCATGAGCCGGCTCTACCGGGTGGGTGAGCCCGTAGTTTGCGAAGGGCTGTTTTTCCGAACGGAATTCGTCGAGATACCCGATGGCCCCTTGTGGCTGGTCGCCCCCCGAGGCAGCAAACTGGCTGCAGAAGCTGCAAAACTCTGTGAAGAACACTTTTCGGGAATTGCGATCTCGACACCTGACCCGGAAAAAGCCCTGGCTCACGCACGCTGGCTGCTCAAAGCCAACGACGGTTCCGGAGGGCAAAGTTTGCTGAGTTACCACAAGCCGAGCCTGTGGGCAGCACTGGCCTATACCGCCGAAAAGACTTTCGATCAGTTGTTGGGTTGCTGGTCGGCCGTTTACGCCCCCGCGCCAGGAAACTTTGGCCAGCAACGTGGTCCATGGTTAGCCTGGGTGGCTAACGCGGAATCGACATGGTCGGGTGACCACGCGGCATTCAACCTTCCAATGGCGGCCGCTCAAGTTCAGGCGCGCCTTGGATGGGTGTATTGGGTGGATGAAGAGTACGAGGCGTTTGGCGAACCCGGCGAGGATCGTTTGAACGATATTGCTGACAATCTCGACCTGCTGCTCAACAACAACATTTATGACGGCGACCACCTGCTCAAACTGGGTCATGCCGTAAACGGTCCACTGTTTGAAACACAGCCTGAGATCATGACGATCCTGCAATCAAAGGATGAGTCGTTTATCAAAGTAGATCGACTCCTGGAATCAGTCGCCGTCGCCCAACGTTAACGGCGACGCGACAACAGAACGGAATCACCATGGAAATCACGAATCACGCCGTCATGCCCGGCGAAACCCTGGGCCAGATTGCCTCGCGCTACAACAGCACCGTGGCGCAACTGCGCCAACTCAATCCCTTCATTACCAATCCGGACAACGTCAAGGTCGGATGGAATCTGAGCGTACCGAAAAGCGCCCAAGCCGCGTCAGCCAAACCAGCCGCTCAGGCACCCGCTGCGTCTCAAGCGCCTGCCCAGGCATCTCCCGATGCGTCAGCTCAGTGCACGGCTGAGGACCTGGTTGAACTGGACCCCGTCAAGGACGCTCCAGACAAAGCCTCGAAGACCTTCAAGCCGCATGCCCCTCCTTGCAGCAAAACCTTTGCCAGCGCCATTTATGCAACAGAGGAACAAGAGTTCTGGCTGCTGCCCGAGCGTGCAGTGTCTGCCATTAAAGAATCGATGCTCACTCTGGAGAAAATGATTGCGCCGAACAAGGCCCGCGATGCGCGCCTAAACGGGCTGCAAGAGTCAGGTCTGCTCGAGTACTTCCTCGAACCCAAGTTGAGCAACTTCCTCACAGGCGCAAAGCGTGCCCGCATGGAAGAGTTCGAAGCGATGGGCGATGAGATCGAAATCGATCCCGCCACCGCCAAAAAGAGACAGAACGAAGCCAATCGAAACAAACCCGCGGCCGCTCCCGCGCAACCTCCTCAAGAAGACACTGCGCAATCTCGTATGGACCGTTTGAATGCGGACATCGCAGGTCAGGAAAGTATCCGCAAAGAATTTGTCGACTTTCACAAACGGCGGGCTGAGTGGCTTGCGCTGAAAAAAGAGGCTGTAGCGGCTGCAAAGCTTGAAGGCTACTCCTACGAAAGCGGGACGTTGTACTCCAAGGATGCAATTGAAGCCCGCGCCCGCGTTCAAGCGTATCTCGAGGCCCGGAAAAAGCTATTCGCCAATAAAGACTTCAAGCAGGTGTCACTCGAAGATGTCGCCAAGGCCCTCGCTGAGAAGAAAAAAAGTTACGAGAACATCTGCACCGGCATGACCGACTGCACCGCCGACCTCGTCGCTTACGCTTACACGTTGCACAAGAACGCCGACGCGCTGAATTACCACGATTACACTGAATCCATTATCAGAGTTTCAGAATACGGTATCGCGCTTCCAGAGTTCGCGCTGATCAGTGACGGCCTGCCATCGGGCATTGCGCAATTCAAGTTGTACATGGACACCGAGAAGAAACAGGCGGAAATAACCGCACAGCTCCAGGAAAAATACAAACGCTGGATCGAAGCCACCGGGCAAAATGCCCAGGCACCGGCGGGCCTGGTTGATGTCGAGCGAGCCGAGTGGGATCGCCTGCAGAAAATCAAGGACGACCTGCAGGCAACAGCCCAGCGGAATGTGATCGCCGCCAAACCGGGACGCCACCTGATCTGGGAACCGGAAGAGTTCCAGCCCAAACCCGTCGACCGCATGGTTAAACCCGGGTTTCCTTTGCGTGAAGTCAGTCTCTCCGATGCCAAGGGCACGCCCTTGGGCTGGTTCAGCATGACGAACCTGAAGGACTTCAAGAAAATCATCAAGGAAGATGGAAAAAAAGCCCTCCTGTCCCCCAAGAAGATCGGCGAAAGCTTACCGACCGATGCCACAGAAGACTCGGATAAAAACAGCGAAACCAGCTCGTTCCGCCAATGGCTTCTTGCGCAGGGTGCGATCAAGTTCAATGATCAGGTAGGTGACTGTTTTGATGAAAAAGGCTGGTTCAAGGCCAATGACTTTTACGCTTATCTGAAAAAGCAGGGCTACAAAGTCACTGAGCTGGAGAACAGTGCAACTTTGACCAGTTGGGGGAAACACCTTCAGCAACTGGTCTTCAAGAAAAGTGTGCGCGGCAAAATCCGACTGTTCGATAACAGCCCTCAGGCTCAATTCGTCCGCTGCCTGACCCCTCCCCAGCCAAGTATTCACGGTGAAGTGAAGCTGGAAGGTCCGAAAATGAGCGCCGCCGAAGGCTTTCAGATGTCGGCCAACATGGGTTTGAGCCTCGACCTGGCCCGCGGCGAAGTGCAGTTGATGAAGGTCGACATGCCCGCCAAGGAAAGCGCCAAAGACATCACCCTGGATTACCTTCTGGACGGCAAAGCCCAGCAGATGAGTTTTGGCCGATTCTCCTTTCACTTTGGTGTAAAGGCCTGGGGCTACGCCGGCGCGTCCCTGTTGCTGGCCGGTACCGTCGAGTTGAACCCCATCCTCGGCAACGTCAAATACGGAGCCTCCCTCAGCCCCGTCAAACGCGCACAGCGCGAGGACGCCTCGGCCAAAGAAGAACGTGCAGATCACGATGCGGCCAAGAAGGCCAAGGCCGACAGCGGTGACAATAGCCCTACTCCCGACCTTGAACACAAATCAACGTCCGGTACCTATGTCGATACCAAAAGCACAGACCAGGTACTCACCGGCAAAAAAGCCAATGTGCAAATTGAAAACGGGGCAAAGGCCACCTTCAACGTTTTCGGAGGTCTGCAAGCGGCCATTGAACTCACCGGCGCACTGAACTGGGCCCCACCCAAAGACCTCGTCGCACTGCGCACTGCACCCACCATGGGTATCGGCAGCGACAAAGACGCGAAAAAAACCAACCCATGGCTGACCCTCGCCAAGCTGAGTGGGTCTGTAGGGGTTGCGCTGGGTGCGGGATTCCAGGGAACCGCGCAGATATCACTCGATAACGGGCGCTTTATTCTCAACCTGAAAGCGGCAGTGGTATTGGGGCCTGGTGCTAACGGCAGCTTCAAGTTCGAGATTGGGTATGAGGCGGTGGTTGACATCATCAATTTGTATCGCAAAGAACTGCATAAAACCAAAGGCCGTAAAGTCGAATGGATGGACCCAGAGGCAAGTGAATATGCGTCAGCGCTCAACGCATTGGGCGCTGCTGGGTTGAACGTGGCGATGGCGTACATGATGCGTTGGGATGTTGTGATGAGTTTGTATGAAGCGTTGACTCGGAGTGGCAAGGGGGGGCCGATTGCGGACACAATCATGTATTACAGTGACAAAAAAGCTCTTGAGGAATGGTGCATCAATGCCATTCCGGATGCTCTAGGGCCCTTGTTCAGAACCTTAATTAGCACTCCGGAAGCGTTCACTATCACTGCAGCATCAGGAACTAATGGAGTAGCTGATGAAAAGCGGGTGTACAACCAAGCTGAGGCTCACGTTCTGCAACAAAAAGCCATTGAACGAATTCTTGATTGGATCGTTACCAACGCAAAAAAAACGAACACTATCGACAAAGCACAAAGTCAGTTTGAGTTTGCATGCATGTCTATGAACGAATTCGGTATAAAAGATACTAACGCAAAAATGTCTTACTGCAAAAATCGGATGCTACTGGATAGCTTCATGTCCGAAAGCGTGCGCGCGCTCTTCGATGACACCGGCGTTGAAGCCCGAAAATACTACAAGTCCCATGTAAAATTGCTTGGCGCCAATTCTGCCGAGTTCTGCGAACAAAACTATATTCCGCAGCCCAACTACTCCCCTAGCGGCGCAACACCATTTTTAAAGAGTTATTAATAAATGGCACCTTTACAATTGAAAGCAAAAGAAAACACAACACTAGCAATCACATATTTGTTTCTAATAGTCTTGAGCAGTGCCGTATTTGCCAGCCCTATCTCAAGCGCCGCACAAAAAGAACAGAAAGGCATAGTTCTGTACAATCAATTAAAGTTGGACTCTGCAATTCAAGAACTAGAGCGCGAGGCCAGCAGTGGGAGTATTGACTCACAATATTACCTAGGAGAAGCGCTTCGCAAGAAAAGTCGTTACATGTCTCCAGAAGCGCAACACTGGTATGAGACTGCAGCAGAAAACAATAACGTATATGCAATGATACAACTGGGCCGAACAAAAAATGACCTTTGTGAAAAAATTGGAAATTGCCCTCCAACCAAAAAAACACAAGCCGAATGGTTTTCACTCGCTAAAGACTTAGTTCTGCCAAGAGCGGAGAAAGGTGATCCTGAATCGCTATACCTAATGTATGAAATCACACTGAACCGGGAATGGTTGGAAAAATCCGCTAACGCCGGATATTCGCTTGCACAATATTGGATGGCTGTTAGCGAACGACAAGGCGAAGGATTCTTTCTGATTCCCGGAAAACGTGATGCCTCTGTTAAAAAATGGTTATTACTGTCCTCTGAGGGCGGATATCCAAAAGCCATGATGGACTACCTTCAAATTCTATTCGAAGAAGGAGATATGGCAAATGTTCGCCATTGGCTAGAGATTGCCGCAGCAACTGGTGATCAGGCTGCCATAAGCAATTACGGCGCCTACGTAGCGCATACGCCTGACAAAGTTGGTTACTCACTAGACTTGGTCAAAGGCTACGCACTGTTCACCTTACTTGGAGAACTTGATGACAGCGGTGGAATTGGAAGGTATGTTGAGCGAAAAAGTGAAGAGATTCGTGAAAAAATGACTCCCGCACAAATCGAGGAGTCAAAGATAATGGCTAAAGAGTGGAAGGCAACTCACCCGCCCCTCTCTTTTTTTCCTGACAAGCTAGGTAACTAACACCAGTGCTGCTGATACGCCACCTTGTTTTGGCATTATCCATTGCCACCTATACTGCGACCGGCTTAGCAACGCCACAAGGAAGCGAGCCAACTTTAGGCGTGAGTTTGTACAACCAGCTTAAAATTAGCTCAGCCATCTCCGAACTGGAAAAGGAAGCACAATCTGGAAACGTGGAGTCACAGTATTACTTGGGTGAGGCTCTAAGGAAGCGCAATCGCTATATGACTTCCGAAGCGCAACACTGGTATGAAGCAGCTGCAAATAACGGCAACATTTACGCGATGATCCAGTTGGGTCGAAGTAGCCACGACCTGTGCCAACAAATTAGAAATTGTCCCTCAAGCGAGGAAAGTCCGGTTGAGTGGTTTGAAAAAGCCAAAAACTTAACATTTCCCAAAGCCAATGAAGGTGATCCCGAGTCTTTGTATTTAATGTACGAAGTGACACTGGAACGCGAATGGTTAGAAAAGTCCGCGCGTGCGGGTTATGCGCTTGCGCAGTACTGGATGGCTATCGGCGACCGGCAAGGTGAGGGATTTTTCCTTATACCGGGAAAACGTGAAGAAGCCGTCAGTCAGTGGTTGAAAATGGCTTCTGAGGGTGGAAACTCAAAAGCAATGTTGGAGTATATTGAGATCCTTTATAAGAAAAATGATCTTGAAGGTGTCCGATACTGGCTTCAAGCCGCAGCTGAAACTGGGGATCAAAAAGCAATCAGCAGCTATGGCTCTTATATTGCCCATGCGCCTGACCAGGTTGGTTACCCATTGGATCAAGTCAAGGGTTATGCACTAATCAGTCTACTGAAAGAGTTGGATGGGGGCGGTGCCATTCAGGAATTCGTCGAGGATACACTCGAAGAGATTGGAGGCAAGATGACTACCGAGCAGATTGAACGGTCGAAAGCCGTGGCAAAGGAATGGAAGGCCACCCATCCACCGCTCTCCTTTTTTCCCGACAAGCTTGGACGGTAGTTCAACGTCGTCCCTCCGATTACAGTAATTCACGCATAAAAATAGCGGAACGAGTGAAGTGCATTGATGCCTCACTCCTTCCGCTTTTTACTTACAACATCAAACCGGCGCCTGCCAGTTCAACATTTTCTGCTGCGCAACCTGCAGCAAATCACTGCCATCCTGCGTCAGCAGGTACAGCGCATGGGTGATGTGGGGAATGTCCTGGACGTCGGCGTGTTTGAAGCACAGGCAGTGCAGGGTTTCGAGCAGGTCGGCTGCGGCGCGGATGCGTTGCACAGCGGCTTCGAAGAGATCTTTCGGGTTGGCTTGGGTGTCGATGACCAGCGGTGCGCTGTCGGTGACGCCGCTGTTGAGCGGGAGATAGCGGGCGGAGCTTAATTTCAGGATTGGCATTGGAATTACTCAAGGCAGCTTGAAAGTAACCGCCAGCACCGTGACCAAACGATGGGGAGGCGGACTGTGTACAGGCTTGGTCAACCGAGAACCACCTGACTCGGCTCGCCCGAAGGCGACCCTGCACACAGCCGCCACAGCAATGCACTCCACGGACACGAATGTCCGTCGGGGCGAATAATGGCACACATGCACAGGTGATTACGTTAGGTGACCAAACCTAAGCCGCTGATTTTGCAGCGACGCCAAACCATAACCTCCCCACTCCAGCCCCCGAAAGCAGACAAGGCATCCACCCTTGTAGGAATACGCCGAGACTCCCCCGCGAAACAATCCCCGCCCAGACAGCCGGCGTTCAGCCCGGTTAACCATCGCTTAACGCCGCGGTCAAAAACTCTACTGAACCGCACACCCTCAGCCCCTGGCTGACGCCGAGTGCGGCAGGTTTGGCTGGCAATCCGCCAAACTCAATTTCCGTCGCACCGGAGTTCATCATGAACATTCGTCCGTTCCTGCTCACCACCGCCCTCGCCTGCACCGCGTTTGCCGGGCTGGCCCAGGCCAATGACACCTCCAAGGCTGTTCCCTATGAATACGGCATGCCGCTGCATGTCGCCAAAGTGGTTTCCCTGACCGAACCGCAGACGCAGGAGTGCAAGGTCATCACCGCCGACATGAAGTACCTCGACAACACCGGGAAACCGGAAGAAATCAGTTACCGGAAATTATCTGACGCCTGCAGCTTCCAGAACTGACAGAAAGCTCTGATTTGCGGCTTTGCGGTAGGCGAGCACGGGTCTCGAAGAGTATGCTCGGGGCCCTCCTCACTGCCGCAAGGATTCGCCATGCAGTTGTCGTTTCGCACGCTCTCGACCCTCACCTTCTCCCTGTGTTTTCTGCTTTCCTTGGCGTGGGGTCTGGCACCACAGATGTTGCTGGCGATCTGGAGTATCGAGTATTCGGAGGCCGCCGGATTCGTCGCACGGCGCAGCGCAGTGCTCTTTGCGGCTTTGGGGGTGATGTTTTATCTGGTGCGCAACGCGCCCGTGTCGATCGCGCGCAATGCGCTGAGCAACGGCTTTATCGTCGGCTGTTTTGGCCTGGCGGTGCTGGGATTTGCTGAATGGCTCAACGGCCACGCCGGCCCCGGGATTCTGCTCGCGGTGCTGGTCGAGTTCGCGCTGGGCCTTGGCTTCTTGCAGGCCCGGCGCGTGACGGTCGAACTGGGTGAAACGGTGCGTTAAACGACCTTCGATCGCGGGGCATAGGGCTGACTTGTCGCGTTTTGCGCCAAATCAGAACGCAACCCGGCAATCAGGCCATTGATTTCGCGACAGCTGTTCAAGTGACTGGCATCGATGCCACTCACCTGCAACTCAACCTGGTCGGTCTGGTGATCGCCATAGACCTTGACGGTCATCGACAGATCCGGGGACAGCGTGCACTGGCAGCGCTTCGGCAGAAAGCTGCTTTCAATGATGTTGCGGAGTTCCAAGGCAGACAGAAACATGGCGAAACCTCTCCTTACTGTGAGACTGCCAATCAAGTATTCACGTCGACCGTTGCCACGGCTTCCCACGGGTGTATCCCCGCTGAATCCTTGGGTGTGACAAGCGGCTGTGATGCGAAATGCCCATTGGAGTGTAGGCGCCCGAACTCGGTGCGCCGCACCAAATCGACGCATAAAACGTGCCTTTCATCGGGTCGCATTCACCCCCTTGCAAATCAATGGCTTGGCGAAAAGGCAGGCAACTGGCCAGTTGCAAAATGCAAGATTCGATTGTGCAGGCACTGCAATTTGCAAGCGGCTGGCGGTTTGCATTCATCGCCTGTGACAGTGAGAATGCCCGTCAACCAACGTACACCCGCCAGGAGGCTTCAATGGGAAATTTCACTGTTTACGCGACCGCCGGCCTGATGCTCGCCAGCCTGTCCACCCTCGCCCACGCCGCCAAACTTGAAGACACCGCGCCTTATCCGAAGGCCGAAGCGGGCTTCACGCGCCAGGTGATCCACCTGCCGCAACAGGCCCAGGAAGAAAACTTCAAAGTCGAAATCCTTGCCGGCAAGACCCTCGAGGTGGACTGCAACCGCCAGCGTCTGGGCGGCACCCTTGAAGAGAAGAACCTGGAAGGCTGGGGCTATCCGTTCTACCGCCTGGAAAAAGTCAGCGGCCCGATGACCACGCTGATGGCTTGTCCGCCCGGCACCCAGAAAAAACGCGCGTTCGTACCGGTGATCGGTGACGGCTTCACCGTTCGCTACAACAGCAAACTGCCGATCGTGGTTTACGCACCGCAGGACGTTGAAGTGCGTTTCCGTATCTGGTCGGCTTCGGACAAGATTGGCGTGGCCATTCCCGAATAATCTCACGCCACAACACCACACGCCGCCGCTCGCTCGGCGACGTGACGCAAGCTGTCAAAGTTGATATTGGCGCCGGAATCGATGGCGATCAGCGTCTGATTCCGTGCGCCGGTCTGCGCCACGTACTGTTTGATGCCCGCAACCGCCAACGCGCCGGAAGGCTCGGTGATCGAGCGGGTATCGTCGTAGATATTCTTGATCGCCGCGCAGAGTTCGTCGTTGCTGACGGTGATCACTTCATCCACGCAGAAGCGACAGACCTCGAATCCATAGGCGCCGATCTGCGCCACCGCCACGCCATCGGCGAAAGTGCCCACGTTGGGCAGCACCACTCGCTCATCCGCTTGCATGGCAGCCTTCAGGCAGGCCGAGTGCTCCGACTCGACACCGATGATCCGCACCTCCGGCCGCAGGTATTTCACGTACGCCGCGATGCCCGCGATCAACCCGCCACCGCCCACCGGAACGAAGATCGCGTCCAGTGCGCCCTGATGCTCGCGCAGGATTTCCATGGCGACCGTACCCTGGCCAGCGATCACATCGGGATCGTCGAATGGTGAGACGAAGGTTCGCCCGGTCTGCTCGGCCAGTTGCAGCGCGTGGGCCAGGGCAAACGGAAAGCTTTCACCATGCAATAGCGCTTCAGCCCCACGACTACTGACGCCCAGCACTTTCAGTTCCGGGGTAGTCGCCGGCATGACAATGGTCGCGGCAATGCCCAGCTCACGCGCCGCCAGCGCTACGCCTTGCGCATGATTGCCCGCCGATGCCGTGATCACGCCACGGGCCTTCTGCGCGTCGCTCAATTGCACCAGTTTGTTGTAGGCACCACGGATCTTGAAAGAGAACGTCGGTTGCAGGTCTTCGCGCTTGAGCAAGATCCGGTTGCCCAGTGTTCCGGACAGGGCCGGCGCAGGTTGCAGCGGCGTGCGCACCGCCAGTTCATACACCGGCGCGGCGAGGATCTTTTTCACGTACTGTTCAAGCAAGGCTTTCTGGTCGGGGCTGTGGCGCATGGTCGTCTCCTGACTTTTTATTCAGACCCCGGAGACAGAAAGTAAAAACCCGCCTCTAGGGCGGGTTGGGTGCTGCAGTCGTGAGCTAGCCCGCCAAATGAGGAATGGCGGTAATAATGCTTGGCTGGCAGCGCAGTACGGTGGAAGTCATGAGCTCGAAATTAGCCCGGGCGCTGCGGGCAAGTCAATGGTGAATTTTGCAGCGAGTCTGTAGGCTGGCCTTTCGCTCATCTGCCCAAGGAAGGAATACCTGATGTCCATCGCCCTGCCCCTCACCGCTTTGATCGCGTTCAGCGGCTACACCGTTAGCGTGATGCTGCAAGCCGAACAATCGCTGATCGACTTCGGCATCAGCCTGATGTCGCGGCCGGACACCGCGCAAGTGGTGATCGATCTCTATCTGCTGGCAACGCTGGCCGGCGTCTGGATGTACAAGGACACGCGCAAGCGTGGGCAGTCGGGCTGGTCGGTGGTGCCTTATCTGTTGCTGACGGCGGTGTTTGTTTCGGTCGGGCCGTTGTTGTACCTGGTAGTCCGGGGCCTGCTGGATCGCAAGCGCCCGGCCCCGGTCATTTCGCCAGACGCCTGAGCCCGAACAGCATCCCTCCCGCCCCCAGCAACATCGCCGCCAGGAACAACGGGTACGACACCCACCACGGCGTGCCGGCGGTCATCATGCTGAATTCCGACATGCCGCCAATGCTGGCAATCAGGTTGAGCGGCAGGAACACCACGTTGATCAGCGTCAGCTTGCGCAGCAGGTTGTTCATGCTGTTGTTCATCAGGTTGCCCCGGGCATCGATCAGCCCGGAAAACACCGTGGAGTAAATTTCCGCCTGCTTGTAGCACTGGTTGTTTTCGATGATCAGGTCGTCGATCAGGCCGAGAACGTCGCTGTCGAAATGTTGTTTCTGTGCGTGATTGCGCAGCCGCGTCAGTACCGCGCCGTTGCTGTGCAGGGCGTTGATGTAATAGATCAGGCTTTCACTGAGGTTGAACATCTGCACCAGATGCTGGTTTTGCATCGAAGCGTTGAATTTTTGCTGCAACTCCCGGGCGACCAGTTTGATCACCTTCAGATGCCCGAGGTAGTGATGGATGTTGTTGAACAACAGGTCCAGCAACACATCCAGCGGCGCATTCAGTGGCCGGCCCGTGCCGAGCCCGTGCAGCGGGGTGTCGTCGGTGGCGATCACCAGCAACTGGCTCGGTGAAAACAGCAAACCGCAAGACGACACCTCGAACGCGAGGCTGCCACCGCCGGAATAGTTCTCGGGGCGTTTCCAGATCAGGAACAGATGATCCGGATGAAACTCGATCCGCGACACCTCGTCCGGGTCCAGCGCCGAGGCCAGCGCGTGTTCATCGAGCTTGAAATGACTGTGCAACAAGTCACGCTCGGCGGCGTCAGGGTTGCTGAACAGCATCACCTCGGCGTCCAGCCGTTCGACACGCTGCAGGGCGCCCTGGCTCAGTGCAAAGCTGTTGATCATCGGCCGGTCACCAGGCCTGGCCACGGCGTTTGAGCTCGAGACGGCGCACGAACTCTTCCAGTACCAACGAATACAGATCGTCCTGTAAGTAAGCGTCTTCGATGCCGGCGTCGAGGTTCGGGTTGTCGTTGACCTCGATCACCACCACTTTGTCGCCGGCCTGTTTCAGGTCGACGCCGTACAAACCGTCGCCGATCAGGTTGGCGGTCTTCACCGCCAGCTCCACTACGGCACGCGGCGCTTCGTGGATCGCCAACGTGCGACATTCGCCGTTGACGTCCTGGCCCTTGGCCTTGTGGTTGTAGATCTGCCAGTGGCCCTTGGACATGAAGTACTGGCAGGCAAAGATCGGTTTGCGGTTGAGCACGCCGATGCGCCAGTCGTACTCGGTGTAGAAAAATTCCTGGGCCAGCAACAGCACCGAGTGTTCGAAGAGTTCGGCGGTGGCTTCGAGCAAAGCCTCCTGGCTCTCGACCTTGATCACACCACGGGAGAAACAGCCATCCGGGATCTTCAGCACCAACGGAAAACCGAGGCGTTCGCCGACCCGTTCGAAGTCTTCGGGTCGCTCCTTGTAGAGAATTTCCGTGGCGGGCATGCCCAGTTGATGGCTGTTGAGCAGGTCAGTGAGATAGACCTTGTTGGTGCAGCGCAGGATCGACGTCGGGTCGTCCATCACCACCAGCCCTTCGCTCTCGGCTTTCTTGGCGAAGCGGTAGGTGTGGTTGTCGACGCTGGTGGTCTCGCGGATCAGCAAGCCGTCGTACTCGGCCAGCCGTGCGTAGTCCTTGCGTTCGATCAGCTCGACATCGATGCCCATGCCTTTGCCGACTCGCACGAAGTTTTCCAGTGCGCGGGCATTGGACGGTGGCAAGGCTTCTTGCGGATCGTGCAGGATTGCCAGGTCATAACGCGCCACTTGCGGCGAACGCGGTACACGCCAGATCTTGCGGCTGAAACCGTCCAGCGCATTGGCGAACTGATCTTCCTGATCGTCGCGCAACTTGTGCAGGGCACCGGACTTTATGCCTTCGATGTGCCATCCGTTAGTTCGACGGAATTCAACTAACAGAATCGGACACGGGAACACTTCAAACAATTGCCGGGCCAGATCCTGTAACGGTTCGATATGCGTTCTGCCGAAATAAAGTGTCAGCGTAAAACCTTCAGTGTCGTTGTAGAGATGATGACTGAGGGCTTTTTCCAGGGTTTTATCCAGGTCGTCCAGCGCCAGACCGTAAAGCGATTTTCGGGTCAGCTCGCTGATGGTGCGTACCGACGGAATCACCTTGTGCCCTCGGGCTTCAGCCAGCAGCGAGCAATAGTAGCCGTGCCCAAGATACTTGTAGCTGCGGCACAGGTTGATCACCTGCACCCGTTTTCCCGGCTCGCTGTCGGGCGGTTGTTCGAGATATTCCTGGGCCGTCAGGATGTCTTCGCTGGGAAAGTACGAGGCCCAGTCCTCCTTGCGTTCGACGATGATCATCACTTGACTGGAAGTTCTGACCTGCGGTTTTAAATAAGTTGCCGGTGGCAAACTTTGAATGGATACTTCGCGCCAATGACCCTGTACCGCTGACATAGAAATTGATCCGTTGGAGAACAAGACCTTTTCTATTAAGCACGAACTTTTTCGAAAGTCCCGTTTCGTTACGCAACTTTTACGGCGGTCATATGAACACTGTTTTTCGATTGGCGACAGTTGATGATTTACCGGCGCTGCTGGCACTGGAAATGCACTGTTTCACCACGGACCGGCTCACCCGCCGCAGCTTTCAATGGATGATCACCCGCGCCCACGGCCAATTGTGGGTGGCCGAACGCGGAGGTCAACTGCTGGGTTATGCGCTGGTGCTGTTTCATCGGGGCACGTCACTTGCGCGGTTGTATTCCATCGCCATTTCCCCCGATGCCCGGGGTGCAGGCCTGGGCAAGCAATTGCTGCAGCGCATCGAGGCCTGTGCCCTTGAGCACGACTGCGTTTACCTGCGGCTGGAGGTGCGCACTGACAACCCCGCCGCCATCGCGCTGTACGAACGCAGTGGCTATCGGCGCTTTGCGCTGATTCACGACTACTACGAAGACCATGCGGACGCGTTGCGTCTGGAAAAGCGCATTCTGCAACACCACGACTCACGCAGCATCAAGGTGCCCTATTACCGGCAGACCACCGATTTCACCTGCGGTCCGGCCTGCTTGCTGATGGCAATGGGTGCCTTGCAGGCAGCTCGTGTGCTGGAGCGTCGCGAAGAATTGCAGGTCTGGCGCGAAGCAACCACGGTGTTCATGACCGCCGGCCATGGTGGCTGCAGCCCTCAAGGGCTGGCTTTGGCTGCATGGCGCAGAGGGTTTTGCGTGCGTTTGCAGCTGAGCATGACCGGGCCGCTGTTTCTCGACGGCGTGCGTGACATGCATAAAAAAGACGTCATGCGCCTGGTGCATGACGAGTTCATGGCACAGCTGAACGACACCGATGTCGATCAAATCATCGGCACGACACTGGATTTGCCCCGCCTGCTCAACGCCGGCGGGCAACCTTTGGTGCTGATCAGCAGCTATCGTCTGACTCGCTCCAAGTCACCGCACTGGGTGATCGTCACCGACTGCGACGAAGACTTCGTTTATCTGCATGACCCGGATGTCGACCACAGCCAGCATCGCCAGCCCATGGACTGCCAGCATGTGCCGGTCAGCCATGGGGAGTTCGAAAAAATGTGTCGGTTCGGCCGGGGCAAGCTGCGGGCAGCAGTGGTGCTCTACGCCCGCTCACCTGTATGACGCGTTCATTTGAGTCCGACCTTGTACAGCGCACCATCGGACTCGTCCGTCAGCACATAAAGGTAACCATCCGGCCCTTGCCGGACGTCGCGGATCCGTCGCTTCAGGTGGCCCAGCAGACGTTCTTCATGCACCACCTTGTCGCCATCGAACTGCAGGCGGATCAGCTCCTGCGTGACAAGCGCGCCGATGAACACGTTGTGCTGCCAGGGTTTGAAGCGGTCGCCATCGTAGAACGCCATACCGCTGACACCCGGTGATTTTTCCCAGACATGATGCGGTGCGACGGTGCCTTCGACGGTTTTACCCTGGGCTTCCGGAATAGGCTGCATCGAGTAGTTGATGCCGTGGGTTGCCAGCGGCCAGCCATAGTTTTTTCCGCGTTCGATGATGTTCACCTCGTCGCCGCCGCGAGGACCGTGTTCGTTTTCCCACAAAGTGCCGCTCCATGGATTGAGCGCTGCCCCCTGCGGGTTGCGATGGCCATAGGACCAGATCTCCGGGCGGACACCGGACTGACCGACAAACGGATTGTCATCCGGCACCTTGCCGTCCGGATAGATCCGCACGACTTTGCCCTGCAGCTTGTCCAGATCCTGTGCGGTCGGGCGGTCGTTGTATTCGCCGAGGGTGATGAACAGATAACCATCACGGTCGAACACCAGGCGCGAGCCAAAGTGATTGCCGACCGACAATTTCGGTTCCTGACGGAAGATCACGTTGAAATCCTTCAGGGTTTTGAGGTCGTCCGACAGACGCCCGCGCCCTACCGCCGTGCCAGCCTTGTCACCGGCCCCACCGCCCTCAGCGTAAGACAGGTACACCAGCCGATCCTGTTTGAAGTCCGGCGACAGCACCACATCCAGCAATCCGCCCTGCCCCTTGGCCCAGACCTTGGGAACGCCATCGATCGGCGCCGACAGCTTGCCGTCAGCCCCGACCACCCGCAGGTTGCCCGGACGTTCTGTCACCAGCATGCCCTGACGATCCGGCAGGAACGCCAGGGCCCACGGATGCTCAAGACCCTGCGTAATGGTGGTGACTTCAAGGGTGCCCTGTTCGCTTTGCAGCGCTTTGGGAGCGTCGGCGGATACCGGGCCGCAGATCACTGCGCTGGCACACAAGCCGGCTAAAAGGGTTTTACGCAACATGCACGATTCCTTTTGTTCGTTTGAAGGGCTGACAGAAACGGTTCTGCCATTCAACGGTTGCTGTCGCCGTCACGGGCGGGTGGATTGGGAATGAATTTCGGCGGTGTGCTCGGCACCGAGCGCAATGGCTGACCATTGCCGATGCCGCCGTTCTCGACGGTAGGCTGGCGCGGCACTGGCGCCGTATTCGGCCCGCGGATCACCGGATTGGCAGGCTGGGTGCCCTGCATGCTGTTGGGATTGGCCCGGTGAATCGGGCTGTTGTAGGGATTGCTGCTGTTGCCGGTCGGACTTTGCGCCAGCCGCAGAGTATCGGCGTGAACCAGCCCGCCAGTGAGGGCCAGCAATGTGATGCCAAACAGAAAACGGTTCATGAACGGCCTCTCTCGATGCGCTGGGGTCAGAGCCTTCGAGTCCACGCTACGCCGAGGGTTCGGATTTGTTAACCCGTCACCGCTAAACAAGATGTAACACGGCTTGACCTGCCGTTTACCGCCGCCCCCGCAAACAACAGAAACTTTTACGCTGGCAAACAGGTCACCCGAACATCACTCGGAGAACAGCACCATGGCTCGGGCAATCTGGAAAGGCGCAATCAGTTTCGGTCTGGTGCACATCCCTGTGGCGCTGGTCTCGGCCACCTCGTCGCAGGGCGTGGACTTTGACTGGCTGGACAGCCGCAGCATGGACCCGGTGGGCTATAAACGGGTCAACAAGGTCACCGGCAAGGAAGTCACCAAGGACCACATTGTCAAAGGCGTGCAATTCGAAAAAGGCCGGTATGTGGTGCTCAGCGAGGAGGAGATTCGCTCGGCGCACCCGGTTTCGACCCAGACCATCGATATTTTTTCCTTCGTCGACAGCGCGCAGATCCCGCTGCAGAACATCGACACGCCCTACTACCTGGCGCCCGACAAGCGCGGCGGCAAGGTCTACGCCCTGCTGCGCGAAACCCTGAACAAAACCCACAAGGTCGCCCTCGCCCGGGTGGTTTTACACACACGTCAGTATCTGGCGGCGTTGATGCCTCTGGAGTCTGCGCTGGTATTGGTCAAACTGCGCTGGCCGCAGGAGGTACGCAGCCTGGACGAACTGGCGCTGGGCAGCGAAGTGACCAAACCCCAGTTAGCCAAAGCCGAACTGGACATGGCCAAACGGCTTGTTGAAGACATGAGCGCCGACTGGAATCCCGAGGATTACCGCGACGAGTTCGAGGACAAGATCATGGCCCTGGTGGACAAGAAGGCCCATGAAGGCAAGATCGAGGACGTTGAGACCGTTGACGGCGAAGAAGAGCGCAAGTCTGCGGATGTGATCGATCTGACGGAACTGCTCAAGCGCAGTCTGGGTGGCAAGGCTGCTGCCAAACCCAAGGCCAAGGCTGCCAGCAAGACAACGACGGCCAAAAAAACCAGAAAGGCCTCGTAAATGAAATCGGGCGACTGTCTTTCAACAGTCGCCCGATCTATCAAATCAGAATGAAGATCGCCAGCAGACCACCAAAGATCGCCCACTTTTCCAGGTAATAGCGCGCGCGATTGCGCTTTTTCAGCTCTTTGCCACGCAGGCGGATCTTGTAGATTTTGGTAAACAAGCGGTTGATACCGCCGGTGCGATCGCCCGCATCGTTCGGTGCACCGGCGGCCGACATCACGGTACGGCTGAACCAGCCATTGAATGCAGCGGCCCAGCGATACTTCATCGGGCGTTCGACGTCGCAGAACAGAATGATGCGGTTCTGGTCGGTGGTGTTTTCCGCGTAGTGAATGTAGGTCTCGTCGAACATCACCGCTTCACCGTCGCGCCAGTGATAGTTCTCGCCATCGACATTGATGTAGCAACCGGCGTTGTTCGGCGTTTCCAGCCCCAGGTGATAACGGTAGGAACCGGCATACGGGTCACGGTGACGCACCAGTTTAGAACCCGGTGGCAGTTCGGCGAACATCGCCGCCTTGATCGAACCGATGCTCTGCACCAGCTCAGTGGTGCGCGGGCACAGTTGCAGCGCCGACGGATGGCTGTCGCCGTACCATTTCAGGTAGAAACGCTTCCAACCGGTCTTGAAGAAGGAGTTGAAACCAACATCGTCATACTGGTTGGAGCGCTTGATCGCACCGGCTCGCAGCAGATTCTGACCTTCCTCGCGGATTTCTTCCCAATGGGCCTGCAACGGGCTCAGATCGGGAAAGTCCTTCGGGTCGAGGTAGGGTTTGTTCGGTTTCTTCGAAAACAGATAAAGGAAGCAGTTGATCGGCGCGAGAAACGTCGAGTGGTCGCTCAACTGACGGCCCAGTTTGTGACGCACACGACCGCGCAGGTGTACGTATGCAATGGAAATGACATAAATAGCAGCAATGATGAGTTTCACGGAAATCGTCACACGTCAAAAATGAACAAACTGCGCGCCTGCCGGCCATTGGCTCAGGGTCTGATGCAGTGGCATGAATACAAATACTGTCCCGGTGGCACTTCCTTGAGCCCTTGCCGTTAGCGGCTATTGGGTGATCGGATGGCATTTTAGCCATACTTTGTAACCAATGGTGAACCTCATCTGTGAAAAACTGTCCGCTGATTCGGCCAAACGGCAGCCGTTGCGATCGCGCGCGCGCCAGCCATGCCAGTGACATCAGCGTTACGGCAGATTGAGTTCGACGAAAAGAAGTGGCGGCAGCGCGCCAGACGTGGTGCTGAAGGCAGCTTGAGGCGTTGATTTCCTGGAACCCTACCGAAGAAATCAGAAGAGCACTGCAGAGTTTGTCTCTGAATGCGCGTGTGCTTGGCAGGACGATTCAGGATCGAAACAGATGGGAATCCGGCCACAACAAACGAATGGCCCGGTGGACTGGAGCAGAGTGCCGCAAATGCTGAAGCGAGATACGGATGATCCGCCAGGCCAAAGGATTAATGAAACCAATCGACCTGGCGAATCATGAAGCGCGTTTATTTGGAGGTGGAAAGGCTGGCCTTGCTCAATCCCTTGGTATTGTGATCGCCTGGCGTTGTAGCCGAGATCGCCGTCGCCTTCGACAAGCCCCGTGTCGCTTTAGAATGTGCAACACCTGAAGTCGCTGTACCGTGTCCACGATCAGCGTTGTGGTCACGTCCCGTGTGCTGACCACTCACGCCGTGATCCCGAACGGCCCTGCCTTCATGATCCGCCTCCTGGCCTTCGGCACGACCATTATTGGAAGCGCTGGCTGAGTGCCCGGCGCTATCGCCGCCATGCCCGGCACCGCCGACACCGCCACCGTGACTGCCGCCACCGCCACCCGCACCACCGTTACCACCACCATGACCACCGCCATCCTTGGCATAGGCAGAAGCCATGACGGACAGTCCGGCAGGCAGTAACGGCGCCGCAGCAAACATCATTACGCACGACATGACGGCAACGAGGTTTTTACTTTTGAAACGCATGATGGCATCCACAAGGGTTGATTTTACTGCCATCTAGGACGCACTCGGGGACATCGAGTTCAACCACGAGCGATAAAACAAGGTAGCGATACCTCACATATAAAGTGGGTGAGAACATGTCGCTATTGCTACCCGTGAAATGGTCAGGAAACATCCGAACCCGGCGGGCTGCTCCTCAGTGAAAAAAATCCCTTGTTGAAACCTGGACGAAATTGCAGGTATTACCGCTTGCGCGGAGTGACCGAAGGACGCGACGCCGCCGGCCGGGCCGCAGGTTCGTTATCGTCCGCCATACAACTGCCGCATTACTTATGCGACAATGCGCGCAATGTCTGGCATGAATCCCGCCTTTATTGCCCAACAGCTTGGACGCTGCGTCCAGAGGCTGCTCTCGCCCCACGCCCGCTGGCTCGACGCTGACGGTGACCGTGCCCGGGAAGAAAAAGCTCCAAAATGCCCCAGAAGTGGCCCAAGCGCCAAATGTGCGGCTCGCAACCCATTGATAGGTAAAGCAATTGATCTCCACAGCTAATATCACGATGCAGTTCGGCGCAAAGCCGCTGTTCGAAAACGTTTCGGTGAAATTCAACAACGGCAACCGTTATGGCCTGATCGGCGCCAACGGATGCGGCAAGTCGACGTTCATGAAAATCCTCGGCGGCGATCTGGAGCCGTCTGCCGGCCAGGTGATGCTCGAGCCGAACGTGCGCCTGGGTAAGCTGCGTCAGGATCAGTTCGCCTACGAAGAGTTCACCGTGATCGACACTGTGATCATGGGTCACGAAGAGCTGTGGAAGGTCAAGGCCGAGCGCGATCGTATCTATTCGCTGCCGGAAATGAGCGAAGAAGACGGAATGGCCGTGGCCGAGCTGGAAACCGAGTTCGCCGAAATGGACGGCTACACCGCTGAATCCCGCGCCGGTGAACTGCTGCTGGGCCTGGGCATTCCGCTGGAACAGCATTTCGGTCCGATGTCCGAAGTCGCGCCGGGCTGGAAGCTGCGTGTTCTGCTGGCTCAGGCACTGTTCTCCGATCCGGAAGTGCTGCTGCTCGACGAACCGACCAACCACCTGGACATCAACACCATTCGCTGGCTGGAATCGATCCTCACCGTGCGTAACAGCACCATGATCATCATTTCCCACGACCGTCACTTCCTGAACAGCGTCTGCACCCACATGGCCGACCTGGACTACGGCGAGCTGCGTCTGTTCCCGGGCAACTACGACGAGTACATGACTGCGGCGACCCAGTCCCGCGAGCAACTGCTGTCGGACAACGCCAAGAAGAAAGCCCAGATTGCCGAACTGCAGACGTTCGTCAGCCGCTTCTCGGCCAACGCCTCGAAAGCCAAGCAGGCCACTTCCCGCGCCAAGCAGATCGACAAGATCCAGCTGGCCGAGGTCAAGCCATCGAGCCGCGTGAGCCCGTTCATCCGTTTCGAACAGACCAAGAAGCTGCACCGCCAGGCCGTGACCATCGAGCAGATGTCCAAGGGCTTCGACGGCAAGACCCTGTTCAAGAACTTCAGCTTCACCGTTGAAGCCGGCGAACGCGTAGCGATCATCGGCCCGAACGGTATCGGCAAGACCACCCTGCTGCGCACCCTGATGGGCGAACTGACCCCGGACGCCGGTTCCGTGAAGTGGACCGAAAGCGCGGAGCTGGGCTACTACGCTCAGGACCACGCCCACGACTTCGAAGACGACGTGAGCCTGTTCGACTGGATGGGTCAGTGGACCCAGGGCGAGCAAGTGATTCGTGGCACCCTGGGCCGCATGCTGTTCTCCAACGACGAGATCCTCAAGTCGGTAAAGGTCATCTCCGGTGGTGAGCAAGGTCGCATGCTGTTCGGCAAGCTGATCCTGCAAAAGCCGAACGTACTGGTGATGGACGAACCGACCAACCACTTGGACATGGAGTCGATCGAGGCGCTGAACCTGGCGCTGGAAAACTACCCGGGCACGCTGATCTTCGTCAGCCACGACCGTGAGTTCGTATCGTCCCTGGCCACGCGCATCATCGAGCTGAGCCCGAACGGCGTGACCGACTTCAGCGGCACCTACGACGATTACCTGCGCAGCCAGGGCGTCGTGTTCTGATAGCGGCCTAGAGTCGAAAGCCCCGCCCCATGGCGGGGCTTTTTATTGCGTCCGGGAAAGATAGTTAGCCTGCTTTCTTTTATTTCACCGCCAAGCCATGATGCGGACTCTCCCACCGCCGCCCGCGAACGAGCCCTCATGTCTGCGCAGCAACAGCCACCTCAAAGCTCCATGGCGATCACCCTGCAGATCGTCTCCATCGTTTTCTACACCTTTATCGCCTTCCTCTGCATCGGCCTGCCGATTGCCGTGTTGCCAGGCTATGTGCACGAACAACTGGGCTTCAGTGCCGTCATCGCGGGTCTGGTGATCGGATCGCAATACCTGGCAACCCTGCTCAGCCGGCCGATGGCCGGGCGCATGTCGGACACCGTCGGGACCAAACGGGCGATCGTTTATGGCTTGTCGGGAATCGTGCTCAGCGGTTTGCTGACGCTCGTTTCCACGCTGCTGCAGGACGTCCCGCTGGCGAGCCTGATCATTCTGATTGCCGGGCGTCTGCTGCTCGGCATCGCGCAGGGCCTGATCGGTGTTGGCACCATCAGTTGGTGCATGGGCCAGGTCGGTGCAGAGCACACCGCCCGCTCCATCGGCTGGAACGGCATCGCTTCTTACGGCGCCATTGCCATCGGAGCGCCGCTGGGTGTGCTGATGGTGGCCGACTATGGGTTTACCAGCCTCGGTATTGCGCTGTCGGTACTGGCCGCTGGCGCCCTGCTGCTGATCCGCAACAAACCCTCCGTACCGGTGGTGCGCGGCGAGCGGTTGCCGTTCTGGGCGGTATTCGGGCGGATTGCGCCGTTCGGTGCCAGTTTGAGCCTGGCCTCGATCGGTTACGGCACCCTGACCACGTTCATCACCCTTTATTACCTCAATCGCGGCTGGAGCGGCGCGGCCTACTGCCTGACGGTGTTCGGCGTGTGCTTCATCCTGTCGCGGCTTCTGTTCATTGGCGCCATCGCCCGATTCGGCGGCTTTGCTTCGGCCATCGCCTGCATGAGCATCGAAACCGTCGGGCTGTTGTTGCTGTGGCTCGCCCCCTCGACCGGTTACGCACTGATCGGCGCCGGGCTGGCGGGGTTCGGGCTGTCGCTGGTGTACCCGGCGCTGGGTGTTGAAGCCATCCAGCAGGTGCCCAACTCCAGCCGTGGTGCCGGGTTGAGTGCTTTCGCAGTGTTTTTCGATCTGGCATTGGCGGTCGCCGGGCCGTTGATGGGCGCGGTGGCGTTGAATCTGGGGTATTCGAGGATATTCCTGGTTGCAGCACTGCTGTCCGTGACCGGACTGGCGCTGACCTTGTGGCTCAAGCGTCGGGCAATGGCCTGACGCTTACTGATCCGCCGTCTGCATCCCCGCCCGGGAAGGCTTGCCCAGTGCATGGGAGAAGAACCGCCCGGCTTCGGAAATCAGGTTGCGGTGAATGTCTTCACGATCCACCCCGTCAGCATCGGTGCACAGTGCCGGCATCGCACGGATCTGCTCTTCATTGCACGGCGCCATGAACACAAAGTGTCCCGCACCGGCCAGCAACTTGAAGTCTGGCGCAGTCGGCAGTTTGCGCGCCAGGGCGGCGGCGTTCTTGTCGAACGCCACCAGTTTGTCGCCGTCGCCGCTGTACAGGAGCACCGGCACATGCACGTCGGCTAGGGTGTGCCGGCCGAACTTCAGGCTCAGCGGCGCCATCAACAGCAAGGCGTGGACTCGCGGGTCGGCCACCGGTTGCAGGTCATCGCGATCGACGATCAGTTCGCCCTGGGTGTTGCAGGCGTCGCGATCATCCGGACGTTCCTGGCAGTAACGACGCAGGCGATCAAGGTCAGGCTGCGCGCCGGAGAGAATCAACGCGGTCTCGCCCCCCGCCGAGTAGCCGATGACGCCCACTTGGTCGGCGTTGACGAACGGCGCCAGCATGCGATCGCCAAGGGTGGCGGTAATGGCTTCGGAAATCTGGATCGGCCGGCCATAAAGATTGCTCAAGGTGCCGAGGCGGCTGTGATCCCTGGAGTTGTCACCGGGATGAATCACCGCCACCACCACAAAGCCCTTGCGGGCCAGGGATGTGGCCAGATCGTGCAAGGCCAGCGGCGTGCCGGTGTTGCCGTGGGACAGCATCAGCATCGGAAAGCGGCCGAGGGCGATCCTGGTGTCTTCGCCGGCCTCGACCGAATAGCCCTCGATCAGGCTCATGTGCTCGCGGTCGCTGGAGGGATAGAACGCGATGGCACGCATGGGTTGCAGGTCGAGCGGATCGAGGAACGTCATCTCGTGATAACCGACGCTCCAGCGTGGGTACTGGCCGGGGGCTGCGTGCACTGAATTCAGGCTGCCGAGCAGGCAAATCAGTAACGTTGCACAAAGACGCATCATGGGATGCCCCACCCTGTTGTTACTCAATCGAAAGATCCGTTGTGTTCGACGCCCGAAACTCCGAGGTTCGGTGATCCGGCGCGGCGCTGCACTCAGACGTTGATCGTAAGACTGCATAACCCGGGCCAGATTATGTAACAGTCAGACACAAAAAACTCCGTATCTGGCCCTTGCAGAACCAGAATACAGAGTTTTTTGGGTGTTGCCTGAACGAGAGCTGTTCTTTACGAAAGCCTTACGCAGCGGCGAACAGTTGCTCGCTGATGCGGGCGTGGGCCGCGCTCATGGCGTTGTTGCGAACTTCTTCGCCGTAGGCCAGGCCTTCGGCACGGACGATTTCGATGTCGGTGATGCCGAGGAAGCCGAAGACCAGTTTCAGGTAGTCTTCGTGAGCCACGCCCGAGGCCTGACCGGCGTGGATGCCGCCCGAAGTCGATACGATGATCACTTTCTTGCCACCGCACAGACCTTCAGGGCCGGCTTCGGTGTAGCGGAAAGTCTGGCCGGCGACGGCGATGCGGTCGATCCAGGCCTTGAGCTGGGTTGGCACGGTGAAGTTGTACATCGGCGCGGCAACGACAATGGCGTCAGCCGCGATGAATTCGGCCAGGGTGTTGGCGCTCAGTTCGGCTTCGTGCTGTTGTGCAGCGTTGCGCAGTTCAGCGGCGGTGCCGGCGGCCACCAGAGTGGTCGACGAGAAGTGGCTGATGGCGTCGGCGGCCAGGTCGCGGTAGGTCACGACAGCGCTTGGCTCGGCGGCTTGCCAGGCTTTCACGACTTCGGTGCTCAGCTGACGGGAAGCGGAGTTGTCGCCCAGAATGCTTGAATCGATGTGCAGCAGTTTCATAGTGGAATCTCCTGGAAAGAATCGCCGGTGGCGACGGAATGGAGACAATCCTACCTACGAAACCAATAGCTGATTAGACGGCAACAATGCGATAGTTCGTCCCACCGATAGAACAGTTGGATTCGCCCCACATGCAAGACCTCAACGATCTCTACTATTTCGCCAAAGTGGTCGAGGCCGGCGGATTCGCTGCTGCCGGCCGCTTGCTCGGCATTCCCAAGTCGCGCCTGTCGCGGCGCATTGCCGAACTGGAAGAACGCCTCGGTGCGCGCTTGCTGCAACGCACTACCCGGCAATTGAAGCTGACTGCGGTTGGCGAGCGCTATTTGCGTCACTGCCAGGCGATGCTGCTGGAAGCGGAAATGGCCGATGAAACGGTGGCCAGCATGTCCAGCGAGCCCCGTGGCCGTTTACGGGTTTCGAGTCCGACGGGGCTGGCCCATGAAATGCTGCCAGTGGTGATCAGCAACTTCCTCGGCAAATACCCGCAGGTGCAACTGGAAGTCACCTTGATCAATCGTCGCGTGGATCTGATCACCGAAGGCATCGATGTAGCCCTGCGCGTGCGCGAACACGGCGACGAAGAGCCGATGCTGGTGACCCGCCGTCTGCGCCAGGCACAGATGGTGGTGGTCGCCAGTCCTTCCTTTATACAGGGCGTGGAAATCAATCATCCGCAGGACCTCAAAGCCCTGCCGGTGCTTGGTGCGCTGGAAGCCGATCGCATGGTGCATGTGCGCCTGCTCGATCAGCACGGCAAGAGTTGCGATCTGGCGCTGGAAGCCCGGCTGGGCATCGACGATTTCATCGTACGCAAGGCCTGCGTGCTGGCCGGCCAGGGTTTCACCCTGCTGCCGATGATGTATTGCGAAGCGGAACTGAACAACGGCACGCTGGTGCAATTGCTGCCGGACTGGTCGTTGCCCGGCGGCTGGCTGCAAGCCGTATACCCGCATCGACGCGGGGTGATGCCGGCGGTACGTGCCTGGATCGATCATTTGGTGGAATCGTTCAATGCCTGTGGAGAACGGCTGTTATGAAACAAGGAAAGATGAGCGAAGCGGACGTTGCGGATTTCTGCCTGACATTGCCGGGCGCCCGGGAAGACTACAAATGGGGCGGTGTGCGGGTGTTTTCGATTGCCGGCAACAAGATGTTCGCCTTGCAGGGGCTGCGCGGTGAGTCGCTGGCGTTCAAGGTCGACAAGGACCTGTTTCTCGGTCATTGCGACCGGCCGGGCATTCACCCGGCGCCTTATCTGGCGCGGGCACAATGGATCATCATGCACCCGCCCTACCCCTTGGGCGCCGAGGAACTGCGAGGGTTGCTGCAACGTTCTCACCAGTTGGTGGTGAGCAAATTGCCGAAGAAAACCCGGGTCGGGTTGCTGCTGTAGCTCTACCCCAACGCCAGCAGGTTCGAACCGAGGAACAACTGATCGATCCAGAACACCTGGTGCAGCGCAACGATCACCCAGAACAAAATCTGGAACGACACCTTGCGCGTCTTGTGCCGCAAGACCTGCTGGGCGATCAACGCGCCCGGCCAGCCACCCGCCAGTTCCACGGCGTGCAGGATGTTTTCCGGAGTGCGCCAGGCATCGGCGCGGGCCTTGCGCTTGTCGGCCCAGTACAGGAAGAACGCCAGCACGCTGACAATCCCGTAGGCCGCCAGCGGCACGCGAGAGATCCCGCGCAACCACATCGACAGCGAGCCGAACAGCGGCAACGCGCAGACGATCAGCAGCACGAACAGCTTCAAATTGAGGTGCTGGATGCGGCCGCCGGACGAGCCGCGATCCGGACGACGTGCGCGGGAATCACTCATGCCCTGGCCGCCGCCCAGTCCACCCAGCCGAACTGCCAGGTCGCCAGAATCAACAGACCGAACACGATCCGGTACCAGGCGAATGCCGCGTAACTGTGGCTGGCAATGAATTTCAGCAAGCCACGCACCGCGATCATGGCGAATATGAACGCCGTGACGAAACCGATGGCGAACACCGGAAAGTCGGCCGGCACGAACAGGTGGCGATACTTGTAGCCCGAATACACCGCCGCACCGACCATGGTCGGCATCGCCAGAAAGAACGAAAACTCGGTGGCGGTCTTGCGCGACAGGCCAAACAACAGGCCACCGATGATGGTCGAGCCGGAGCGCGAGGTGCCGGGGATCATCGCCAGGCACTGGGCGAAGCCGATCTTCAGCGCATCCGTCCAGCGAATTTCGTCGACCGTTTCAGCGTGAACTTCATGCTGACGCTGCTCGGCCCACAACATCACGATCCCGCCCACCACCAGCGCCGCGGCCACGGTGATCGGGTTGAACAGGTATTTGTGAATCAGATCGGCAAAGATCACGCCGAGCACCACGGCGGGCAGGAAGGCGATCAGCAGGTTGGCGGTAAAGCGCCGGGCGCTCGGCTGAGTCGGCAAGCCGATGACCACGTCGAGAATCTTGCGTCGAAATTCCCAGACCACTGCGAGAATCGCGCCAAGCTGAATGATGATGTTGAACGCCATCGCTCGCTCGCCTCCGAAATCGAGCAAGTCGGCAACAATGATCTGGTGTCCGGTACTGGAAATGGGCAAAAACTCCGTCAGCCCTTCTACAACTCCAAGAATCAGTGCCTGCAAGGCGGTCCAAAGGTCCATCAATCCCCCAAAGAGCGATGCGCTCAGGCATGCCCCGATAGTATTTTTTTACGTTCACTGCGTTCAGCGTAGCTGTTTGTCGCTGTACCGATTCCGCGCGCCAAGGATCCACACGAAACGGTCAAAATTCCGTGAAATGGCAACTTGGATTCAGGTTTTCACGCACGGGGCCGAAATCCTATCAGACAAGCCGTAATAGCGCTGCCGCGCTCTACGACTTGGGTCGCGTATGCCCGGGCACGGAAACGTGCTTGGATGCTGGCGGTGATTTATTACAAGAAAAAAAACCGGAGTGACAGCGTTATGAACAGCTTGCGCAGTGTGTCGATCAGCCGACGCTTGTGGCTCATCTTGATTGTGGCGGTGGTCATGCTGCTGACCCTGGGCCTGTTGATGCTCAAGCAGATCCACGATGACCTGTATCACGCCAAGGCCCAGAAAACCCAGCATGTGGTGCAGACCGCCAGTGGATTGCTGGCCTACTACCAAGGCTTGGAAGCGGCGGGGACCCTGACCCGCGACGCCGCCCAGAAACAGGCGCTGACCGCGATTCGCGGCCTGCGCTACGATCAGAACGACTACTTCTGGATCAACGACCTCACCCCCGTGATGGTCATGCACCCGACCAATCCCAAGCTTGAAGGCCAGAACCTCTCGGCGATTCGCGATCCGGACGGTTTTGCGGTGTTCAACGAAATGGTTGCCATCGCCAGGGCCAAGGGCGCCGGCATGGTCGATTACCGTTGGCCGAAACCCGGTGCCAGCGAGCCGGTGGCCAAGACCTCCTACGTGAAACTGTTCGAGCCATGGGGCTGGGTGCTGGGTTCCGGCGTCTACGTCGACGATGTGCAGGCCGAGTTTCAGGGCCAGGTGATCAAGGCGTCCGTTGTAGGGCTGGTCATCGCACTGATCATGGGCGTGCTGGTGATCCTGATTGCCCGCAGCATTGTCCGCCCCTTGCAGGAAACCGTGAACGCCATGGCCAACATCGCCAGCGGCGAAAGCGACCTGACCCGCAGCCTCGATACCCATGGCCAGGACGAAGTCACGCAACTGGCGCATCACTTCAATGCCTTCACTGCCAAGCTGCGCCGGGTCATCGGCGATTTGCAGGTGTCCGCCAGCGCGCTGGGCGAGTCGTCGCGGGAGCTGGGCAACGACGCAACCCAGGCCCAGCAGCGCAGCCAGCAACAGTCGCAGCAGATGGAGCTGGTGGCGACCGCCATCAACGAAGTCACCTACGGCGTGCAAGATGTGGCGAAGAACGCCGAACATGCCGCCAGCGAAATGCGTGACGCAGAAGCCCAGGCTCAACAGGGCCAGGTCAACATCGACGGCAGCTTGCAACAGATCGACAAGCTCTCCGGCACCATCGATCAGGCCGTCGAAGTCATCCGCACGCTGGCGACCGAAAGCACGCAGATCGGCAGCGTGCTGGAAGTGATCCGCTCGATTGCCGAGCAGACCAACCTGCTCGCCCTCAACGCCGCCATTGAAGCAGCCCGTGCCGGTGAACAGGGTCGCGGGTTTGCGGTGGTGGCTGACGAAGTGCGTTTGCTCGCGCAACGCACGCAGAAATCCACGGCGGAAATCCAGTCGATGATCGAGCGTCTGCAAAACCATTCCGAGGCCGCCGTGAAGGTGATCGGCGACAGCAGCAAGGCTTCGCAATTGACTATCGAGCAGGCGGGACTGGCCGGGGCGAGTCTCAATGCCATCGGCCAGGCGTTGCGCAACCTCAACGGTCTGAACGCCTCGATCGCCAGCGCGACCCTGCAACAGGCGCACGTGGTCGAGGACATCAACCAGAACGTTACTCAGGCGGCGGGCTTGTCTCACAGCACGGCGCTGGCGGCCGAGCAGTCGAGCGTGGCGAGTGTGAAACTCGGCCAGCTCAGCGAACAACTGAACGGGCTGCTGCGCCAGTTCCGCGTCTGATCCCTGCAACAGGTGGGAACTCATTTCCCACCTGTTTTTCGGTACAATCCGCTCCCTTCCCAACTCCCCCAAGGATCTTGCATGTCCGGGCTCGAACTGTTTGCCGCCGCCCTCGGTGTAATCGCCGTCTGGCTGACGGTCAAACAGAACCCGTGGTGCTGGCCGATCGGGCTGGTCATGGTGCTGCTCTACAGCTGGGTCTTCTTTGAAGTGAAGCTGTATTCGGACATGTTGCTGCAGGTGGTCTACGCCGCGCTGCAAGTCTACGGCTGGTGGCAATGGACCCGCGTCGGAACGCTGCACGACGGACGTGAGGTCAGCCGGCTCGATTTCCGTTCGATTCTGCAAGGGCTGGCCATCGGCGCCGTCGGCAGCCTTTTGCTGGGCGCGGCCATGGCGCACTGGACGGACGCGGCGCAACCCTGGCTCGACGCGGCGCTGACCGCTTTCAGCCTGGTCGCGCAATTCTGGATGGCCCACAAGCGCCTGCAATGCTGGGCGCTGTGGTTCGTGCTGGATGTGATCTTTGTCGGGCTGTTTCTCTACAAGGCGCTGTATCTCACGGCGGCGCTGTACGCCCTCTTCACCCTGATCGCGGTGCAAGGCTGGCGGGAATGGCGCGCCGATCCGGCGTTGCGCACATGAAAGTCGTGGTTCTGACCGGGCCGGAATCCACCGGCAAGAGCTGGCTGGCGGCCGGACTGCAGCGACAGTTCGGCGGTCTGCGGGTCGACGAGTACGTGCGCTGGTTCATCGAGCAGAATCCCCGTGATACCTGCCTTGCCGATATTCCCGAGATCGCTCGCGGCCAGTTGCGATGGGAAGACGAGGCGCGAGCGCAACAGCCGAGCCTGCTGATTCTCGATACGCATCTTTTGAGCAACATCCTCTGGAGCCAGACGCTGTTCGGCGACTGTCCCGACTGGCTGGAACCGGAACTGCTGGCGCGTCATTACGACCTGCACCTGCTGCTGTCTGCGCAACAGATCGACTGGACAGACGACGGTCAACGTTGCCAGCCAGCGCTCAGCGAACGTCTGGCCTTCTACGACGCCACCAAAACCTGGCTGGAACAGCACCGGCAACCTTTGCAGATCATTCAGGGTGACTGGGCCGAGCGCCAGGCTCAAGCCTTCGACGCCGTACGAAACCTGCTGGCAGGTTGACCCGGGTCCGGGTGCCTGCCCCGTGCATTTTCCCCGATCAGGGGTAAAAGTGTCCGATCCTGAAACACTCCTTCCTCTGCAAAGCCCCCGTCTCAACGGCCTTCATCGCTTTGTCATGCGACTTGTTACATCGCTGAAACACCCTTCTGCAAACCCTTGTCCCAGAGCATTGCAATGGCTTTGCCCCGCAGAAACTGCAGGGACCTGTTTCAGCGTTGAAACAGCATTTGTATCAGCGCTGCACACTCTTCAGCCAACCCATTGAAAACCCGGAAGATTTAAAAACCGGCACAGCTTTCGCTCTCTCCTTCACAACGCTGACTCGGGCCAGCCCACTGAAGAAGGAATTGCCGCCGTGGGAAACATCAACAAAGCCTTCACTTGCCTTCTGCTGATCGGATCAGCCGCCAGCACTTTCCTCAGTGTCAACGTTCAGGCTGAAGGCAATGGCGTGATCGTGCTCAGTCGCGACGTGCAGCCGATTCCGATCGGACGCAGCGCATTCGGCAAAGACCCCTACCCGACCACTGTCAATGCCAACCCGTCCGCGCGTATCGACCAGGCAATGACCAGCACCGAACTCAATGACGGCGACTTTGCCAGTGTAGCCAGTGGCTCATCTATCCGCGGCAACATATCCGTAGGGTCCAGCCTGCCGGGCACCAACGTCTTGACCAATCCAAACGGTCTGCCCGGCATGAGCGCCGGCCATGGCGGCGGCGGTGGCGGGACGATTTCCAACACCATCAACCGCTCGCTCAGCAGTGGTCTGGCTCCGCTGACCCGCATGGCCGGAGGCCAATGAAATGAATCGTTCCCTGCTCCTTTTGGCGCTGCTCGGCTGCACCAGCGTGATGGCCGATCCAGGCGCCGTGGACAGCGCCAACATTCAGAACTCCGGCGCGCAGTACAACGGCAACTTCAACGTCAACCAGGCCGCCGGCGACCAACAGCAACAGACCAACGTCAAATCGATTGCCATCGGCACGTCGGCCAGCGCCACCACCATCATTCACCAGAAACTCGACACCCCCGCCGACCGCTCGATCAATGCGAGCTCCACTATCGGCGGTACCTCATTCAGTAACGGCAACGGCGCACTGGGCGTGAACCAGGGTTCCGGGGCCAACAACCAGATGGCCAACGCCATGCGGATCAGCATCAGTGCTGCACCGCAGAGCATTGACGATAGCGCCCTTTCCCAACAGAACGTGGCGTTGTTACCGAGCTCAGGAGCAACTGGCATCCCCGGCAGTCGCCAGGTCACGACAAGTGATCAGGCCTTCACCGGCAGTCGCGGGGTAATCCAGGTGAACCAGAGTGCCGGGGTGGGGAACCGAATGGCTAACACCCTGAGCATCCGGGTCGCTGACTGACCCAAACAAGAAGCAGTGCAATTAGAAAGTACCAACACTTAACCAACTAATAAGCACGACGGAGAAACACCATGAAACCTACAATGGCTCTCAAACCACTGGTTTTCGCACTCGCCGCAGTGATGGCAATCGCAGCTCAGGCAGGCGGCCGTGATGAACATCACGGTCATGATCACGGACCGAAAGGCCCAACTCTGGAAGAACTGCTGCAAATCTCCGCCGGTGCGGGCGCTGCAGTGATCGACCAGCAAACCAGCGACGGCAACATTGTGCTGAACCAGGGCACCAACAACAACGCCAATGCCAGCAACGCTGTCAACGGCGCCAACGGCAACATCGGCATGAACAACGCCGCAGGCGATGGCAACCAACAAGACAACGCCGCCGCTCTGGCCACTGCTGACGAAAGCTTCATCTTCGGCGCTGCGGTTTCCGCCTCCAGTGCAACTCAAATGAACACCGGCAACACCGTTGCGAACTACTCCAGCACAGCCAATGCCAGCCTCAACAACGTCGGCAACGGTGGCTCGGGTAACATCGGCGTGAACAACGCTGCCGGCGACTTCAACCAACAGAAAAACAACCTGGCAATTGCTGTATCCGGTGGTCGTGTAGCTAACGCCGCTGCTGCCGCCAACCAAACCTCGACGGGTCTGGGCGTCGCCAACAACGGCACTCAAACCTACAAAAAAGATACCCTCACTGGCACTGTCAACGCCGCCGGCGCATTCGTGGCCGCAGGCACCGCAGTCACCAAAGACGATGATCACGGTCACGGTGGCTATGGCAACAACGACAGGGGCCATGGCAAAGATCAGAAATCTGATTTCGTTGCCGTGGGTGTCTTCGGTCTGGCTGGCGTGACCACTCAACAAGTGTTGACTCCAGACGGCTGGAAAAACCCAGTCACCAACACCGCCAGCATGACCAACGTAGGCAACAACTGGTCCGGCAACGGCGGCTTCAACAACGCTGCTGGCGTTGGCAACCAACAAAGCAACTCGCTGTCCATCGCTGCAGGTTGCAAAGCCTGCATGTAATCGCGATCGAAACGAAAGCCCCGGAAACGGGGCTTTTCCTCAGTCCGCAAAGGCGTATCGATCATGCGTAAGACTGCCCTCCTCGCTCTGCTTTGCTTCTGTGGCCTGACCCAGGCTGCTCAGATTCCCGTTGCTGCCCTGCCCGGCGGCACGCTCGTCTACAAAAACGTGCAAAGCATCCGTGAGCGCAAGTTTGCCGACATCGTCGAACAAAAAACCGATTTCAGCTGCGGCGCCGCCGCGCTGGCAACGGTACTGCGCCAGGCTTATTGGCTCGACGTCGATGAAGAGCACATCATCAAAGGCATGCTGGTCAATTCCGACCAGGACCTTGTCCGTACGCAAGGTTTCTCCATGCTCGACATGAAGCGCTACATAGAAAGCATCGGCATGCGTGCCAGGGGCTACAAGATCCCACCGGAAAAACTCGATGCGGTCACTATCCCGGTGGTGGTACTGATGGAAATTCGCGGCTACAAGCATTTCGTGGTGCTGCAGCGGGCGGACAAGGATTGGGTCTACATCGGAGACCCCGTTTTAGGACACAAACGCTACAGCCATGATGACTTTGTCAAAGGTTGGAACGGCATTGTCTTTGCCATCGTCGGCCCCGGATACGACAAGACCAATGCATTACGCAGTCCTCCGGCACCGCTGACCGCCAAGAACAAGCTGGATAACTTCAACCCCGTCAAAGATGCTGAATTGATGGACTTCGGGTTCATACAGAGCGACTTCTTTTAATCGCCGATTATAAAGAGTGGGGCTGGATGTCCCGGGAGCAGCAGATGAAAACCTCATACTGGCTGGCCGCCGCCTGCCTGGCAGCGAGCGCGTCAGGCTATGCCAATGCAGGGTTCAAACCCATCGAAATCCAGGATTCGGAGCTGTCACAGCTTCGCGGTCGTTATGTGATGCCGGGCCGGATCATCAGCTTCGGTGTCGTCATGAGCAGTACCTGGCGCAACGCCAGTGGAGATCTGATCGGGGCCTCGGCCACGATGCAATTGCAGGCCGCTTCGGTAAAACCTGAATTCTACGTCTCGACCATCAAGGAACACGGCAATGGCAGTACCCCGGAACTGGGGACTGGCTCGGTCGTGGGTGGTGCGGGACTCAACTCCAGCCAGGGCGTGACGCAGAGTGTGCGCGCCGCTGGCGACGGCAACTCCGCCTACAACAACGTTGCGATCAACGTCAAAGAAGCCAGTCAGGCACCTGCCCTGATGCCCGCCCAGGGCCAGGCCTTGATGGCCGGCCAGACCATTTCCGGCAGCAACGGTGCCGGCAGCGTCGCGGTTTCAGCCACAAACGGCGGTGTGCAAATGGCCATTCAGGCCTCCGGCAATCAGGGTACAGCCTTGCAACAGGTCGCCCAGGGCGGACTGCTGCAAAATACCCGCTTGCTGGGTAACGCGAACGTAGTCAACAACCTGACACAACTCAACGTTGTCCTTAACAATAACGGTATGAGTGCCGGCGCACTGGACTGCAACCTGACTCAACTCAGAGCACTACGCAATATCGGATATTGAACTACGCTGAGTCTCGATCATTGGGCTTAAAGGGACGGCTTATTCATGTATCGATCAGTATCACTGCGTGCCGCTGTATGTTTGAGTACTCTTCTACCCGCGGCGATGCTGCAAGCAGCACCCGATGCCGATGTAGAAGCCCTGAAACAGGAACTTCTGGAGCTTAAGCAACGATACGAAGTACAACAAAAAGCCTTGGCGGTGCTCGAACAGCGAGTCCGCCAGGTCGAAGAGCAACCCGCTTCTCCACCCCCAAAACGCCTGGCCAAATCGCCTTCGGACATGAAAGGCAACCGGGTCGCCACCGGCACCGGGGCTGCAGCAGCGTCGGGGGGCGCCGCCGGGGGCAGTGGCGCATCCTATGGCCAATCGTTGGCCGACGATTCACAACCGGCACAGAGTGTGTCCAACCTGTACGACGAAGCCAGCGGTTTCTTCGGGGCGGCAAATTCAGCTTCGAAACCGGTATCACCTATTCGCGTTATGACACGCGCCAGCTGATTCTCAACGGTTTCCTGGCTCTGGACTCGATTTTTCTCGGCAACATCAACCTCGACCGGATCAAGGCCGACACCTGGACGCTGGACCTGACAGGCCGCTACAACTTCGACAACCGCTGGCAATTCGACCTGAACGTGCCAGTGATCTACCGGGAATCGACCTATCAGTCCGGCGGCGGCAACGGCGGCGCCTCCAACGTCACCACCGAACAGGACGTCAGCCGCGACCCGACTATCGGCGACGTCAACTTCGGCATTGCGTACAAGTTCCTGGACGAATCGGCCAACACCCCGGACGCCGTGGTCTCCTTGCGGGTCAAGGCGCCAACCGGCAAGGATCCGTTCGGCATCAAGCTGCGCAAGACCGACGACAACAACAACCTGTTCGTTCCCGACACCTTGCCGACCGGCAACGGCGTCTGGTCGATCACACCGGGCATCTCGCTGGTCAAGACGTTTGACCCGGCCGTGCTGTTCGGCAGTCTGTCCTACACCCACAACTTCGAGGAGTCGTTTGACGACATCAGTTCCGATGTCAACCAGAAGAACCCAGGCAAGGTACGCATCGGCGACAGCTTCCAGATTGGCGCCGGGGTTGCCTTCGCACTGAACGAGAAGATGAGTATGTCGTTCTCCGTATCCGACCTTGTGCAACGCAAGAGCAAGCTGAAACAGGATGGCGGGGATTGGCAATCGGTGGTGTCCAGCGACGCCAACGCCGGTTACTTCAACGTCGGCATGACCATCGCGGCCACCGACAATCTGACCATCGTGCCCAACCTGTCCATCGGCATGACCGACGATGCCCCGGACTTCTCCTTCAGCCTGAAATTCCCGTACTACTTCTAACCCGCCACACTATGAAAAGGCCCGCTGCGAGTGCATCGCAGCGGGCCTTTTCAGCTTCTTGTCGGAAGAAGCACCGCGCCCTAGCGGATCTGGTGTTTATGCAGCAAGCGGTAGAACGTCGGCC